>DASPLH010000260.1:0-8900 GCA_035627675.1 Clostridia bacterium
CTGGCTCTAGACCGGCAGCATCTCCTGCTGCCAGGGCGACGCCTCATTGGCCTTGGGCTCCGACGCCAACTCCAGCACCAGGTTTTCCAGCACCATCCGCTTGCTCGTCGGGCTGGAGCGCAGGGCGAGGTCGGCCCGCGCGATCAGCCGGATTGCCCGGGTGAGTTCCCTGCGGGACTTGTATCTCCGCGCCTGCCGGATCACGTCCTCGGCCGCGAACGGCGGCACGCGGAATCCCTGCCACAACACCTGCCAGAGGGCGCGCGAATCGCGAACGTTCTTCTCGCTGATGACCAGCATCTGGCGGAAGGTCTTCGCCAGCATGTAGAGATGTCCGATGGCCGCCTCGTCCCCATCGCCGGTCGTGATGATCGCGTCCAGCATCTCCAGCGCGCGTTTCCGGTCCTTGGCGCTTATGGCGTCGGTCAGCTCGTACAACGTGCGCTGCTTGGCCGCGAGCACCATGGTCTCCACGTCGCCCAGGGTGATCTTCTTTTTCTCTCCGACGTAGAGGATGAGCTTTTCCAGCTCGCCGGAGATCATCATCATGTCGCCGCCGAGGGCATCGACCATCTCGCGGGCGGCGTCCTGATCGACCTTGACCCCTTCGCGCGCTGCCGCGTCCTGCACCCACTTCACCGCTTCGCCTTCATCGACGCGAGCGAACTCGATCATCGTGCAGTACTCGCCCAGGGTCTCGCGGATGCGGTCGTAGCGCTCCTTGTCCTGCATCTCCATCCGGCGAAGGTCGGCCGGTATGCTGATGTGATCGGCGATGAAAACGATCAGCGCGTCGGGATTCGGGTCCTGGAAGTAGTGGGCCAGCGCGGCGAACTCCGCGTCGTGTTTACCGCGTCCATACAGGGCTTTCACTCCCCGCACGAAGAACACCTGGAACGGGGCCATCAGCGAAGGCGTGCGCGCGCGATCGAGCACTTCCTGGATTTCGGTATTCTCGAGATCGAACTCGAAAAGGCTAAACTCGCGCATATCGCGCGCAACCAGGTGCTGGAGCACCGCGTCTCTGCATTGCCGGCGGAAGAAGGCCTCATCCCCGACGAAAACGTAACCCGGCTTCAACTTGCGGCTGGCGACCTCGCCGACGAAGCGCTCGGCCGGCGCAAAGCCCCGCATCAGTACGCCTCCAGCACATTCGACACGAGCGAACGCGCGAAATCGTTCGACAGGCGGTTGAGCGCAGGCGTCTCCTCGGCGAAGAAGCTCGAGAGTTCGCGGGAGATCTGGTACTGCTCGCGGAAGGTGTAATTCTGGTCGGAGAACAGCACCCGGCCGTCCTTGCCCGTGAGATTGACCTTCACGCGCACGGTGACGATGGCGCTCGACGCTCGCCCGTTCTCGGAGTCATACGTGACCGGGGCCGTCTGCGCCGACACCACCTGCGCGCTCAACACCGCGTCCGCGTCGTAGGCGTTGCTGACCACGCGGTAATTCGTTCGCGTGTTGAACTCGCGAACGACCGCGTTCGTCAGGATGGTCTCGATCCGATAGGTCTGTGTCCGATTGATGAACGTCGGCACGGCGATCGTGTTCACCGAGGTAGGCAGGCGCGAAGCCTTGCCGGCCTGGTGGTAACCGCAGCCCGTTGCAATCAGCAATAGGGCGAGCCCCAGTGTCGCGGTGAAGTATCGCCGCACTATTGCACCTGTCCTCGAGGACGTGTCGAGATCATCTCCTCTGCGCATTCCACGGCCAGCGAAGCCATGATGCGCAGGTTGTCGGCCGCGGCCCACAGCCAGAACCCGGCGGGCCGCTGGGCGTCAGCCCGCACCGCGACCTGGATATCGGCCGAGCCGGCGACGTTCACGTTGCTTGGGCGCTCGTCAGCCCTCATCACCTGCACGTGTTCGCCCGACAGAGCCGCTTCGAAATCGCCGACGGACATAGGAGAATCAAGCTCAATGTAGACCGAGAACGTGTGCGCGTGGAAGACCGGCGCCTGCAAGAGCATCAGCGAAGGCACCGGCGCACCGTCGCCCATGAGGCTGGTGAAGTGCCGCACAATGCGCTCTTCGACGGCGCTCATGGCCGGCTGCGTCCCCTCGCCGTATCCGGAGATCACGTTGAAGGCAACCTGCGTTCCGAACACGGCTGTCGGCATCTGCTGGAACGAGAGCAGGTTCACCGTTTGATCGTGCAGTTCATCCATGCCGCGCTTGCCGCGCTCGCTCGCGGGCTCAAAGACGGTAGCGTTGGCATGCACGATGGCGCGTTGCTTTTTTAGCCGAAGGAACAGCAACGCCAGCGTAACCGCCGCGGGATGCGCGACATTCACGGGTTTTGTCAGGAGTTCCTGGGAGTGGTCGCGTCCGAGTTCGCGATCGATCCACGGAGCGCGCAACGCGGCGTCGGGATTCGAATCCAGCGCGTAGGAGAGATCGATGATCTCGCTTCCCGCATCCCGCGCCAGTTTCCAGGTTGTCGCCGTGTAGGCCGAATCCGATCCGAAGAAGGTGAAGTCCACCGCCTCCAGGTGCTCCGGCATGACGCTCTGGATGAACGTCGGCTCATCCCCGACCGACTCGAGCTGTCCCATCGACTCTTCGTCGTCGAGCAGCCGGACGTCGGCCGTTGGGAAGTTCCGCTCGCTGAGCAGATCCTTCAGTTCTTTGCCCTTCAGCGTCCCAGCTCCGACGATGGCAACGCGGAATAGCCCTGTGCGGATGTGAGTGTCGCCTGTTCTATGCGTGGGTGTCATCAGAGCTCCGTGGTCTGGGGTGTGGGGGGAGGCGGCGACGGACGGCGAAGGACGAAAATCAGCCGGCTCAACACTCCTGACAGCATATACGTCAGCGCCAATCCAAACAGCACGTAGCGCGAGAAGTACCAAACCGCCGCGAAGATCGCACACAGAAGCAGGATGAACCGGAACGACTGGCGGCTGCCCCAAGCAACGTTCTTCGAACTCCAGAAACGCCAGGTACTCACCATCAGGAACGCGCAGGCCGCCACAAAGCAGGCCCAAATCGCCGAGAGCCACCAGGCCTGCAACGGCTCACCCAGCCGGAAGTGCACGACCGCGGCAATACACCCGGCTCCGGCCGGGATCGGCATGCCGACGAAGTACTTGCGGTCGGGCCGCCCGGGATTCGAGGGCTGCGGGTTCAGCTGGATATTGAATCGCGCCAGCCGGCTCGCTCCCGCCGCAAGGAAGATAAACGCGCAGATGGCTCCGACCTGAACGAGGCGGGTGCGCAGGTCAGCGTCCAACATCACGGGAAGTTCGCGGAAGCCCCACATAAAGGCCAGCACCGCGGGCGCCACGCCAAACGTCACCACGTCCGCCAGCGAGTCGAGCTCCTTGCCGAAATCGCTGGCGGTGTTCGTCAGCCGCGCGATCGTCCCATCGACCCCGTCGAACAGGATGGCGAAGCCGATCGCCTTGGCGGCGGTGTCGAAGTGCCACGGCTCGGCCGCGCTGCCCTGCATCACCTGCAGGATCGCGTAAAACCCGGCGCCGATGTTCGCCGTCGTGAACATTGACGGGAGTAGATACATTCCCTTCCGCATGCGGCGCGGCTGGCGGTCGTCGCGGCGGCGTCTCAGAGTCAGGTTCATCGCGCGCCTCCCGCAGGAAGCGTCGCCAGCACCGTAGTGCCGCCGGTGACCTTGTCGCCCACCTTGACCGACACCCGGGCTTCGGCCGGGAGCACAACGTCGCACCGCGAGCCGAACTTGATGAGGCCGATACGCTCGCCGCGCGCGACACGGTCGCCCGTACGCTTCGTGAACACGATCCTTCGCGCGAGCAGGCCGGCAATCTGCTTGAAGACGACCACTTGGCCGTCTTCGCCGCGGACCGTGCAGACGTTCTGCTCGTTCAGCTCCGCCGATGCTTCTCCCATCGCATTCCTGAAACTGCCGCGCTTGTACTCGACGCCGGTGATCGTGCCGGCCAGCGGCGAGCGGTTCACGTGCACATTGAAGACGTTGAGGAAGATGCTGATTCGGGTGCGGGGCTCGCCGTTCACGTGGATGGTCGAGACGTCCGTGACCTTTCCGTCGGCGCACGAAACAATCGCACCCGGGCTGTCGGGGATCTTGCGTTCAGGATCGCGGAAGAACCAAAGGAAGAACGCTGCCAGCGCCAGCGGCACGGCAGCGAACGCCGGATGAGTGAGCCAGCCGATGAGTACGGCGGCCAGGACTAACGCCAGTGCGTAATAGATTCCGTCGCGAACCATGGATTTGTCGATTATATCTGTCGCGAGCGGACAATCCATGCCGCAGGAACGTCCGAGCTGCGCCACGCCATCTTCCAACGCATTCGCGCGAGCCACATGCCTGCGCCACACAACCAGGGCTTGACGAGCTAGGCCTTCGCGGCGTCGCTCCGCTCTTCTTCCATGGTGATCCAGTCGGCGGCCTGGAGCAGGCGAGGAGCCTCTTCCTGCTGCTGCAACTCCTCGATCTCTTCAGGGGCGCCGACACCAAGCTCGGGAAACTTTCGCGCCGCGGAAAGCACGTTGCGCTCCAGCGAGCCGACCGTACGGTTGTACGCCTTCATCGACTTGTCTAGATTCGACCCGAGGTCTTCCATATGACCCGCCATCACGCGCAGGCTGTCGTAAAGGCGCTTGCCGAGGTCGCTGATCTTCTTCGCATTCTCGGCCAGCTTCGCCTGCTGCCACCCGTAGTTCACGGCGCGCAGCATGGCGATGAGGGTGGTGGGCGACGCGGGGATGACCTTCTGCTCCACCCCGCTCTCGATCAGCGCCGGCATCTGCTCGAGGGCGGCGCTGAAGAACACCTCGCCGGGAAGGAACATGACCACGAACTCGGGCGAGCCATCAAACTGCTCCCAGTAATTCTTAGCCCCGAGCTTGGCCATGTGGTCCTTGATCTGGGTGGCGTGGGCCAGCATGCGGGCGCGGCGGATATCGTCGTCCGTGGCCTCGACCGCCTCGAGGTAGGCGGAGAGCGGGGCCTTGGCGTCCACGACGATCTGCTTGCCGCCGGGCAGGCGCACGATCAGGTCCGGACGGAGGCGTCCGTCGGCGGTGGTGACCGAGGCCTGCTCCTGGAAGTCGCAGAAGGGGACCATGCCGGCGATCTCCACGACGCGCCGCAACTGGATTTCGCCCCAGCGCCCGCGCACGTGCGGAGCCCGCAGGGCGTTGACGAGCTTTCCGGTCTCCGTCCTCAGCGATTGCTGGGTCTCGACCACGGACACAAGCTGGGTCTTCAGCTCGGTATAGGCCTCCGTGCGCTTCGACTCAAGGTCGCGCACATGGGTGGAGAAGTGGGTCAGCGCGTCGGTAAGCGGCTTGACGAGGTTCTCCACGGCCTGACGCTTGTGCTCCAGTTCACCGGAGGCTTGCGACTGGTGCAGTTTGAGGCGCTCCTGCGCCAGCTTGAGAAACTCCTCGGTGTTGGTCCGGAGCGCCGCAGCCGACAACTCGGCGAACTGCGCCTTGAAGGCCTCGTGTGCCTCGGTCAGCGCCGAAAGCTTCTCCGCGGCGGTCGCGCGCTCCTGCTCGACTCGCTCCCGGAGCGTGGCCACGTCGCGCAACGCCATGGTGCGCTCCTCGGCGGCCAGCGCCAGCTCCTGGCGGGCGGAGGCCAGCTCGGAGTTCTTCTCGGCCAGCGCCGCCTTGAGCGCGTCCTGGACGGCGATGGCGGTCGCGACCTGCGAACGCACGACAATGTAGGTGACGCCCGAAGCGAGCGCGGCGGCAACGACGGCGCAGACGATGGCGATAGTCATGGGGTTCGCGGAGAACTGGATTGTAGCCTGAATCCGCCTGTGGAGCGTGGTGGATAAACGGGCAGTTTCCGCGTATGCAACCACTTTTATAGCTGCCAGCAATGGGTCTCCGCTGTGAGCAGGTTCTGTTGTAGGCTGTCGCGACATCGATGCGGGGGTGCTTATGGCAGTGAAACCGATTCCCGAGGGCTACCACACGATCACGCCTTACCTCGTGGTTCCGAATGCCGCGAAGTTGATCGAGTTCCTGACGCGCGCGTTCGGGGCGGTCGAGGTGATGCGCATGCCGGACCCGAGTGGAAGGATCATGCACGCCGAAGTGCGGCTCGGCGACTCAATGCTGATGTGCGCGGATGCCAGCGAGCGGTATCCGGCAATGACGGGCCTATACCACCTTTATGTCCCGGACGCGGACGCCGCGTACAGGTCGGCGCTCGAGGCCGGCGCGCGCTCGGAGCGCGAGCCAACCACGGAGTTCTACGGAGACCGCGTGGCGCAGGTGCGCGACTCGTCGGGCTGCATCTGGTACATGGCAACGCACGTCGAGGACGTCTCCGGCGAGGAAATCGAGCGGCGGTTCCACGCCATGTCCAAGGAGAAACAGAGCGGAGCGGCGTGAAAAGTAGGTACTGAGGTGCTGAGGTACTGAGGTACTGAGGTGCTTAGCTGTACCCCCCCTCCCCCGCTGGAGGGGTTCTTTGTTTTTAGACAGTTAGGCATCTTGGTCGCGCTTCGCGCGGCTTTGTTCGTTCCCACGTGTGTCCGCCAACAGAGGCGAGCGAGGATGGGGCACCCGGCAGAGGGGATTTTCGGATTTTCCGATTTTCGGATTTTCGGATCGATCCCTGAGGGCAACGTAATCTGGCCGGAGTCCTTCTTACCTTGATTCAGCCCTGAATCTGGGGTTGAATCCGATTGCTGCTTTGTCTGGGCCCTTCCCTTTCTGACCTCTGGCCGAGGTTCCCTATCTTCCGCATCGCGTGGTCTCAAAACGCGCATTTGCGCGCAAATCGACGGTGGAGGAAAAACCGATGAAACGAATGTTGGTGGCGACGATGCTGCTGGCGCTGGCGACAACGCTGGTGGCGGCACAGGAGTCGGAGAAGGCCCACAAGAAGGGTTCGATGACCGGGATGGATTCTTCTTCGCAGATGAAGACGGACCCGCAGGTGGAGCAGGCGCTGAAGGCGATGGAACAGAAGTGGGCGGAGGCGTCCAAGAACGGGAGGCCCGAAGAGGTTGAGCCGATGCTGGCCGAGGACGTCGTAATGGTGGACTCGGACGGCACGATGGTCACGAAGCAGGATGTACTGTCGCGGATGAAGGGCGCGAAGTGGGAAGAGAACTCGATCGCCGAGGTCGAGGTGAAGCAGTTTGGCAACACGGCGATCGCTACCGGCACCTGGCGCGGCAAAGGCACGCTGTCGAATGGCAAGAAGATCGACACACGGGAGCGCTGGACGGATACCTGGGTGAAGATGCCGGACGGCAAGTGGAAGGTGGTGGCATCGCAGGCGGCCCCGATCACCGGAACGCAGTCAGCAACGCAGTAGTCAGGTTAGGGTAAGAAAGGAAGCGCCGCGCGAGCGGCGCTTTTTCAGTTCTTGGTCGCGCTTCGCGCGGCTTTATTCGTTCCCACGTGTGTCCGCCAACGGAGGCGGGCACACATGGGGCACCCGGCGGTGAATGATAGGGATGCGCTTCGCGCGATTTGGATGTTTCGCTCCTCAGACGCGCCGCCGAAGTTTCGGGCGGCGCAGTTGCTCAACATGACACATGTGAGAGGGCGGTAAATGCATAGATGCTTCGTCGGGCTGAAGCCCTCCTCAGCATGACACTTCATAGGGGAGTGGTTCTCGCTCCTCCGCATACGCATTACACTCAGAGATTTCCGGCCAGCATTGGGGCACATGAGGGATCGCACGTCGTGACGTGAGGCTGGTCACGGTCCGTCCTCTCCTTCGTGTGTCACCCTGAGCGCCTTGGTTCTGGCGCGAATGGGTCTATGTATTACTACGTGTACATCCTGACGAACCGTTCGAAGATGCTCTACACCGGAGTCACGAATAACCTTGAGCGGCGCGTTTGGGAGCATCGCAATGGGCGTTCGGACTTCACGGCGCGGTACAAGATCGACACGCTCGTTTACTACGAGCGCTTTGGAGACGTGCGCAATGCGATCGACCGCGAGAAGGAGATCAAGGGCTGGCGGCGGAGCAAGAAGGTCGCGCTGATTGTCGGAGTGAATCCTGCGTGGCGCGATCTGAGCGTGGACTGGCCGTTGTAGGGTGTCGCGGCAGCAGGGATGCGCTTCGCGCGATTTAGATGTTTCGCTCCTCAGACGCGCCGCCGAAGTTTCGGGCGGCGCAGTCGCTCAACATGACACTTCGTGGGCGGGCGGAAATGCATAGATGCTTCGTCGGGCTGAAGCCCTCCTCAGCATGACACTTCGGGAGGGAGCGTCTTGGTCCCTCAGCGTGACACTTCGTGGAGGAGCGGGTGCAATAGCAAGGGCGGCCTTTCGGCCGCCCTGCTCGTTGTTCGGTTGCGCTACGCGCGATTCAGGTGTTTCGACTCGTCCCGGGCGCGCTTTGTTATGGCGCGCCCACTCGCTCAACATGACAAGCTAATTACGAGCACCCGCTGGTGCTGCCGCAGCTCATGCAGCGGTAGCAGCTTCCGTTTCTGGTCATGATGGCTCCGCAGACGTGGCAGCTTGGGGCGTCGCCCAGGTCCACCATTCCCCTGAGCGCATCACTTGCGTGATGCGCAGTTTCGGGTTTCGAGTTTCGAGTTTCGAGAGGCAGATCACCCGTTACTGGCGCTGATGGCAGGTTCATCACGCTGGCCTTCGGGCGCATGTCCTCGAAAAGCGACTGCTGTTGTCCGCGGAGGAAGCGGAGTTCGAGCCAGCGGAAGATGTAGTCCATGATCGACTTGGCGAAGCCGATATCCGGGTTATTGCTCCAGCCGCTGGGCTCGAAGCGGGCGTGCGCGAACTTGTCGCAGAGCAGGTGGAGCGGGACTCCGTGCTGCAGGGCGATCGAGGTGGCGCAGGCGAAGCTATCCATCAGGCCGCTGACGGTCGAGCCCTCTTTGGCCATAGTGATGAAGATCTCGCCGGGCATTCCGTTTCGGTAGAGGCCGACGGTGATGTAGCCCTCGTGTCCGGCGA
>DASPLH010000261.1:0-8683 GCA_035627675.1 Clostridia bacterium
GCAGCGCGGCACGCCGTTCGTGGAAGTCGTGGACCGCTCGCAGCTCTTTCAACTCGTGGAAGAAATGCTGAAGAACTCCGAACCGGTAGCATCCGAAAAACCAGCCGCAAAGCCGGCAGCGAAGAAAAAGGCTGCTTCGAAAAAGTAAAACAAACCAGAAACAGAAATGCCCGCCACAATGGCGGGCATTTCTGTTTGGGTGAACACGCCGTCGGGGTAACGGTGCCCCACGTCCGCCCTCTTTTGGCGAACGTGGGAATCACATCCTCCCACATTTGCCTGCATCGCGAGCAGATGTGGGGGCGCCAACATTCATATGAAAAAAGCCCCACGCGCGCGTGGGGCTTCCCTCAACGTGAACTCCCTACAGCTTTCTCAGCACTTCGAACGCCTCTTCGTTGTCGGGCTGTTCGCCCAGGTCGTAAACCTTGGCGAACACCAGCTTGCCTTCTTTATCCACGATGAACACCGCGCGTTCGTTGATACCCGGAATGGGCGGGCCTTGCCGGAGCAATCCGAACTGTTCAGCCACCTTGCCGTGCGGGTAGAAATCCGAGCACAAGGGGTAATCGAGCATGCCGATATCGCGTTTCTGCCACGCGATATGGCTTGGAATGGAATCGACGCTAATGCCCACGACCTGGGCATCGAAGCCGGCGAACCTCTCGAGATCCGCGTTGTACGCCGGCATTTGCGCCGTTCAAACTGGAGTCCAGTCCAGCGGGTAAAAGGCCAGCACCACGTTCTTCTTCCCGCGGTATTCGCTCAGCTTGATCTTGGTTTTCTCTTCGCCGACCACCGCGGGGACTTCGAAGTCCGGCGCAACATCTCCCACTTTCAGCGCCATGCACCCTCCACAGGTACGTACTACGTATGAATCCTCGGTTCGTGATTCTAGACGCGTGCCCGCGGCAGGGGCAAGTCGCCGAACGCAATATGGCTCAAACCGATGTGCGCAATCAGGAAAACACCATTTCCGGTCCGTCGCATCCTAATCTGCGTCCTTCGGCGGCCCACGGGGGCGCCGTTCCCGGTATCCTAAACGGATTCGCAGAAGGCAATCCGGAGGAGCAGCCGCGCCTTTCAGCCCGGCGTAGTGGTTCCGAATCACCGAAATGCACTGATTCCCAAAACCGCCTTAATGCTTTCGCTCATGACTAGCGCACGGACGTGCGCCAGGAGGCTCCAGCGATGTTCGGCTTCAACAATTACAACTACGAGAAGTTTCAGCGCGGCCAGCTGCTGAAAGACATGACCCAGACCAGGTTCGGAGATGCACCCGGGCCCGGCGACAAGGCCCCTGATTTCACGCTCCGCAGCCTGCATGGCGACCGCGTGACGCTCAGTAACTTTCGCCACAGCAAGAACGTGGTGCTCACGTTTGGCTCGGCCACATGCCCGCAAACGGCAGCCTCCATCAGCGGGCTCAACGAGCTCTATGACGAGTTCAGCGACCGCGACGTGGAATTCCTATTTGTCTATGTTAGAGAAGCGCATCCCGGCGACGAACTGCACGCCCACCGGTCGATGAAAGACAAGGTGCGTGCCGCCGAGCTGTTCCGCGACGAGGAGGAAGTCAGGCTCGACATTCTCGTTGACGATCTCAACGGCAAGGTCCATCGGAAGTACGGCTCCATGCCAAACCCGACGTTCCTGATCGACAAGAGTGGACGTATCGCGTTTCGCTCTCTCGCATCGCGCAAGGATGCCATGGGCGAAGCCATCGGAGAGCTGTTGGAGCGTCAGCGCGACCGCGGTGTCGAACACGCCGTTGTCTGCGGCGGCGAAGACACCGTCGTGCCGCCTTTGAAGATGATGCTCCACGCTCACCGCGCGCTCGAGCGTGGAGGCGGCGACGCGCTTCGCAACTTCCGCAGCGAGATGGGGATGCCCGGGCGCATGGCTCTGTTCGGCAGCCGCGTCGCGCGTCCGGTGGTCGAAAATCCCGGAGCCTCGATCGCCACTGCCGTGGCAGCCGCCGGTGTCGTGACCCTCGGGTTCTGGGTCGGGCGCGAACTGCGCAAGCGCCGCTTCCGCAACGACCTGCCTTACCACATGCACGACCTGCACCAGCGTCGCGCGCGCACCCGTGGCGACGAAGATGACTACGAAGCAGTGGGGATCTAGTGCATTGACGAATTGTCGGATTTTTGGATCGTCGAATTGAATGTCGCAGATTTAGTTACTTCAGATTCGGGCCAGATTCGGAACCAAATCCGAACATCCGGCAATTCGAAAATGAGAGAGGCGCGGAGCAATCCGCGCCTTCGTTTCTTCAGCGTCCGAGCGAAGCGAGGCCGCGCTTGCTTTTAGCCCAGAGCGTCGGGCGAAGCCCGAAAGCTCTGGGTACGGCACGGCAGAAACATCAGCCCAGCACGGCGAAGCCGTGCGCAGGCCTAGTCATGCGTCACCTCACGCCTGTCGAAACACAAGGTTCCTCCACTCCGCGCCTTCGGCGCTGCGGTCGGAATGACGACTTAACAAAAAGGCGCGGATCACTCCGCGCCTTCGTTTTTCCGATTCCACTTTTTCCGATTTTCCGATTACCTACGCTTTCGCCGCCTTCGGCTTCTCCCGCAGCAACTGCCGCACGACGTACTGCAAGATCCCGCCATGCTCGTAGTACAGCACTTCCTGCGGAGTATCGATCCGCACCGTGGCCGTGAACTTCACCTTCGAGCCATCGGCCGCCGTGGCCGTAACCTCGACCGTCCTGCCCGGAGCGAAGTTCTTCAGCACGTGCTTGAGTCCGCCGATCTCGAACACTTCTTCGCCCGTCAATCCCAGCGACTCGGGATCTTCATCCTCCAGGAACTGCAACGGCAGGATGCCCATGCCTACTAAGTTCGAACGGTGAATGCGCTCGAAGCTTTCGGCAATGACGGCCCTCACGCCCAGCAGTCTCGGACCCTTCGCCGCCCAATCGCGCGACGATCCCGAGCCGTATTCCTTCCCGGCGATGATGATGACCGGAACGCCCTCGGCCTTGTATTGCATGGCCGCGTCGTAGATCGTCATCTCCTTGCCGTCGGGCAGATGGCGCGTGTAGCCGCCTTCTTTCTCCGGGATCAGGCGATTGCGGATGCGCGTGTTGGCGAAGGTGCCGCGCATCATCACCTCGTGGTTGCCGCGGCGCGAACCGTAGCTGTTGAAGTCCGCCGGAGCCACGCCATGCTCCTGTAAATACTTGCCCGCCGGAGAGTCCTTCTTGATGTTGCCGGCCGGAGAGATGTGATCGGTCGTCACCGAGTGTCCTAGCCGCGCCAGCACTCGCGCACCCGTGATCTCCTCCACGCCGCTCGGAATCAGCGGCATGTCGTCGAAGTACGGCGGGTTCTGGATGTAGGTGGACGAACCGTCCCACGTGTAGGTATCGCCCTCGGGAACCGCCAGCGACTGCCAGCGTGCGTCTCCCTCGAGCACGTGGGCATACGTGGAGCGGAACATCTCCGGCGTGATGCACTGCTGCATCAGGTCGTTCACTTCCTTCTGCGTCGGCCAGATGTCGCGCAGGAAGACCGGGCGGCCGTCTCTGCCGCGCCCGATCGGCTCCTTGTACATGTCGATCATCTGTCCGGCCAGCGCAAACGCCACCACCAGCGGAGGCGACATCAGGTAGTTCGCGCGAACTTCGCTGTTGATGCGTCCTTCGAAGTTGCGATTGCCCGACAGCACCGATGCCACTACCAGGTCCTGTTCGTTGATCGTGTCGCTGACTTCCTGCGGAAGCGGTCCGCTGTTGCCGATGCACGTCGTGCAGCCGTATCCGACGAGGTTGAACCGAAGCTGGTCGAGGTACGTTTGCAATCCCGCGCGCTCCAGGTACTCGGTCACGACCTTCGAGCCCGGCGCCAGCGAACTCTTGACCCACGAAGGAGTCTTCAGTCCTTTTTCGACCGCCTTCTTCGCCAGCAGACCCGCCGCGATCAGCACGGAGGGGTTCGAGGTATTCGTGCAGCTCGTAATCGCCGCGATGACCACGCTGCCGTGACGCAGCGCGTGGCGCACGTCTTCCTTGATGTTGGCCTCCGCGGCCGGGGCGCTCGGGTCCTCCACTCCAGTCGCGGTCGGATTACCACCCTCGCCTTCCCACCGCACCATCGGCTGTGCCGGAGTCTTCGCCCCCGGCTTCAGCAGGCTCGGCAGCGCCTCTTCAAACGAACTGGCCGCCGCGCCCAGCAGCACCCGGTCCTGCGGACGCTTCGGGCCGGCAATGCTCGGCTCCACCGTCCCGAGGTCGAGGTGCAGCACGTCCGTGTACTCGGCTTCAGGCGTCTTCGCGTCGTGGAACAGCCCCTGCGCGCGGTAGTACGCCTCCACAAGCTCAACGTGCTCATCCGAACGCCCGGTAAGGCGCAGGTACTTGAGCGTCTCCTCGTCCACCGGGAAGATGCCGCAGGTCGCGCCATACTCCGGAGCCATATTCGCAATCGTCGCGCGGTCTGCCAGCGGCAGCGTCGCGAGTCCGGGCCCGAAGTACTCCACGAACTTGCCGACGACTCCGCGCTTGCGCAGCATCTCCGTCAGGGTCAGCACCAGGTCCGTAGCCGTCGAACCCTCGCGCAACTTCCCAGTCAGCCGCACGCCGATCACTTCCGGGATCAGCATCGAGACCGACTGTCCAAGCATGGCGGCCTCGGCTTCGATGCCGCCTACGCCCCAGCCCAGCACGCCAAGTCCGTTGACCATCGTTGTGTGCGAATCGGTGCCGACCAGCGTGTCGGGATACGCCTGCGGCTTGCCCGACTCACCCGCACCGAGCACGAACACCACCCGTGCCAGGAACTCGACATTCACCTGGTGCACGATGCCCGTGTCGGGCGGCACGATCGCAAAGTTCTGGAACGCCGTCTGTCCCCAGCGCAGGAAGGCGTAGCGCTCCTTGTTGCGCGAGAACTCCAGCGCGGCGTTCAGGTCGAAAGCATCCGCGGTGCCGAACTGGTCCACCTGCACCGAGTGGTCGATCACAAGTTCTGCGGGCTGCAGCGGATTGATCGCGTTCGCATCGCCGCCCAGGCGCTTCATTGCATCGCGCATCGCCGCCAGGTCCACGACCGCCGGCACTCCCGTAAAGTCCTGGAGCAGCACGCGGCTCGGCATGAACGCGATCTCTTCGGCCTTGATCTTCGCGCCCGACCACGACGCCAGCGACTGGATCATCCCGGCCGTGACGACCTGGCCGTCCTCGCGCCGCAACAGGTTTTCCAGCAGGATTCGAATCGAGTAAGGCAGCTTCCGGGGCTCGCAACCCAGCTTTTCGACTGCGTCAATCTTGTAGATCTCGTAGGTCTTCGAGCCGACTCGGAGGTCAGTACGGCTATGGAATGTATTCATAGAAGCCTTTATCGGAAGGGATGGGACCGCAAAGTGCGCGACACCCCACGTGCCGCGACTTCAACACCTGTGAAACTCTTTAGTTTAGAAGGATGCTGTGGAGGCTTTCAAGATGCAGCATTCGGTCGGCAGTCGTTAGTGGTCGGTGGTTGGCCGTCAGCGGATAGCCATCAGCATTCAGCGCGCCCGCCACGATCAGATCCGTGTGAATCCGTGCAAATCCGTGGTTAGTCGGTTTTGGTTTGGTTTTGCCGACGACCAACGACCATCCACCGACGACTATCCGAAGAACGCCTGCACCAGCAGCCAACCGTTCAGCGAAGCGATCACGACCGCCACGGTCCACGCCAGCACTTTAATCCACAGCGGGTTCACGAATTCGCCCATCTTGCGGCGGTCGCTCGTGAACATCACCAGCGGAAACACCGCGAAGCTCAACTGCATGCTGAGAATGACCTGCGACAACACCAGCAACTGCGCCGTTCCGCTCGTCCCCCAGATCCAGGTAACAATCACCGCCGGGACTACGGCGATACTGCGGGTGATCAACCGCCGCAGCCACGGACGCACCCGCAGGTTGATGAAGCCTTCCATGATGATCTGGCCGGCCAGCGTGCCCGTAAGCGTCGAGTTCTGCCCCGAAGCCAGCAGCGCAACCGCGAAGATCGTGCTCGCCCCGGTCACGCCAACCAGTGGCGCCAGCAATTTGTACGCATCCTGGATCTCCGCCACTTCGTGCTGCCCTGCGCGGTAGAACGTTGCCGCCGAGACAATCAAAATCGCCGAGTTCACGAACAGCGCCAGCGTCAGCGCGACCGCCGAGTCGATGTTGCAATACTTCATCGCCTCGCGCTTGCCTTCCGGCGTGCGCTTGAAATCCCGCGTCTGCACCACGGCCGAGTGCAGGTAGAGGTTGTGCGGCATCACCGTGGCGCCCAGGATTCCGATCGCGATGTACAGCATCCCGGGATCGCTGACGATCTGGGAGCTCGGGAAGAATCCCTTCAGGATGCCGGCCACTTCGGGCTTCGAAAACCAGATCTCCAGCCCGAAGCACAGGCCGATGGTCGCCACCAGCGTGACCACGATTGCCTCGATGTAGCGGAACCCCTTGTTCTCGAGGAAGAGGATGACCAGCACATCCAGCACCGTGATGAGGCAGCCGATGATCAGTGGGATTCCGAACAGCAATTGCAGGGCGATAGCCGATCCGATCACCTCGGCGAGGTCGCACGCGGCAATCGCAATCTCCGCCAGCACCCAGAGTATCCACGTCACCGGGCGGCTGAAATGATCGCGGCAGGCCTGGGCCAGGTCGCGACCGCTGACCACCCCCAGCTTCACGCAGAGGCTCTGGAGCAGGATGGCCATCAGGTTCGACATCATGATGACCGTCAGCAGGGCGTAGTTGTAGCGCGAACCTGCGGCAAGGTCCGTTGCCCAGTTGCCGGGGTCCATGTAGCCGACCGCAACCAGGAACCCTGGACCGGCAAACGCGACGAGTTTTCGCAGGAAACCCGGCGACTGCGGGATCGGGAGGCTGCTGTGCACCTCCGGCATGCTTGGAAGCCGTACTTCCTGTCGCCAACCGGTATTGCTCTCAGCCATCTGCTTGCCCTTGACTCCAGACACGGGTCAACATCATAGCCCAGACCGGATTCGCGGAAGCTGCGTCCGCTAAATGGGCCGGGCAACCAGCCCGGCGTTGATATCGAAGGACATTTGAATCCGCTCCAGCGGAGCAGGTGGTTGCTTCCGATGGCCCCCATCCCATAACCTTTGAGCTTCGGGTGACCTATGAAAGTCCTGGTACTTGGTAGCGGCGGGCGAGAACACGCTCTGGTGTGGAAGCTGAAACAATCACCGCGCGTGACGGAAGTATTCTGCGCGCCCGGCAACGGCGGCATCGCGCAGGACGTCACCTGCCTCAACGCCGACTTGAAGAGCATTGACTCGATCGTTGCTGTCGCCCTCCAGGTGCAGCCCGACCTCACCGTCGTCGGTCCCGAGGTTCCGCTGATGCTCGGCGTGGTTGACGAGTTCCGCAGGCGCGGATGGCCCATCTTTGGCCCGACGCAGGCAGCGGCCCGGCTGGAATCCAGCAAGACCTTCGCCAAGACCTTCATGCAGCGACACCGGATTCCAACCGCCCGCTACGCCCAGCTCACCTCTGTGGACGAGATCTCCGGCGCGCTCAATCACTTCTCTACCCCGATCGTGGTCAAGGCCGATGGACTCGCCGCCGGCAAAGGCGTCGTCATCGCCCAGTCCAAGGAAGAGGCCGCCGCCGCCGCCACCGAGATGCTCACCGGCAAAATGGTCGGCGAGGCCGGCCGCCGCATCATCTTCGAAGAGTTCCTCGACGGCGAAGAGCTATCGTTCCTCGTCCTCAGCGACGGACAGCGCGTGGCCCCGCTGGTGGCCGCCCGCGACCACAAGCGCGTGGGAGACGGCGACACCGGCCCCAACACCGGCGGCATGGGCGCTTATTCCACCCGCGACATCGTCGATGACGCCATGCGCGACTGGCTCGTGACGCACATCGCCCAGCCCGTCATCGACGGCATGCGCGAGGAAGGCAACACCTACACGGGCATCCTCTACGTCGGGCTCATGATGACCGCCAAGGGCCCCATGGTGCTCGAGTTCAACTGCCGCTTCGGCGACCCGGAAACGCAACCCATCCTCATGCGCCTCGAAAGCGACCTGATCGAGGCATTCGAGGCCAGCATCGAGGGACGCGTCAGCGATGGTGTCTTCCGCTGGAGCCCCGATGCCACCGTTTGCGTCGTGGTCGCCAGTGGCGGCTACCCCGGTGCCTTCGAGGCCGGACACCGCATCGAGGGACTCGAAGCCGCGGCGCGGGTGCCCAGCGTGCAGGTCTTCCACGCCGGAACCGCCCTGCGCGATGGCGCGTTCTACACCAGCGGAGGCCGGGTGCTCGGCGTCACGGCCCGGGGTCCGAATCTCCCGGCAGCCGTTGCCGGCGCCTACGAGGCCGTAGCGCAGATTCGCTTCGGCGAGATGCAGTTCCGCCGCGACATCGCACAACGCGCTCTCAACGGCAGGTAAACCTCAGGCGGGTGATCCTCGCCCGTCCGGCTCCTAACTTCCAGAAGGGTCATCTGCGTATGAATGCTCCTCTTGTCTCCATCGTCATGGGCTCCGACAGCGATCTCGACGTGATGAACGAAGCCGCCAAGGCTCTCGAACAGTTCGGCATCGAGTATGAAATCGACATCACCTCCGCGCATCGCTCGCCGGCCCGCACCAGCGAATACGCGCGCCAGGCAGCCTCTCGCGGCGTCAAGGTCATCATCGCCGGAGCCGGTGGAGCTGCCCACCTGGC
>DASPLH010000262.1:0-10147 GCA_035627675.1 Clostridia bacterium
GGTGTTGCCGCTCAAGGTCACGGCCTTCGCCAGATACCAGTAGCCTTCGGCCTTGTGATCGTCGCCGGCGTTCAGGGTAGCCAGCGCGAGTCCGTAAACGTAGCGGGGATCGTTGGGCGATGCCGCGACCACCTGCGAAAGGTAGTCGCGCGCCGTGCCGTAGTCCTTCTGCTCGAGATAAGCCAGGCCGGCGGCGCCCGTCAGCGTGCGCCACACGTACTGCCGCATGGTCGCAAACTCGATCTCGCGCATCGCCTCGGGCTTGCGGAGGTTTCGGTACTGCTCAAGCGCGCGCGTCGCGCTCTCCACCTGCTTCTTGGGCGACTCTTTCTCCTCTTTCGGAGCGTTGTGGCTGGCCAGCGCCGCGAGTGCCAGCGGATCGGACGGCGTGCCGGCCAGGATGAGCCGGGCGAACTCGGCGGCCTTCGTCGGATTGTTCGACTGGAGATAGCTCCACACCAGCAGCGAGAGCGTGTCATGGCGCAGGCTGCTGTTCGGATTGGCGGCGAGGAATCGCTCCAGGAGGGCGATGCGATCGGCCATCACCGGTTGCACCACGGCCTTCGAGTACAGGTCGAGACTCGAGGCTTCGGACGTCTGCGCGCGCGCGACACACGGCAGCACGGCGACGACGGCGATCAGGGCGAGGCGGGCCAGGGCAATACGACTCCACTCAACTCCCGGCCATGATTTTTCCGGACCGAAACGGGTCCACATGTTCTCTCCCTGTTTGTGCAGGTGCTTGCGGCGTTCTTTAATAGATGCAGGTCTGATTCAACCCGTAGGATTGCCTTGTGTTTTTGTGGTGCTGAAGTTTACAGGTAGTATTCCTTTGCCGTGCGGAGGCTGAATGATACGACCCCTACGTGGCGTTTTCTGCGCCATCTTGCTCTCGCTCGTTTCGGTACATGCCCAGGAGAGAACCATGAGTACGCCGCAAACCTCAACCGACTCGTCTGCGACTCTGCCCTGGATGCCGGCGAGCGTGCAGAAGCTGGAAACCGAACTCGCGCCGAAAGACGCGGAGGCACGGCAACGGCTCACTCGCGGACTGAAGCAAGTTGGCCGGTTCTGGCGTGCCGAAGACGGCGACGCCCAGGAGTTCGAGAGCTTCGTCCGCGCAAGCTTCGCCGCCGATCAGGCCGCGTTGGACACGATGTTCGCGCGCTATGAGCGGCTTTTCGAACAGCTCGACGGGCACATGCAGGAGATCGTGCGCGAGTTCAGGACTCACTCCGATCTCGACCGCGGGCCGATTATGCCGTACGACGACGCCTTCGCCGGTTACGATCCGTCGGCGCACATCAACGACGACTTCTTCCGCAACAAGCTGGCGTTCGTCGTCCTGCTCAACTTCCCGCTGACAACTCTCGATCAGCGCCTCACCGAAGGACAGCAATGGAACCGCAGGCAGTGGGCCGAGGCGCGCCTTGCGCAGCGGTTCTCCAAGCGCGTTCCGGCCGAGGTCTCGCTGGCCATCGCCAAGGCGGCTGCGGAAGGCGAGCGTTACATCTCGGAATACAACATCTGGATGCATCACCTGGTGGACGGCCGCGGCCAGCGGCTGTTTCCGCCGAAGATGCGCCTGCTGTCGCACTGGAACCTGCGTGACCAGTTGAAGGCTGACTACAACGACGCGCAGAAGGGACTAGCCAAGCAACGCAGCATCCAGCAGGTGATGGAGCGGATTATCACGCAGACGATTCCCGCGGCAGTCATCGACAACCCGGGAGTCGATTGGAATCCGTTTACGAACGAGGTTAAGCCTGCGGCGCAGTCCGATGGAGACGCGAAGAAAGTCGAGGCAGCGAACGCGGCCGAACCCGACACGCGCTATGCCGTCCTGCTTTCGACCTACCAGGCCGCCCGCAAGGCAGACCCGTATTCTCCGACGGCTCCCACGCTGATCCGCCGTCGCTTCGACGAGAATCGCGAGATTCCCGAACAGCGCGTCAAGGCCATGCTGGAGCAGGTGGTGTCCTCTCCGCTGGTGCCGCAGGTGGCGAAACTGATCGAGAAGCGGCTTGGCCGCAAGCTCGAGCCGTTCGACATCTGGTACAACGGCTTCCGCGCCAAGAGCAAGTACAGCGAAGCGGAACTGGACCAGATCGTGGCGAAGAAGTATCCGACGCCGGAGGCCTACGAGAAGGACATTCCGAATTTGCTCGTGAAGCTCGGTTTCGAACCGAAGGAAGCGCAGCGCATCGCCACGAACATCGCGGTGGATCCGGCGCGCGGCTCGGGACACGCCATGGGCGCCGCCATGCGTTCGGCCAAGGCTCACCTGCGCACGCGCGTCGAGAAGTCCGGCATGAACTACAAGGGCTTCAACATCGCGGTGCACGAGATGGGACACAACGTCGAGCAAACGCTGTCGCTCAACGACATCGACCACTACTTCCTGAATGGCGTGCCCAACACGGCGTTTACCGAAGCGCTGGCGTTCGTGTTCCAGGCGCGCGACCTCGAACTGCTCGGCCTTCAGGAAGAGGACGCACAGGCCGAGGCGCTGAAGACGCTCAACGATTTCTGGGCGACGTACGAGATCGCGGGCGTGGCGCTGGTGGACATGGCGGTGTGGCACTGGATGTACGACCATCCGGACGCCACGGCGGCCGAACTGAAGCAGGCAACGCTGGACATCGCGCGCGAGACATGGAACAAGTACTACGCGCCGGTGTTCGGCAAGCGCGACGTCGTGCTGCTTGGAATCTACTCGCACATGGTTGACTCGTTCCTCTATCTTCCGGACTACCCCATCGGACACCTGATCGCGCACCAGATCGAAGAGCACATGCGCGGCAAGGGAGCCGTCGGGCCGGAGTTTACGCGCATGGCACACTTCGGAAGCCTCGCTCCCGACCTGTGGATGAAGAACGCCACGGGAAAGCCGGTCGGCGCCGAAGCCATGCTGGAAGCAACCGAAAGGGCACTCAAGCAGGTAGGTTCGTAGTCGGCGACCAGATAGACCCGGAGCGGCGCTCCGGGTCTTCTTACATCCGGCTTTTGTTGCACGTTCTACAATTCCAAGTTTCCCCATTGTGACGAACTCATGGCCATCAAGACGATCATCGAACCTTTCCGTATCAAAAGCGTTGAACCGATTCGCTGGACAACGCGCCAGGAGCGCGAGAAGTTGCTGCGCAAGGCGCATCACAACCTTTTCCTGCTCGACGCCGACGATGTGCTGATTGACCTGCTCACCGATTCAGGCACCGGCGCGATGTCCACCTTCCAGTGGGCCGGCGTGATGGAAGGCGACGAGAGCTATGCCGGCAGCCGCAGTTACAACCATTTCCGCGACTCCATCCAGGACATCTTCGGGTACAAGCACGTGATTCCCACGCACCAGGGACGCGCGGCCGAACGGATTCTGTTCAGCGTCATGGCCGGCCCGGGCAAGATCGTTCCGAACAACACGCACTTCGACACGACGCGCGCGAACCTCGAAGCCGTCGGCGGAATCGCCGCCGACCTCGTCATCCCCGAGGGACGCCAGCCGAGCACGATCCATCCGTTCAAGGGCAACATGGACGTCGCTGCGCTCGAGCAGTTGATCCAGCGCGAAGGCCGCGAGCGGGTCCCGATGGTGATGCTCACGGTGACCAATAACTCGGGCGGCGGCCAGCCGGTTTCGATGGAGAACGCGAGGGCGGTGAGCACCGTCTGCCGCAAGCACGGCATCCCGCTGTACTTCGACGCGTGCCGCTTCGCCGAGAACGCCTACTTCATCAAGCTGCGCGAGCCGGGCTACGCCGGCAAGACTCCGAAGGAGATCGCGCAGGAGATGTTTGCCCTCGGCGACGGCTGCACCATGAGCGCGAAGAAAGACGGCATGGCGAACATCGGCGGGTTCCTCTGCACCAACGACGACGCCATCGCGCAGCGTGAGCGAGACCTGCTGATCCTTACCGAGGGATACGTCACCTACGGCGGTCTGGCGGGCCGCGACCTGGAGGCCATCGCCATCGGAGTGCAGGAAGCCGTGCAGGAGGACTACCTCAAGTACCGCCTGGCTTCCACCGCGTATCTCGGAAACCACTTACACGAGCAAGGCGTTCCGATCGTCATGCCTCCCGGCGGACACGCTATCTATCTCGACGCCAGCGGCATCGTCCCGCACATCCCGAAAGAGCAGTTCCCGGGAGTGGCTCTGGCCACCGAGCTTTATCTGGAAGGCGGCATACGCTCTGTCGAGATCGGGACGCTGATGTTCGGCGACGCCGCCAAAATGGAACTCGTCCGGCTGGCGATCCCGCGCCGCACCTACACCCAAAGCCACGTGGACTACGTGATCGAGGTCATCCTGGAAGTGTGGCGCAAGCGCGAAAGCATCCGCGGGCTCAGGCTTACCTACGAGCCGCCGTTCCTGCGGCACTTCACGGCGCGGTTCGAGACCGTTGAATAGACGGAGGCGGGGAATATTCTGGGCGAGGGGCGCGGGTGCGCCCCTCGATTTCATTGAGCTCACGTCAGCTTTCGCCGAACGTCTAACTCTGGATTAGTCCAGCACTGAACTTTCTTCTTCGGATCGCGTAATTATCCTTATGCGGATTGCTGTTGACGTCGTAGGTCAGGTATTTCGGGCACTCTGGGCGCACAAGCTGCGTTCCTTTCTGACCATGTTCGGCATCGCCTGGGGCGTGGGGTCGCTGCTGCTGCTCGTCGGACTCGGCGAGGGGTTCCGAAGCGGCAACCGCAAGCAGATGGACTCGATTGGGGAAGACGTGATGTTCGTGTTCCCCGGGCGCGCCGCGGCCGTTGAGGGAAGCCGGCAATCGGCACGCTACTACCACCTGACCTACCAGGACTACCTCGACGTCGCCAAAGCTCCTTACGTCCGCGCGGCCACGCCGGCGATCACGCGCCAGGACGTGCGCTTCGTCAGCGATTACGGCAGCGCCGGGGGGCAGCTCGTCGGCGCCGAGCCGCAATTCAAAGGCATTCGCTACATTCCCATCCGGCAGGGGCGCTGGATCAACGAGCCTGACAACGAACAGCAGAGGCGAGTGGCGCTGGTGGGCGCCGAAGTGGTGAAGAACCTTTTCCCGGGACGGCCCGTACTCGGTTCCACGATCCTGCTGAACGGCGTCAGCTTCGAAGTCGTGGGCGTGGTCGATACGATTGGCCGCGGCGAAAACATCGGCCCGAACTCGCGCATTTACATTCCGTTCCGAACCATGGCTGTTTACTTCCCGATGAAAGGGGAGCAGGAGGCCGACGCGATCTCAACCCTGATGTACCAGCCTGTCCGCCGGGCCGACCACCTGCTCGCGCGGGAAGAGGTGCGCAAGGTTATCGGCCGCAATCATGGCTTCGACTGGCGCGACGAAGACAACTTCGAAGACTGGGACACGATCCGCTCGGCCGAGATGGTAGGCAAGATATTCGATGCGATGAATATGTTTCTCGGCTCCGTGGGACTGGTGACGCTCGCGCTCGGCGCCATCGGCGTGATCAACATCATGCTGGTTTCGGTCACGGAACGCACCAGGGAGATTGGACTGCGCAAGGCGCTCGGGGCGACCTATCGCACGATCCTGTTCCAGTTCTTCATGGAAGGCCTGCTCATCACGACCGTGAGCGGCGCAATCGGCATGGGAGCGGCGGCGGCGATCATGGCTGCGCTCGCCGGTCTGCCCGCGCCGCAGGGATTCGACACACCGCAGCTGGTTCCCTCGTCGGCTGCGCTTGCGATCGGCGCATTGACCGTCGCGGGCGTGGCCGCCGGCCTGTATCCCGCACGCAAGGCTGCAATGCTGGCGCCGGTCGAGGCGCTGCGCCAGGAGTAGAGTCCCGATGATGCAGATGCGAGAAGTCGTCGAGCAGGCAAACCAGGCATTGCGGCACAACCGCAGCCGAACGATGCTCACCATGTTCGGAATGGCGTGGGGGATCGCCACCGTCGTGCTGTTGCTCGCCTACGGAGACGGGTTCGGACGCGCCGTCAACACGATCTTTGCTTCCTTTGGAATGCGTGTGATGGGCGTGTTTCCCGGGCGCACCTCGCAGCAGGCCGGCGGCAACAAGGCCGGCGCCCAGATCAGGTTCACGCTCGAAGACATCGAGCGCATCTCGACCAACATCCCGCAGATCACCAACATCTCGCCCGAAGTCGGCAAAGACGCCACGGTGACCTACGAGGGCCGCAGCTTCAGTTGGTACACGCGCGGAAACTATCCGAACTCGTTCAAGATTTACAACCTGGAACTTGCCGAGGGCCGCTTCTACAACAACGAAGACATGTTCCAGAAGGCCCGCGTCGTCGTCCTGGGCTCCGAGGCCAGGGAGAAGCTCTTCAGCGGACGCTATTGCCTGGGCGAGACCATCCGCGTGGACGGAATCCCTTTCCTGGTCATCGGCGTTCTGAAGCCGAAGATGCAGGAAGGCGACGACAACATCAACCGCATCCTTGACGTCCCGTTCACCACGATGTCGGAGTTGAAGGACACCAAGTACCTCAACGGCATATGGCTGAACTACGAGAGCGACGACTTTGAGCAGATCGAACGCGGGGTGCGCCAGACGCTCGCGCAGCAGTACCACTTCAACCCGGGAGACAGGCGCGCCGTCCACGTGTTCAGCAGCATGAAGCAGTTGAACCAGTTCAACATCATTACGATGGGCCTGAAGGTGCTGCTGGCGTTCATCGGGACGCTGACGCTCGGCATCGGCGGCATCGGATTGATGAACATTATGCTAGTGGCCGTCACGCAGCGTACCCGGGAGATCGGCATCGAGAAGGCACTCGGCGCGCGGCGGCGAGACATCCTCTGGCAGTTCCTGGCCGAGGCGATGGCCATTACCTTCGCCGGCGGCCTGCTCGGAGTCGCACTTGCATACGCCGTGTCGCTGGGCGTGGGCACGCTGACGTTCTACAGCGCCCTCGCCAAGCATGGCGAGGGCGCAGACATCCGCCTGATTATCTCGCCCACGTCCATCCTCGTCGCCACCGGCATACTCGGCGCCGTCGGCCTGATCAGTGGAATGGTTCCGGCCGTGCGCGCGTCAAGATTGGACCCGATCGAAGCCCTCCGATACGAGTAGGGCTCACTTGGCTCTCCTGGGCCACAACGCGCGCCTGCACGGCGCACGTCGCATGTTTCCGTCCATCCGCCTACTTCGCGATTTCGCCGGAGAGCAGGTTGGCCTTCACCGCCAGGTTGTAGGCGCGTTCGAGATCACCGTCCTGCATGGCGAGTCTCGACTGGGTGATGAAGTTGCGCACCTGGTGAACCATCGACTGCTCGCCGTCGTTCAGTGTCCGGTTGATCCTGCGGAGGTTGTACTCGGACGATTGGAGCAATTGTTCGGTTTCGTTGCGCTGCACGTACGCGGCGTCGGTGTTGGTATTGGCCGAGATCGTGATCGAATCCTCCGAGGGCGGCTTCTCGGGGAGCGGCGGTTTCGCAGGCGACGGTTTCGCCACGGACGGAGCGGGCTTGCGCGTGGGCGTCCTCGGCTTCGGCTTCGGCTTGGACGCCGGAGGCGCTGTTGCAGTCGCGGGAGGCGCCGTGGTCACCGGCGGAGTGATGACAGCCGGCGGTTCCGGCTGCGGCTGCGGCTCCGCGATGATGGGCGGCTGCGCCACCGGCAGCGGAGGTTTCTTCTTCTTACAGCCACCGGCGGCCAGCACAGACACTAGGGCGATCGCCAACATTGCCCGGCGTCCCATGGTGGCCCATCTCATATCTGGCTCGATGGTCATCGCTCCCATTCTAGAGCAGTTCCAAAGCTTGCTGTACCTCTGTAAGCGAACAGGCTACTCCGCGCCGCGGCTTCCGGCAGCAAGTTGGGCACTGCGAATTTCTTCACCTTGTTCGGCCAGTGGAAGTACAAGACGGAACGTGGTGCCTCTGCCGACCTCCGACTCGAACTCCAGTGAGCCGTTGTGAAGTTGGATGGCGCGGTAGGTCAGCGCCAGCCCGATGCCACTGCCCGTCTTCTTCGTCGTGAAGTAGAGATTGAAAATCTTGTCGCGAACCTCGGGCGGGATTCCGCCGCCCTGGTCCTGCACTTCGATCACGGCACGCTCGGCCGCGACTCTGGTTGCGACCGTCAGCACGCCGCCCTCGGGCATTGCCTGGATTCCGTTGATCACGACATTAAGCAGCGCCTGCTTGACGAGGTCGGCGTCCACCATGGCGGTCAGCGGTTCGGCGGAACTGTGCTCAACGATATTGACCCGGTGCTGCGCGGCCTCCGGAGCGGCCAAAGTCACGACGTCGCCCGCGATGCGGCGGAGGTCCATGGTCTCCAGCTTCAACTCGACAGGCCGCGTGAAGTCCACAAGAGTTTTGACGACGCGGTCGAGGCGCTGGATTTCGTTGGCGATCACGTCCATGTGCCGTTTCGTCTCCGGGTCGAGCTGGAGCAACCGCTCGCGCAGGATCTCGAGGTGGATCACGATCGCGTTGATCGGGTTCTTGACCTCGTGCGCCACCCCCGAGGTCAGGCGCCCGATGGCGGCGAGGCGGCGCGAAAGTTCGATCTCGTTCTCGATGCGCCGCACAGACTCCGAATCCCGCATGGTGAGCAGCGCGCCGATGGAGCGGCCCCCTTCGGAGATGAAATCGAGCGCAATCTGCACGCGGCGTCCCTGGTCCACTTCGATGACCCTCTGCGGCACGCTCTGCTGAAGGGCAAACGCATCGAGCACGATCTGTCCCAGCCGGGTCGAGTCGTCGAAGATCTGTTCGACGTTGTAGCCGAGCATCTCGGAGCGCGCGCGTCCGGCAAAGCGCTCTGCCGAAGCGCTGACGAGAACCACCTTGCCCTCGCGCGTGAAGAGCATGAGGCCGTCCTGCAACGTGCCCATGATCTGGTCGAGGTTCTCCTTCAGGGCGGAGAAGACCTCCTTCACGTCGCGGATCTGCCGGCCCAGGCGGTCGATCCTCGTGTTCACCGCGCCGTATTCGTCGGTCTGGTGCTCGGGCTCGGCGTGTATCTCGGGAACTTCGGCGGTCATGGCGTCGAGGCGGCGGGCGATCGCCTCCAGCGGACGCAGCGCGATGTTGGAGAGCGCGGCTGCCAGCGCCAGTGAGACGAGAACAGCGATCCCGGAGAACAGCAGCGCGCGGTTGAGCTGCGGCTGGAGTTCGGCCTTCAGGAATGTGGTGATGATTCCAACGCGGACTTCGGCGAACGGTTTCCCGGCACGCTGCATCGGCAGGCGCACATCGTAGATTCTCGGCGGCCCGTACACGGTCCGCATCTGCTCCAGCACGCCGCCGTTGCGGAGTTGATGGAGGTCCGGGCGCTCGGGGACGGCCTTGTCGAGCGCCGAGGCGTCCGTGTGCAAGAGGAACCGGTGGTCGAGATCAACGACCGAGGCGTCATACACCTCGGGGTTGTAGCCGATGACCGACTGGAGCAAGGTGCTGACGGGCGCGTCGCTCTGGAGGATCTCGGCGATGGCCGCCTGCACCTGTTCGGGGTCGTCAAGATCGATGCGCGTCGAACTGAGGTCCTGCTCCAGCGCGTCCTTTGTGGCCTGGTAGATCTGGTGCGAGATGAACTCGGCGTTTTCGGCCGACTGGTTGATCCGCTGCCTCAGCAGCTGGGAGATGTAGATGAAGCTGAGCGCCAGGACCAGCGCGAACACCATGCCGCTGATGGCGAGCACCAGCTTGGTTTTGAGTCGTAGCTTCGGCATGGCGGATCAGTCGCGAACCCACCGATTGTAGACCTATCGGCACATCGAGGTTTGCGGACGCTAGTTGATCTTGGCGGCCTCGGCTTGTGCGTTCGCCTGCTGGCCGTACTCCTTCAGCTTGTTGTGCAGAGTCTTGAGGCTGATGCCGAGAATATCGGCGGCGCGCGTCTTGTTGTTGTGCGTGGCCTCGAGCGTCTTGAGAATCAATTGCTTCTCCGCTTCCTCGACGGTGGTGCCGACGCCGATGCGGATGGCGTTGGCGTCGTTGATGATGTGCGGAGTCGGGCTGCCGAAGCCCGGAGGCAGATGGCGCGGCTCGACTACCGACGAGTCGCAGACGATCACGGCGCGCTCCAGCGAGTTTCGCAGTTCGCGGACGTTGCCGGGCCATGAGTACCCCTGGAAGATCTGCATCACGGCGTCGCTGGCCGTGCGCACGTTGCGCTGATGCTTCGAGTTCATCTCCTTGATCATGGCGTGCACGAGGTTCGG
>DASPLH010000263.1:0-16104 GCA_035627675.1 Clostridia bacterium
GTTCACTTCCGCTCAGCTTCAGCTTGGTGAAGGGATATCCGGTTTCAATGTCCGCGTACCAGACGTACATATACCCGACCGCATTATCGACAGCCCCGCTTATGTCCTCCGCTGAACTTCGCAGTACGCCAGCAAAGGAACAGTTCTCCGCATAGTCGCTGTTGATCGCTACCAATCCTGTGATCTTGCGCATGAGGAATTCTCACGTAGGGACACGTACATCGAAATCGAAAAATCTTTTAAGTTATAAAAACTTTTCTCCTGACATCGTTTCGAAACCACCATGCTAGTTTTGGCCCAAGCATAACGAGCACGGCGGGCATCTATCCGCACCTGTTTTCGGAGGGTGACCCGCCAAATCCGCTGAGGAGCTACACATGAAGGACCTCAATTTCGGAAAGATCGTTGCGATTCTCGTTGTCAGTTACCTGGCCTGGGCACCGCGTTTCGTGTACCCGATCTTTGACGGCGTCTGGAACAGCGTTTTCGGCAAGCGATAACTCCGTGTCGCTTTCCACGCGGCGCACCCGTAGCGGGCGCTGACAGCAATTCAACTAGTTCCCTGGCACATCGCCGGCGGGAGAGACCGCGGGGAATCGATCTCTCTCAGTCTCTCCTCCCCGTACCCGCACCCTTCGTCGCCTGATCGAGTTCAAACTGCACGATGGACCTCAACGCCTCGTAATCCGGGCCAGCGAGGTTTCCGACAGGCCTTCCGTTGACGAAGAGGGTTGGAGTCGCGCTGACGTTCAACTGCCGGGCGAGTTCGATGCTGCGCTGCACGCGAGCCTTGGTGTCCGGCGACTGAGCGCAGGCTGAAATTTTTGCCGGATCGGCTCCGGCGGCCTTCACCGCGCCATCGAGACGCTCCGCCAGGTTCGCGTCCGTGATCTGCGACTGCTGGTTAAACACGGACTCCATGAAAGCCCAGGCTGCGTCATTCGACTCTCGCTGGAGGCAATCGACATAAGCGGCTGCGCGCGACGCCCAGGGGTGCATGTTCTCCAGCGGGAAGTTCTGGAACACGAACCGCGCCTGCGGGAAATCGGCCTGGAGTTTCGAGAGATTAGGCTGCGCCTGTTTGCATGCCGGGCATTGAAGGTCGGCGAACTCCACGAGCAGCAGCGGCGAGTCCTTCGCGCCCTTCGTGGGACCGAAGGCTTCTTTCTTCAGCAGTTCGCGCGAGGTGGCAAAGGGATCGGTGCCGAACGGCATGAGGTCGCCCGCGATCGCGTGGCGGCCGTCCGGCGTGATGAAGAAGCGCATGCCCTGCTGTCCCTGCGGTGTGTTGACTACCACCAGCGCTTCTGTAAGCCCGGTGTCCGCCGCCGGACGCAGTTCCGCGACACGAAACGCGATGTTCTCCTCGTAGCCGAACATGCGCCTGAGGAACGCCTCGACGGTCTCCCTGGTCGGAGCGCCCGCGGCAGCCGGTGCAGTAGCGGGCGTCGGCTGGGTCGCAGCGGCAGGTGCTTTCGGCTGCGTGGCAGCGGCCGGCGCCTTCGGCTGGGGTTTGGGTTGCGGCTTGGGCTTGGCGGCGGTTCCCTGCTGAGCCGCGGAAGCGATCGATACCAGCAACATCAATGTGAGCAGTCGAATGGATCCTTGCATGATTCCTTTTCTCCAGCAGAGCAGTGCCAGGACAGCTTGAGCACCGGTCTAGATCTCGTGACGCGCGGCGATCGGAAAACGGCGCCCGACGCCGAAGGCTTTCTCTGAAATCTTCAGTCCCGGAGCAGCCTGCTGCCGCTTGTACTCGCTGCGTTCAATGAGGCGAATGACGCTGCTGACGAGCTTGATATCGTAACCGCGCTGCGCAGCGATGTCTTTCGCGCATTTCATGTCTTCGACATAGTCTTCGAGAATGCGGTCGAGCACGTCATAGGGTGGCAGCGAGTCGCTGTCCTGCTGCCCGGGGCGAAGCTCGGCCGAAGGCGGCTTGGTCAGCGTAGATTCCGGAATGACGACCCGCCCGCGCGAATTCACGTAGCGCGAAAGCCTGTACACCATGGTCTTCGGGACATCGCTGATGAGGGCGAGTCCGCCGACCATGTCGCCGTACAGGGTGCAGTAGCCGACCGCCAGTTCCGACTTATTGCCCGTGGTGACCACCAATGCACCGAACTTGTTCGACATTGCCATGAGAAGCATGCCGCGGATTCGGGCCTGGAGGTTTTCTTCCGTGACGTCTTCCTTCAGCCCGGCAAACACGGGCTGCAACGTCTGCCGGAAACTGTCGAAGGTCTCCCTGATCGGGATGATCTCGAAACGGATACCGAGATTTTCCGCCAGCTCACGGGCATCCGTGACCGAACCCTCGGAGGAGAACTGGCTGGGCATGGCGACGCCGATGACGTTTTCCGCGCCGAGGGCGTCCACGGCAATGCAGGCGGCCAGGGCGGAATCGATGCCGCCGCTCAATCCCAGGATGACCTTGCCGAAGCCGCACTTGCGCACGTAATCGCACGTGCCGAGCACGAGCGCGGCATAGGCCGTCGCCTCCTCGCCTTCAATCTGCTCATGAAGGTCTCCTTGCAAGCTGTTGGACTCGAAGTAGATGAGGTCTTCCGTGAACGATCTCGCCTGGGCGATCACCCGGCCGTCGGGACCGATCACCACGCTTGAGCCGTCGAAGATCAGGCTGTCATTGCCGCCGACCTGGTTGACCAGCGCGACGGTGGTCCGATGGTGCCGCGCGATGGACCGAAGCATGTCCCGGCGCAGTTCGCGCTTGTCGAGATAGAAGGGAGAGGCCGAGATATTCAGCAGGAGCTGGCCGCCCGCCCTCATCAGTTCTTCGACGGGATCGACGCTGTACAGCCGCCGGTTCCAATAGGTCTTGTCATTCCAGGCGTCTTCACAGATGGTGAGTCCCACCCGCGTTCCGCTCTGGGTGAACAGCTCCTGTGACGAGGCGGCGGCGAAGTTTCGCATCTCGTCGAAGACGTCGTATGTGGGCAGCAGCCGCTTGGACTGTACGAACTCGACGCGCCCGTTCCGGAGCAGGGCCGCCGAGTTCATGACGCTCTTGCCGGTGTCGCTGTTGGCCGGAGTGACGTAGCCGCAGATGACGGAGACGCCCTGCGTCCGGAGGGCGATCTCCTCGACCACTTCCCGGTTGCGGGCGACGAAGGCAGGCTTCTCTACAAGGTCTCGCGGCGGGTATCCGCAAACGGACAGTTCGGGGAACACAACGAGTTCAGCGCCCTGTGTACGTGCGCGCTGGGCGAACTCGACAATCTTGCCGGCATTGCCGGTGAAATCGCCAACGGTGGGGTTGATCTGCGCGAGCCCAATCTTCACGCTTCAAGTGTAAGGCCCGCGAACACGAATGTGCACGCGGGCCCGATGTGTTATCCAGCGATACAACAGCGGTCAGCGGGGCGGAGCCGGCTGTCCTACGCCGGAGGGGAGGCCTTCACCGTCAGACGCCGGATCCCCCTGCGGCAGGGGGTCTCGAGGACGCGACGTCGGCTGCACGTCGATCTTGTCGTCACCCGGCCGGCGCAGCGAAGGGGCAGGCCGCTCTGCCGGCGGCTGTGGCGGCACCGGCGCACCCGGTCCGCCCTGAGCCACCTGCCCCGTGAGCGGGCCAACCTCGTCTTCCATGCGCACGGTCTTTTTGCCATCGACGGCCATGGTCGAGATGCGGACGACCTTGTCGCCTACGAAGCGTATGAACTCCACGTCGTCGGGCGGCTGGCCGTAAATCCACTCTTCGTACTCGACCCCGTCCTCGGTCTCGCGCACCCGGCGAGGCGGACGTCCCTTGGAATGGCCGACCATCTCGCGGTCCATACCCACGAGGGCCTTGTGATTCTTAACGGCTTCGGCGAGCTTTGGCGGCAACGAACGCTGGTAGGCTTCGGCGATGCTGCGGGCGTTGAAGTCCAATACCGGCGCGAGCATCTCCTTCACCTGCTGCGGCTGGAGAGCTGGGATGTAGTCCTTGAAGTACAGGAGGATCGAGGAGCCCTGCGCCACCTTGTAGAGTTCGCGCGCGTCACTGCCGGGCTTCCCTCCCCCGGTGACCGTCCCGCCGGTACCCATCCCGAGTTCCATGCGCTCGTACCATTTCTTTTTCTTCGTCAGCCCGCCGTTGATGTCGAACACGATGCCTTGTTTCGTGAAGCGCACATCGGTGATGCGTACCCTCTCGCCGGGCTTGGCGGCGGCGCCGAAATCGGCCACCAGTTGCTGGATTTCGCCGTCCGCGGGCGCCACGTTGCCGTTCTCGATCTTGAGGCCCACCTTTCCCATCGGAAGCGGCTTGACGACGTAAACGAGTTCCGCCATCAACTCGCGGAGGATCATCTGTCGCTGGAACTCGGTCAGGCGCGGAGGCTTGGGCTCATCCGCCGCGAGCTGGCACACCGACGCCAGGAGCACTAGGACGGTGGCGAAGATAGTCCGGGCATTCATGGGAGACCTAGGCCGGAGATTGTAGACCCGGTGCATGGGACAAGGGAATTAGATGCGCTGGGGTTGTTTTCGCGTCAGGACGATCACCGGCACAAACCCGAGCAGGATCACGACGGCCCCGGTCAGGCTTGCCTCGATGCCGTACCCTCCCCCGGTCAGGATGCGAGGGCCGCTGGCAATGGTGCGGACGATGACGCTGAAGTCCCTCAGCCCGCTTACAGGAAGCCCGAACACGACCCCGAGGAAAAAGTTCCAGGCGAAGTGCATTCCGAACGGCAGCCACAAAGATCCGGTTCGCAGGTAAGCCACCGCAAACAGAACGCCGACGGCGATGGTGTTGAAGAATCCCCAGCTCAGGAAACCGCCGGCGTTCGGATTCCAGAGGTGGACGGCTCCGAACAGGGCCGAGAAGACAAGGATTGCGCCTGCGCTGCCGATGGATTCCGCGAGACGCTGGAAGGGGTATCCGCGGAACATCAGCTCCTCCAGCATCGCTCCGAACGCGAGCAACAGAAAGACCTCGAAGCCAAGCCGCAGGGTGTGAGCCGACACATGAACGCTGACGGTGAGCTCACCGTAAACCGCGATGGCTCCCACGGCCATCAAGATCAGCACTGCCCCGATTCCGAAGCCCAGGAGAGCCTGACGCACGGCGGTACGGTTCAGCGGGAGCCCCAACGCCTGAGCGTGGTTCTCATCCACGACGTCGAAGATGCGCAGCATGAAGTGAAAGCCGGCCACCAGCAAGACGCAGCCGAGAAGCCGGTACGCTGCGTCGGCGACGAGCGGGTGCCGGGAAAGCGTGGCGAACGCCAGGGAGACGGCGATCCAGTTGGCGACGACGCAGTAGATGGTCGCGATCAGGAAACGCCAGAACGGGCGAACCGGCTGTGCTTCCGGCTCGATGGCTGCCGTGGACCCTGGCTCGAACTGTGGTTGCTCGTTCACTTCCTTCTTTTCTGGACGGGCGACAGCTGCGCTACTTCCACGGTCACGCCCCGGCGCGCAATCTTGAACGGCAGGATGGTGCCGCCCGCTTCGGCAACCGCGCTCTGAACCCGCGCGTGCGCGTCAGGCTCGACAAAGAACACGACGCACCCGCCGCCACCGGCCCCGCAGACCTTTGCCGCACGGCCGCCGTTTCTGCCGGCGGTGGAGATCAGGCGATCGATGAGCGGCGTAGCGATGCCCGGAGCATTCGTCCGCCGCAGCTTCCACTCCTCGCGAAGCAGATGCTCTACCTCGTCCCAGTCGGCCGCCGCGAGTGCAATGTGCATGGCGCGGGCGATCTCTGTGATGCGATCGAAGTTGCGATGCACCTTCCGGTCGCCGTCCACATGCGCCTTGAACACTTCCCAGTTATTGATGCCGGACTGCCTCGGCGCGCCAGTATATGCCAGCACGAAACGCCGCTCCATCTCCCGGACATCCACATCGATCTGTTCGCGATGGATGCCGTCAACGCGCAGATGAACGGCGTTGGCGCCGCCATACAGCGGCGGATAGTAGTCCTGGCATCCGGTGGGAACGCGAATGAGCTGCGCTTCCACATTCTGAGCAATGACGCGAATCTGCTCGCGGTCAAGCGTAACGCCCGTGTAGCGAGCCAGCGCCGCAGTGGACGCGATCATCAGTGCCGACGAACCGGAAATGCCCGCCCCGGCGGGCGACTCCGAGTGCGTCTCCATGACGAAGCCTCCGCGCGGGACGAACCACTTCACGAGGCAGGCCGCCAGTGCGTGCTGATGCCACCTGGCTGTCATCAATTCCGTGAGGCTGGAGAAGCGGTCGCGGCGTCCCGTATCGGCAGAGATCAGCTCGATGCTGCGACCGGCAACGGGGGTGATGCGGCAGCTGGTCTGGATATCGACCGCAACGTTGACCGTTACGGCGCCCGGATGGAACAGGTACAGCGGCCAGATGTCAACCGTTCCGCCGGCAAAGTCGACGCGACACGCAGCGCGCGAGAAGACACCAAGCTGCGGCTCGGAGTTCGGGCGAGTGGACATGGAACTGTTCTACCAAATGGAACCCGGCGCCGCTACGAGAGAACGCGAGAGATGCTAGGAAACCGGTACCGACGCATCGCACTCGCGTGCGGCAGCCAGCACCTCGCTCACCACGGCGAGGACATCCGCCTCGGTGGCACGGTGGTTGACGATGCACGCCCGCAACGCGAAGCTCCCGCCGATCACCGCGTTGGAGATGTACACGCGCCCACGCTGAATGACACGTTTCAGGATGCGCTGATTCAGGTCGTCGCCGCCCGCCCGGTAGCGGAAGCAGACGGCACTGAGCTCGACGGGGGCGAGGCGTTCGAGCGCCGGTTGACGGTCGATGGCGTCGGCCAGCACCTGCGCGAGCCGCAGGTCCTCCGCGATGGCGGTGCGGAAGGCGGCGGCGCCGTGGTAGCGGAGCGAGAGCCAAAGCTTCAGCGCCCGGAACCTTCGCGACAGCTCGATGGATTCCTCGAAGAAGGCGAAGCCCTCGACGGGATCGGCGGCGAGAGTTTTCACGTAGTCTCCGGAGTGGGAGAACGCGCGACGCGCCGACGCCGGATCGCGATACAACAGGCATCCGCAATCCGCCGGCTGATACAACCATTTGTGGGGATCGAGCGAGAGCGAGTCGGCACGGCCCAGGCCGGAGAACTTCCCGGGTGCGGCGATGGCGGCGAGCGCGCCGTACGCGCCATCCACGTGCATCCAGATGTCGTGCTCGGCGCAGATGTCTGCGATAGCCTCGAGCGGGTCGATGCTGCCGGTGGTCACGGTTCCGGCGGAAGCGATGATTGCGACCGGTTTCTTCCCGGCGGAAACGTCGGCCTCGACGCTGCGCCGCAATTCCCCTACGTCCATCCGGAATCGCCCATCCACCGCGATGTAGCGCACGGCCTGGTGCCCGAGTCCGAGCAGCGCCGCTGCCTTCGCGACCGACATGTGCGCTTCCGTCGAGCAGTAGATGACTCCGCCCTCTCGCACGCCCTGCTCATTGGCCGGAGCCTTGGCTTCGCGCGCCATGCAGAGGCCCATGAGGTTCGCCGACGACCCGCCGCCGGTGAGACTGCCGCGAAATCCGCCGCACCCAACCGCATCACCCAACCAGTTCACCACCGCGTGTTCGATGGCGGCGGCGGACGGACCCGAGCGCCACGAGGTCAGGTTCTGGTTCAGCACGCTGGCTGCAAAGTCTCCAATGGCGGCGACCGGTTCTCCCGAACCGAATACGTAGGCGAAGAACCTTGGCGAGTTCGGACGCGAGTGCGAGAAGACTTCCGACAGCGCGTCGAAGGCCTCGGCACCCATGCCCTGCTCCGGCAGCGGAGCCGAGAACAGTTCGGCCGTCAACTGGCCGGTCGTTCCGGGCGGAAACGCCGGAAGATCGGGCAGCCGGCGCAGGTAGTCGGACGTGAAGTCCGTGACGGTAGCGGCGAGGCGGTGAAACTCTTCGGGCGAGATTGGCAGGCGCGACATGCGCGTCCATGCTACACCGGCAGGAAATGCAGGAACGCCGCAGAACACAAGGCGTGGGAGTCCCATTTCGACCCCGGCGGCCGTCACCCCCGGCCCCGGGCGGCTGGAAGGGTATAGGTGGTTCGACTACGCGCCCTAACGAGGGGGCGCTCCGCTCACCATGACGGAACAGGCGATCACTTGGTCGCGATGCTTGCGTTCTGCGAGTCCGCCGTGCCTGGAGCGACCTGCTTCATGATCAACAGCTTCGAGCGTCCTTCGCGTCCGCCGGGCACGTAGATCAGCCGCTTCGCCGGGTCGAACGCCATGGTGTGCCCCTTCACATCGACACTGACTTCTTCCGGCTCTCCCAGACGTGCTTCGGCGCGCATCAGGAAGACGCTACCGTTTGCCACGCCGAACAACGTGCGTGAAGAATCGTCGAGCGCCAGGTGGTCGATGCCGCCGGCGACAGGCACGCGCGAGACTTCCGAACCTGTTTCAGGATCGAGTGCCAGGACCGCATAACGCACGGCGACGTAGAGGCGGTCGAGCTTTGCGTCGTACACCAGCCCGGTCGGCAGCGAACCGTTGAGCGGGATCGCCTTCGCCGGACGCAGCGCGTTGTCGAACCCGATGATCTTCTTCCCGTCCAACAGCGTCACGTAAACCATCGCGCGCCGGGTGTCGAAGGCAAGCGATTCGGGCCGTCCGTCCAGCGGCGCAGCGACGATCTGTTGTCCGCGGGCGAGGTCCACGGCGGCGATCTGCCGCTTGTCCGGCAAGGTGGTCAGCAGGATGTGCGACTTCGGGACGAGCAATAAGGATTCAGGCGCTCCCTCGACGGGAATGGTGCGCTTCACTCTCCACGCGTTGGTATCGAGTTCGACGATGTTGCCCGCCGCGTAATTGGCGATGTAAACGGCAGATCCATCGTCGTTGACGGCGATGCCGCGCGGACTCGACATGTCGGCGATTTTGCCGATGGGCCGCCGCTTCACGGTGTCAAAAATCTCTACGGAGTTCGAGGCGGGATGCGAAATGATGAGGACGCCCTTCGCGAACGCGAGTTCGTCGAAGCCAGGCCGGCCCGGTAGATCGAGCACGGCGACTTGACGCATGTCGGCCGCGAAGGCGAACGAGCAGACGATAAGGACCAGGGGAACGAACTTCAGTTTTCGCATGAGAGCCCGCGAACGAACTTGCGTCGCTTGTTTGTGGGATGCGCCCGAGGGGTGAACTGCTGCCTACTATGGTTGCAAGCTGTTGATTCGCCAGACCAGATCACAGCATCGAAGCGGCCGGGTAAAAGAAAAAAGGAGAGGCAGGTTCTCCTCTCCTTCCTTCAGCTCAGGGTACAAGTTGGCCTGAAGCTCATTGCTGTGGCGTCTTGCGCTGGTTGACGCTGCGCCACGCGCAAATCTCTAGTACAGACGGAAGTTCACTTCGACGTTGATCTGCACGGCGACCGGCTTGCCGTCTTTCATGGCCGGTTCGAATTTCCACCTGCGCACGGCCTCGATTGCCTTTTGGTCGAGACCCATGCCGAGGCTGCGGGCGATCTTCACATCGCGTGGATTGCCATCGGGACCGACGATGAGCCACAGCACTACGGTGCCCTGGTACTTCGCCTTGCGGGCTTCCTCGCTGTATTCCGGATCGGGAGTATCGAGCGCGCGCGGAGCGGAGACGCCGCCGCCAACGCGGAACACTCCGCCGCCCATACCGCCGCCACGGCCGGGGCCGACGCCGGGTCCCGTGCCGGACCCGATACCGCCGCCGGAGCCGCTACCGATGCCGCCGCCGGAGCCGGTGCCGTTCGACGCCGGACCGGCCGGAAGCGCGGACTTGGGATCACCCAGGTTCGGCAGCGCGGCGTTAGCAAGCTTCACCTGCGGAGGCACGACTACGGTCGGCTCCACCTCAAGCTTGGGATTCTCGTTGCGCACGACCATTGCCGGGGGAGTGATCTGCTCCATGGCAAACTTCGGCAGCTTGCCTTTGGGCGCTTCCAGTTTGTCGCGCTCACCGCCGCCGCCACCGCCCGCGAGCGTGTCGTTCTTCTTCATCGAGAGCGGCATGTATTCCGAGATGTCAGGGGCGACGATCTGGACCGCCTGCTCTTCCTGAACCTGCTGGGCGACCTTGGCTCCGCCCACGGACGCGCCGATGATCGCCGCTACGGCAACGACGTGCACGGCCGTCGAGCCCCATGCGCCCTTGCGCCTGTAGTTATAGTCTCCCCAGATATCGCGAACCTTCACCGGACGCGATGTCAGTTGCAGCGGCGGCAACTTCTCGGGGAAAAAAGTCTCACGGATGTTACTTCTCAGAGATTCCCAGAGAGACCCGTCGAATCGCTCGCGCGGGAGCAGATGAAGGTCGTCTGGAACTTCTCTGCGGGGAATCCAATTCTGATGTGCCATGGTGTACCCTGATCGATCCTTCTGCCCTGAGTCGGCTCATCGCTCTCCCGGACGAGTCCTGCGGGCCTCACCTGACTGCGCCGGTGAGGTTGGCGCGACCTTCGCCGATGCCATCTCTATATCGCTAGCACCTGACGTGCCATGCGCCTTCGCTGTAGAAATTCACCAAAACAGGCCGAAAACTCTGGCCGAGTCTGCTTCTCGCCTACTCGCGTGAGAATCGCGATACCGAACTTTGATGCCCCGATGCTCAGCAGCGATTCTGTAGCTTCCCTCGCGCGGTGAAAATCTACACGCACTAGCAGCACTGCCCGTCCTGAACGTAGATGCCGGGTTCAGGTGCAAGGTTCGACGTGACTTAGAGGCGAACACGCCCCGTCACGCAAAGTTTCACATTGGCGCTCGTGGACGCTTCGGCGGACCGTAACCCGGCTGGTCCGGGCTGGCTATAATGAATAGTCCGAGGAGCAGCACCGCCCCTCCCGTACGTAATCTCGCATTCCAACGTAGGAACCAGAGTGGACCTTAAAGACAGCCTGAACCTGCCGAAAACCGACTTCCCCATGAAGGCAAATTTGCCCCAGAACGAGCCAAAAATGCTCGCTCGCTGGGCGGAGATGAAGCTGTATGACCAGATCCGGCAGTCGCGGCAGGGGTCGCCAACGTACATCCTCCACGACGGACCGCCGTACGCCAACGGCGCGATCCATCTCGGCCACGCGCTGAACAAGAGCCTGAAAGACTTCGTCGTGAAGTCCAAGACCATGGCCGGGTTCGATTCGCCGTACATCCCCGGCTGGGACTGCCACGGCCTGCCGATCGAAATCAAGGTGGACGAGTCGCTCGGGCGCAAGAAGCTCGAGATGAAACCGCTGGAGGTTCGCAACGCGTGCCGCAAGTACGCGGAGAAATTTCTGAACATCCAGCGCGAGCAGTTCAAGCGCATCGGCGTGTTCGGCGACTTCGACCATCCCTACTCGACGATGACGCCGGAGTACGAAGCCGCGGTGATGGAGACCTTCTATGCCTTCTTCGAGAAAGGCATGGTTTACAAGGGCCTGAAGCCGGTTTACTGGTGCATCCACGACAAGACGGCGCTTGCCGAAGCCGAAGTGGAGTACGACAACCACACCAGCCCGAGCATCTGGGTGCGATACGCCCTGACGAGCGACCCGGCGCAGATCGATCCCGCGCTGGCGGGCAAAAAAGTCGCGACCATCATCTGGACGACGACTCCGTGGACGCTACCGGCCTCGATGGCAGTGGCGTTCCACCCGTCCGCGAATTACGTCGCGATCCAGGCGGAGAACAGCGAGTGGACCTACATCGTCGCCGAAGAACTCGCGCCTGCGGTGTTGAAGGACTGCCACATCGCCGCCGCTGCGACGGTGACGACATTCCCGGGCAGCAGGCTCGAACACGCGACGTTCGCGCATCCGTTCCTCGACCGCAAGATCGTGGGCGTGCTCGCCGATTACGTGACGATGGACCAGGGCACGGGCGCCGTGCACACGGCTCCGTCTCACGGCGCGGACGACTTCTATACCGGCGTGAAGTACGGCATCGACCAGACGTGCAACGTGGACGAGGCCGGACGGCTGGTGAAGGGACTGCCGGAGTACGAAGGCAAGCGCGTGTTCGAGGCCAATGAGCCGATTGTCGAGCTGCTGAAGGCCCGTGGTGTGCTCATGGGGCGCAGCAACATCGAGCACTCGTACCCGCACTGCTGGCGCTGCCACAACCCGGTGATCTTCCGCGCGACCGAACAGTGGTTCATCAGCATGGAAGGCAAACTCGGCGACGGCAGCCTGCGCAGCAAGGCGCTGGATGAGATCCGAAAAGTGAAGTGGGACCCGGCTTGGGGCGAAGAGCGCATCTCGAACATGGTGGCGACGCGTCCTGACTGGTGCATCTCGCGCCAGCGCATCTGGGGCGTGCCGATTGCCGTGTTCTTCTGCAACGGCTGCGGCGAGGTGCTCCAGTCGAACGAAGTGAATCGTGCCGTCGTGGAGATGTTCCGCAGCGAAGGCGCGGACGCCTGGTACAGCAAGGAACCGAAGGACATCCTGCCCGGCGGAGTGAAGTGCGCGAAGTGCGGCGCGGTCGATTTCCGCAAGGAGATGGACATCATCGACGTGTGGTTTGAGTCGGGCTCGTCTCATGCCGCCGTGCTGGGCGAGCGCAACGGCCTGCCCTACCCTTCGGATCTGTACTTTGAAGGCGGCGACCAGCATCGCGGATGGTTCCACTCTTCCCTTCTCTGCGCGCTTCCGTTGCGTGGCTCGGCACCGTACAGAGCTGTCGGCACAAGTGGCTGGACGCTGGACGAGCAGGGCCGCGCGATGTCGAAGTCGCTTGGCAACACTGTCGATCCGGTCGATATCGCGAACCGCCTTGGTGGCGAGATCGTGCGCCTGTGGGTTGCGTCCGTGGACTTCCGCGAAGACGTGCGCGCCAGCGAGAACCTGATGCAGCGCGTGGCGGAGAACTATCGCAAGATCCGCAACACGTTCCGCTACATCGTCGGAAACCTGAACGAGTTCCGTCCCTCGCAGGATGTGGTTCCGTTCGACAACATGGAACCGCTGGACCAGTACATGCTGCTGCGCCTTTCGGATTTCGCCGGCGAGGTGCGCGGGTACTACGACCAGATGCTGTATCACCGCATCTACCAGCGGCTGAATGAATTCTTCGTTGTCGATCTGAGCGCGCAATACTTCGACATCCTCAAGGATCGGCTGTACACGTTCCCGAAGACCTCTCGCGAGCGCCAATCGGCGCAGACGGCGCTGTGGCGCATGGGCGAGGCGCTGCTGCGACTGGTCGCGCCGATCATGAGCTTCACGGCCGATGAGGTCTGGCAGTTCATGCCGCAGATGCTCTCGCGCCCGGCGAGCGTCCACCTGGCGCTGTTCCCGGCGGCAAACGACGTCACGGGCGAGATCCGCGACCGCGAACAGGCGGAGAAGATCAAGGCCGACTGGCAGAAGCTGTTCGCCGTCCGCGACGAGGTGCTGAAGGCGCTCGAAGAGCTGCGCAAGAACAAGACGATTGCCGCGAACCTGGAAGCCAAGGTGCGCCTCACGGCCGAGGGAGAGGTGTACGACGTGCTCAGCCGCTACGCCAACCACCTGAACGCTTTCTTCGTCGTGTCGCAATCGGAGGTCGCGAAGGGGGCCACGGGCGACAACCCGGCGGGCGTGCTGGTCGAAGCAGGCAAGGCCGACGGCACGAAGTGCGAGCGTTGCTGGAACTACTCGATCCACGTGGGCGAAGACCAGGCCTACCCGACGGTATGCGAGCGTTGCAGCCGTGCCTTGGGGACGATTGAACAGGAGCGCGCGGTTAAGGCCGGAGGCGGAGCGCAAGGGTGACCCGTACAACAAAGTTCCGGGCGGCGCACTACCTGCTGGCGGCGCTGATCGTATTGCTCGATCAGGCGACGAAAGCGGTGGTGGCCGCCCGCGTTCCTCTGAACGTCGGATGGATCGACGTCATCCCAGGATTCTTTGCCATCACACACGTCCAGAACCGCGGCGCGGCCTTCAGCATGTTTGCCGACGGAAGCACTCCGGCGACAGTCGCCCTGCTGATCGGCTTCTCGTCGATCGCGATGCTCGTGATCGGCTACTTCCTGTGGAAGGTCGGAAACGCAGTGACGCTGACGTCCGTGTCGCTGACCTTGGTGCTGGGCGGAGCTGTAGGTAACCTGTGGGACCGCGTGCAGCACGGCCGAGTCACGGACTTCCTGCACTTCTATTTCGGCAAGTACTCGTGGCCTGACTTCAACGTCGCCGACAGCGCGATCGTGGTCGGCGCGGTGCTGCTGATCCTGGAAATCGTCTTCACCGGCTCAGAGCACCACGAGAAGGAGCAGCGCGAGCACGCGTAAAGAATCTCTCGCCTATCTTCATCGGCTTTTCACTTGCCCCGCGAAGCCGCTCAGCTATATTCCATCGACAACAACTCTGGATTCGCAGTAAGTTCCACTATTCCATGCATCAACCCGGAACCGACAAGCTGTGGGATGGACTGGCTGGTGATGTGTACCCGATGAGCCGGTTCAATGAAGGAATTGCATGATCAGGATTGCATTGTTGGCGATGTTGCTCTTCGCTGCTGAACCCGGCCGACAGGAGTTGAAGGTAAGGGTTCCGGCTGCATCGTATGTCGTTTCGTTTGATCCCGCCAAGATAAGCGAGGAGCAACTCAAGACGTTACTCGACCTCTCGCCCTACGCCGCGAATAGCTTTGAGCTTCCTGAATGGCGGAAGTATGCGACGAGGCGGATCCCGAGTACAAGCCATGCGGCACTAGCGCGCCCGGCGCGAAGTACTTTTTCGACAACGCCGAGGTGAACCTTCGAAAAATAGCGAGACGAATTAAGTGGCTGGAAACAACTCGCTTTCCGGAGGAACTGACGCCGGTTGTGAAGCACTTCCTGGGCATCCAGCGGCTGAGCCTCGAGATTCAGGGTCGAAGGCTGAACTACTTCAGAACCGGAGACCCGCGGCCCCTTGCAGCCGCGTTTAGCGATTTCGATCCTAAACAAGAGTGCAGGGCCGCAGTGGACGGCGTGCTTCGTCCAGGTGAATCACGTGCGGAAGGCCTGCGCGATTGGTGGAGTTGCGCCAACTCGGTTGGAAGAGACAAGATCGGCCGGTATCCCAAGGACGCCTGGGAGAATCTCCTTCGCCGTTACGATGTCACAGAGCGATATCAGGAAACTGACCCCTCGGAGTGGTGAGTAAGAGGGTGCTGCATCTACTCCCAGCACATGCGTGGTGCGGGCTACTGCTGCTTCGTCCTTGCGCGACTACCTGCCACTGACGCCCGCGACTCCTGCGGATACAGCGCCTTGTACACCTGCGCGTTGCGCATGATGGCCTGCACGTATTCGCGTGTTTCTGTGAATGGAATCGTCTCTACAAACTCGGGCACATCCCTGAACTTGCCGTTCGCCAGCCAGTCGTCCACGCGATTGCTGCCTGCGTTGTAGGCCGCGAGCGCGTATTCCACCTGACCGTTGTAGTGCTCGATCATCTCGCGGAAGTACCGCGTGCCTAGCTGCATATTGATCTTTGGATCCACCAGCGAGTCGGTCGAGAAGCCGCGCAGACGCAGTTCCCTGGCCTCGCCACGTCCAACCGTCGGCAGCAATTGCATTAATCCCCAGGCGTTCGCGTGCGACAGGGCTTTCGGATTGAACTCCGATTCCTGCCGGATCAACGACGCTACGAGGTATGGGTCGAGGCTGTTCATTTCCGCGAAGCGTTGAAGATCGGTCCAATACGGAGTCGGGAACAACAGGTCCCAGTACGCGCGCGGAAGCTCGGCGATCTCCAGCGAGTAGTAGGACGGAACGGCGCGCTTGAGGAACTGCACGGCACGGTGATGCTGACCAGCATCCTGGTGGATGCGGGCGATCTGGAGCGTCGCCCAGTTCGCTCCGGTCCCGCCTTCGACGGCCTGGAGTTCCTTCACCGCGAAATCGGTCAGCCCGGCGTTGACCAGGAGCTTGCTCTTCTCGGCGGCCAAATCGTCGGAGGGCGGCTCGGTGACCGCGGCTTCCTCGGACAGCGGCTTCGGCTCGGGTATCGCGTCGAGGATCGGGTACGCCACGGCGGCGACATTCACCGGCCCTTTCAGCTGGGCCAGGCGCTCGCGGGAGATAAGTCCGTAGTAGTAGTTGCGGAAGCGCTGGGCGCACTTCACATACCAGGCACGCGCGGTTTCGAGATCGCCCTCTTCCTCGGCGAGGCGTGCGCGCCAGTAGAGTGCCGCCGGGACTTCGCTTCCGCCGG
>DASPLH010000264.1:0-38983 GCA_035627675.1 Clostridia bacterium
AGGAACGGGCGTGCAGGCCATGACCAAGGGCCAGCAGGTCCGGCTGCCTTCGGAAACCGTGCTGAACTTTCAGCTGGAGACTCCGCTGACGGTCGTTCCGTCTTCGCAGTTGCAGCGCGGACGTCAGCCGATGAACCCGTAGTTTTCAACGAACGTATTGGGCGCGGAGCCAAGCTCCGCGCCCTTTTTGCTTTCCTGCGGCGTACAACCTGCCTGATGACGTCTCCCTCGTAACTGAGAATGCCAAAACTCACGGCCCTGATTCACGTGGATGAGGCTTCGCGGGAGCTCCAGCGCACGCTGGAGTCGGTCCAGTTCGCAGACGACATTCTCGTCATCATTGACACGGCCGGCGCCGACGACGCGCTGAAGTTCGCGCGCAAGCTGCATGCCCGCCTGAAGACGCGCATCCCCGGCGTGTCCGCCGGCGCGTACGCGATGGACGCCTTCTACGACTGGGTGCTGGTGTTGCGTCCGGGAGAATGGCTCTCGTCACAAACGGTGGACGGCCTGAGGAGGTGGCGAGAGCAGAAGAAGGACACCGAAACCGGATATGAGTTGCCGGTGCACTCCGCACAAGGCAGTACACGAGCATTGCGCCTGGTGAACCGGCAGCAGATGAACTGGACGGGCGAGCTGCCGCCGAAATCGGGCGGAGTCAAAGAGCTTCCGTTCGCGGCTTAGAAACGCGCCTCGCACGCACGTTCCCTGTCTGTAAACGCCTCAAGGCGAGCACACCGCTATAATTCAGCAGTTCCCAATGGACCTCTTCTGGTACTTCGCGGCCGGCGCGTTCCTGCTCGGATTGACGTTCGGCAGCTTCCTCAATGTGTGTATTTACCGGCTGCCGCGAGGCATGTCGGTGGCGTCGCCGTCGCGCTCGTTCTGCCCCAACTGCGGACGGGAAATCGCCGCGTTCGACAACATCCCCGTCTTGAGCTGGATGTTGCTGCGGGGCCGCTGTCGCAACTGCCGCGAGCCGATCAAGGCGCGCTACGCAATCATCGAGTTGTTCACCGGACTGCTGTTTCTCGCGAGCTACGTTGCGTTCGGAGGCCTGACGCTCGCGAGCCTGAAGGCGTGCGTCTTCTGCTTCGTCACTCTCGGGTTGATCTTCACGGACGCGGAGACGCAACTGCTGCCGGACGCGATGACGCTGCCCGGATTCGCCACGGGCTTGGCGTTCAGCGTGGTCGTCCCCGTGGATGGAATCCTCTCGGTCTTTGCCATGGATTCGGCGTTCGCGGAGTGGTGGCGTGCGCCTCGCTTGATCTCCTTGGGAGATGCGCTGGTGGGGGCCGCCATCGGGGCCGGTCTCATCTACGGCATCCGAGAGTTTTATTTCCGGGTCCGAGGCGTGGAAGGCATGGGGTTCGGAGACGTGAAGCTGATGGCCATGATCGGCGCTTTCCTCGGGCCTGTACACACGCTGCTGGTGATCTTCGCCGCCTCGCTGGCCGGGTCCATCTATGGCGCGCTCCTGCTGGCGTCCGTCTATTCCAAGCGGCTGAGCAGGAACCGGAGACTGGAGCGGGGCACCGCGTCGGCGCGCGCCTTGAGGTCGGCAACGTTGGCGTTGCGTTCCCTCCCGCAGCCGTTTGGGGTTTTCCTCGGGAGCGCGGCGATCCTGACGCTGTTCTTCGGACCCCGGATCCTCGCGTGGTATTTCCGGCTCAGGTTCGAATAGGCGGGAGGCTTTACCCGCTGGTTTCCCCCACTACGGTAACCTTCCGGCCCGGTTGTAAGGCGGCTAAAATGCAGGGCAGTGACTCTGAATACTCGCGCTCGTGTGCGCCGGAGGAGATCCCGATGCGTGTGCATCTTCGACTTGGGGCATTGTTGCTGTTCTTAGCCGCTGTGGCGGCAGTCTGCGGCGCTCAGTCGTTGGGCGACGTTGCCAGGGAGGAACGCGGAAGGCAGCGCACGCCGAGCAAGAGGGTTTACACCGACGAAGACCTTCGTTCGGATGACAAGGTAAACGGCGCGGCGGCACCCGCGGCGGAGACTCCGGCGGACGAAAAGGCGGACAGAAAAGAAGCCGAACGGCCCCAGGCAGCGGAAGAAGAAGAGATCGCCAAAGAGGAAAAGAAGGCCAGCGAGAAGTTACGTAAGGATGTCTTCCGCGCCGTGATCGAACAGCAGAAGAAGAGCGTCGCGGATATTACCCGCGAGATCGACCTGAACGAGCGCGAATGGAAGCTGCGCGCGTCTGCGTACTACGGCGATGCCGGCGCTCGCCTTCGCAACGAACGCAAGTGGGTTGAGGACGAAAAGAAGCATCAGGAAGAGATGGTGAAGTTGCGCCTGAGGCTGGACGCTGCCAAGAAAGCTCTGGACGAAGCACAGGAAACAGCGCGGAAGGCAGGCTTGGGCAACCTCGACTAGCCATCCAGATCTATGAGTGGCGCCCGGGTTCGCCCGGGCGTTTTTCTTTTCAGGCAGTAGCCGAGCGCGCCAGCGTGCGGCGTTCGCGCACCTGCTTCATGTGGTGGCGTGTATGCACGAAGTGGAACTTGCGCCATTGCGATACCGTCAGCGGTCCCAGGATCGGATGGGTAGCGATAGGCTTGGCGGTTCCCCACCGGCGTTCGGCTTCCCCGATCGCCACGCGCATGCGCTCGAGGTTCTCAAGGATACGGCTGACGGCATTTGCTCCGTCGTTCCCTTTCGGCGTGGTCATGGAAGGGGCCGTGCGGCCCGACGGCAGGTGTCCGAGGTCGATCACGACGAAGTTGGCGATTCTCTGCCGCAAGCTCGGTGACGTCCGGTCCGGCGACTTCCCTTGAGCCATCTGGACCTCCAGCGCTTTTGCCGTGCTGCCGAAGGCTCGCGCCAGATGCTCGAGAATCTGGGCCGAACTCCACTTCCCATCGGGGGCCATTTCGAGTTGGCGTGGCGACATGCCCGCTACCGCCGTCTCGATCTCGTGCCTCGTGCGATCCAGCCAAGCATCCATTCCCGCACCTCTGGGTTCCCACAGGGATGTAAGTAGGGCAATATAACATCGGTTTACTAATCGCTCCGTCCACTCATCGGACGCCAGTCAAGGACAACCATGAGAACGACCGTCGTATCCGCCCTCGCCCTGCTACTTGCCTTCGGCGTAGCGTGCAGTTCGGACCCTAAGCCCGCAGGCGAGGCCCCCAAGCCTGAGGCGGCAGTGCGAGAGCCGGAAAAGCCGAAAGCGGCGGAGTACGAGACCGGACGAACGGCCTTCCAGAAGCTCTATATCTCGGCGCGCTCGTTCGCGGCAGACGCCAAACCTTACCGCTTACAGTCCGAGTACACCGAGGGTGCGCCTTCCATGGACGGAAAGGCCAGCCTGTGGCGCGCGCAGTTCGCGTCCGCTTCGCGACAGAGGCTGAAGGCGTATTCGTGGTCCGGCATGCCGGACGGCGGCGTTTCCGCCGGTTCCGAGGACACCTACAACCCCAACAACGCATCGACCCGAGTCTTCGAGGTGCCCTTCCTGAAAGTCGATTCCGACAAGGCGTTTGAGGTCGCGCAGAAAAACGGCGGGGAGAAGATCACGAAGAAGAATCCCGGCCAGCCGATCACGTACATGCTCGACTTCGATTCGCGCGGAGGCAGGCTCGTGTGGCACGTCATCTATGGCGAGAGCCCAATGAAAGCGCAGTTACGCCTGCTGGTGGATGCTACGACCGGACAGTTCGTTGGGCGCGAGCGGTAACGCTATTTCGCACAGGGCGCGCCTGTTGGTGGACGCTACTACCGGACAGTTCGTTGGGCGGGAGCGGTAACGCTACTTCGCTTCGGGCTTTTTCAGGATGGAAGTTTCCTGGCGCGTGGCTTCCTCCGGTTCTTTCGGCAGGCGCTCGAGAGCGGCTTTGGCGTCAGCCGCGCTTGGGCCCTTGGGCAGGATCTCCAGATAGCTCTCGTAGTAGGCACGCGCCTCGCGCACGGAACCTAGCTTCTCCAGCGCATCCGCCAGCTTGATCGTGGCTATGGCGTCGTTGTCCTTCCAGTCGAGCGCCTCGCGATAGCGACTGGCGGCAGCCTTGTAGTTCTTGCGCTTGTAGTAGAAGTCGCCGACCTCGATGGCTTTCATCGCCTTCATGGGGTTGTAAGGCTTGAGTTCGAGCACCTCGTCGGCGACGCCGCTGTTCGGGTGCGCCTTCTCATCGCCCATCGGGGGACGAAGGTCGATGATCGTACTTTTGCTGGAGCTCTCGCCCGTGTCGGAGCGTGGCGGAGCGTCGTTCGGCCGCTGAGCTACGGCTGCACAGCCCAACACCAGAAGGCACGCAAAAAGGGAACGACGACGCATATCTCTTATTCTATCCGGATTGAGAACCCGGCTTTGCGCCGGCAGTCGCGCTAGCCGCTGGTCTTTAGCCGGAACCTGAAGCAGGCACGCGCGCCCTGGTGCGCCACCTGCACCGTCAGGCTCGCCTCTCCCGGGGTGTTGCCATCCAGGGGCATCCTTAATTCGACGGTGCCATCCGGGCCTGTGCTGCCCCTGGCGAATCCGCCTCCGGAGAACATGTGCGCCGCCCCTGAATCGGGCGCCATCCGCCCGACGACCTCCGCCCCCGTCACGTGCTCCGATCCGGCTACCAGCCGGAATTTCAAGTGCAGCGCAGCGGCCGTCGGGCGCGAGGAGGAGAGGAATTGCAGGTTCAGCGCGGGTTGGGGTGTCTCGACCGGAACTGGAGCGCTCGCCTGCGGCGACGCACCCTTCAGCACCTCGTCGAGATATCCCTGGCGGATCGCGTCTATGACCCAGCGATGCTGATTGCGCAACATGTCCTGGAGACGGGGCTCGTTGAACTCAGGGTCGTCGAGATGCTCCGCATAGGAGACGGCGCGTTTCCCGATACAACGCCCCTGGACGAAGATCTGCGTTTGCAACAGTCTCTCGCCCGCGCGAGCTTCGCTCTGCACGTGGTAGACCTTGCCGTCCGAGGCTTTGATGTCCGTGTTGAAGCCGAAGATCATGAGCCCGCGCTGCAACCCGCCAGCCTGCTCCTGCCCGAGCAAGGGGCGAATCGTGAATTGCTGGGTGTGCTCATTGTGGGGTACGCGGGGGATGCGCGCAATGCCGAATTCGGCACTTCCCGAGCACGAAAGTACCCTGCCTCGTTTCCGGAAAGGCGCGACAGCGCCTGCGTTTACGCGCCGACCGATGCTTGACGCCTTACTACGCGACAAATAAGATGACTTGTTTACCTGTACCTGCCGGTCTGCGTTTGTGGGAACGCACTCATCATGGGCGATTCAACTTACTTTGTTCGTTACTTGCCGCTGCTGATGCATATCGTAGTCGTGCTGGTCATTGCCGGCGCGATCGTGACCCTGTCCTGGTTCATCGGGCAGCACAAGGCCAACCGGGCGAAGATGTCGCCGTATGAGTGCGGCGTGCAGCCGATCGGCGACGTGAAGCAGCGCTTCTCGGTCAAGTTCTACCTGGTTGCGATGCTGTTCATCCTGTTCGACGTCGAAGCCGTATTCCTTTATCCCTGGGCCATCCTGCTACGTGAGCTGAAGATGTTTGGCTTCTGGGAGATGCTGGTCTACATCGGCATCGTTCTGGTCGGGTTCATCTACGTCTGGAAAAAGGGCGTGATCGACTGGAACAAGCCGACCCGAAACGAGACGATCTAAATGCCTCTCGAGCCTGCCATCACAGATATCGAGCTGCTTAAGGACCGCCCGGCTGTCGCGAAAATGCTTTCCTGGCGCCCGGAAGCGCTCCACGCAGCCAAGTGGGACCGCAACGAACTCACGCTGTGGGTTGATCGACACGCCCTGCGCGAAACCTGCCAGGCGCTGAAGGACGATCCCTCCACTTCGTTCAACTTCCTCTCCGACGTGACCTGCGTCGATTGGTTCCCCTCCGAGCCGCGCTTCGAAGTTGTGTACTCGCTCCTTTCGTTTGCCCGGAAGGACCGAGTGAGACTGAAGGTGCGACTCGACGGCGCGGACGGCGTCATCGACTCGCTGACGCCGATCTGGCCGGGAGCGAACCCGTTCGAGCGCGAAGTGTTCGACCTGTTCGGCATCCGGTTCCAGGGACATCCGTTCCTGCGCCGCATCATGATGCCCGACGACTGGTCCGGGCACCCGCTCCGCAAGGACTATCCAGTCGAGGGCTATCGATAATGCCTAAGTACGACATTTTGCCGACGGTGGAGACCATCGGTGACGATCGCACGATGGTTCTCAACATGGGCCCACAGCACCCGTCCACCCACGGCGTGCTCCGGCTCCTGCTGGAGATCGACGGCGAGACCATCGTCCGCATTCGGCCGGATATCGGATATCTGCACACGGGAATCGAGAAGACCTACGAGGCGAAGTTCTACCAGCAGTGCGTGACACTGGCAGACCGCATGGATTACCTCGCCCCGTTCACCAACGAACTCGGCTTCGTGCTTGCGGTCGAGAAGCTGCTCGGGCTTGAAGTGCCTCCGCGGGCCGTGTGGATGCGCGTGCTGTTGAACGAGCTGACGCGAATCAATTCGCACCTGGTCTGGCTGGGAACCCACGCCATGGACATCGGGGCGCTGACGGTCTTCCTCTACTGCTTCCGCGAACGCGAGGAGCTGCTGAAGATTTTCGAGGCCGTTGGCGGACAGCGGATGTTCAACTCGTACTTCCGCGTCGGCGGGCTTGCGATGGACGCCCCGCTGGGATGGTTCGAGCGCGTCCGCGGCTTCCTCAAGACTTTCCCGGAGAAGGTGGACGAGTACGAAGGCCTGCTGACCGGAAACCCGATCTGGCAGGAGCGCACGAAGGGCGTCGCCGTGATCAGCGCCGAGGATGTGGTCCTGCTCGGCGGAAGCGGTCCGAACCTCCGCGCCAGCGGCATCGATCTCGACCTGCGGCGCGATATGCCTTACTGCGGGTACGAGAAGTTCAAGTTCGGCGTTCCGCTGCATAAGGATGGCGACGTGTGGGCGCGTTATGTCGTGCGCGTGCAGGAGTTGCGCGAGTCGCAGAAGATCTGCATGCAGGCGCTCGATGGAATGCCGGAAGGCCCGGTGAAGGCGGACGCCCCGAAGGTCGTGCTGCCCGACCGCGAGAAGATGAAGACCCAGATGGAGTCGCTCATCTACCATTTCAAGATCGTGACCGAAGGGTTCACGGTCCCGGCCGGCGAGGTGTACCAGGCCGTGGAGTCGCCTCGGGGCGAGTTGGGCTTCTACATCGTGAGCGATGGGACGGCGAAGCCGTATCGCGTGCACGTGAGGGCTCCATCGTTTGCGAACCTGACGATGCTGCCGACCATGTGCGAAGGAAGGCTGATCGCCGACGTAGTGGCTGCGATCGGCTCGATTGATATCGTGCTCGGAGACGTGGACAGGTAGTCGCGCAGTCACGAGTCTCGCAGTCGCGTAGAACCGAATCGCGACTTCGCGACTCGCAGCTTCGAAACTCATTCATATGAAATTTTCCGACCAACTTGAAGCGCGCTTTGCGGAGATGATCACGCACTACCCGACGAAGCGCTCCATCCTGGTGCCGTTCCTGCTGTACATCCAGGACGAACTCGGATACCTGACGGACGAGGCGATCCATGAGATCGGGCAGAGGCTGGAGCTCAGCGATCTCGAGGTCCGCAACGTCATCAGCTACTACTCGATGCTGCGCACCAAGCCTGCGGGCAAGTACAACGTGCAGGTCTGCACGAATATCTCGTGCCTGCTGCGTGGCGGCGAAGACGCCCTGGAGCACGTCAGGAAGCGCCTCGGGGTGCCGGTCAACAAAGGCGTCACGGAAGACGGCGTGTTCTCGGTGGAAGAAGTCGAGTGCATCGGAGCCTGTAGCTGGGCTCCCGCGATGCAGGTCAACTACGACTTCCACGAGAACCTGACGCCCGAGAAGATTGACGCGATTCTCGACGAGTACCGAACGAAGGCGGAGCAATAAGGATCTGGCCATCTCGCCATCGTGCCGACGTTTCATCGGCGCAATGACAATTGAACGACACGGCTGCCGATCGACGATGGCTCGATGAAACGGTGGCCTGGTGAACCGATCAAAATGGCATACCTGGTTTCCCATCCCGATGAGGTAAGAGTCGTATCGAGCCGGTTTGGCAAGGGTGCGGCTGACATCAATCGGTACCTCGAACTCGACGGCTATAAGGCTGTGCAGAAAGCGCTGCAGATGGGCGCGGACGGAATCATCAACGAGATGAAGACGTCGAACCTGCGCGGCCGCGGCGGCGCCGGCTTCCCCACGGGCATGAAGTGGTCCTTCGTGCCGAAGGAGAGCGCCAAGCCGAAGTACGTGCTGTGCAACGGCGACGAGTCCGAGCCCGGCACCTGCAAGGATCGCCTCATCTTCGAGCACGACCCGCACGCCGTCATCGAGGGCGTGATGATTGCCGCCATCGCCGTAGGCTCGCACCACGGTTACATCTACATTCGCGGCGAGTATCGCTACCTCTCCGAGATCATGCAGAAGGCCATCGCCGACGCCTACGCGAAGGGCTTCCTCGGAAAGAACATCTTCGGCAGCGGGTATGACCTCGACATTTACTGGCACGGCGGCGCTGGGGCCTACGAGGTCGGCGAAGAGTCGGCGCTGATGGAGTCGCTCGAAGGCAAGCGCGGGGTGCCTCGCATCCGTCCTCCCTTCCCTGCCGTGGTGGGACTGTGGGGCGGGCCGACGGTCATCAACAACGCCGAGACGCTCGCGACCGTCCCGCACATCATGATGATGGGCGGCCAGAAGTACGCCGAGATCGGCACGCCACGCAACGGCGGAACGCGCCTGTTCTGCATGAGCGGACACGTGGAAAAGCCCGGCGTGTACGAAATGCCGCTCGGGTACAACCTGAAGAAGCTGATCTACGAGGTCTCGGGTGGAATTTCGAACGGGCGCAATCTCAAGGCCGTCGTTCCGGGTGGATCGTCGGTCCCCTGCCTCACGGCGGACGAGATCGATGTAGCGCTGGATTTCGACTCCATGATGAAGGCCGGCACGTTTCTCGGCTCCGGCGGCGTGGTGGTGATCGACGACGCTACCTGCATCGTGAAGTTCGCGCTGCGAACCATCCAGTTCTACCGGCACGAGAGTTGCGGCTGGTGCATTCCCTGCCGCGAAGGCACAGACTGGCTCCAGAAGACACTGACGCGCTTCCACAAGGGCGGCGGGCTGGCGAAGGACATCGACAACATCCGCTACCTGGCCGAGAACATGCTGGGACGCACCTTCTGTCCACTGGGCGATGCGGCAGCAATGCCGATCATCGGCTTCGTGAAGAAGTTCCGCGAGGAATTCGAAGCGCACCTGGAAGGACGTCCGTGCCCGTTTGAAGCGCACCCGGCGATCAGTTCGCTGCCTGTGCTAACGCAATAGGAAGATCGGATCAACGGTCCATCTGGCCACCATGCCACCGGACCTACATCAACGTGGACGAGATCCACAGCGATCGGGAGAACCTCTGATGTCGGCGGTGACCCGATGAACAGATGAATAGATATCAATGGCTGACGCACCGAAGTTGGTAAACATCACGGTCAACGGAAAGCAGATCACGGCCGCGCAAGGCACGCTGCTGATCGAAGCCTGCAAGCAGGTCGGCATCGAAGTGCCTTCCTTCTGCTACTACCCCGGCCTGTCGCTCCAGGGCGCCTGTCGCATGTGCCTGGTGGAGATCGAGAAGATGCCAAAGCTGCAAACGGCCTGCACGACGCCGATTGCGGAAGGCATGGTCGTCCAGACCGAGAGCGAGAAAGTTGTGCAGGCCCGCAAGAGCATGCTGGAACTGCTCCTGGCGAACCATCCGCTGGACTGCCCGGTTTGCGACGCCGGCGGCCAGTGCGAGCTCCAGGACATGACATTCACGTACGGGGCGGCCGAGTCGAAGTTCATCGACATCAAGTCGCACCGTGACGAGCAGCAGTGGTCTCCGGTGGTTTACTTTGACCGTCCCCGCTGCATCCTTTGCTACCGCTGCGTGCGCGTGTGCGGCGAGGGCATGGACGTGTGGGCTCTCGGCATCCAGAACCGCGGCCAGGGCTCGGTCATCGCTCCGAACAAGCAGGATCATCTCGAGTGCGAAGAGTGCGGCATGTGCATCGACATCTGCCCGGTCGGAGCGCTCACCAGCGGCGCATACCGCTACAAGACGCGCCCGTGGGAGATGAACCACGTCAGCACCGTGTGCACGCACTGCGGCGACGGCTGCATCACCACACTCGGCGTCCGCCGCCACGAGAGCGGCACGGAGATCGTGCGCGGCGACAACCGCGACAAGAGCGGCGTGAACGGCGACTTCCTCTGCATCAAGGGACGCTATGCGTTCGACTTCACGCAGCGTGAAGACCGGATCAAGCAGCCGCTGGTCAAGCGCGACGGCAAGTTCGTCCCCGTCACCTGGGCTGAGGCCATCGAGATGGTCGCGGTGAAGTTCCAGCAGGTTGTCGCGGAACACGGACCGCAGGCGATCGGCGTCATCGGTTCCAACCGGACGACGAACGAGGAGAGCTATCTGCTCCAGAAGTTCGCTCGGCTGGCGCTGAAGACCAACAACATCGACCACCACCGCACGGCGGACTTCCCGGCCTTCGCCGGCGCGATTGCGGAAACGAAGGCGCAGACGGCTTCGATGGCGGACGTGTTCAACGCCCCGGCGATCCTGCTGATCGGCAACAACCCGACGGACCAGCACCCGCTGCTCGCGTGGCAGATCCGCAACAACGTACGGCTGCACCGCGCCAGGCTCTACCTGGTGAACTCCACGGACATCAAGCTGCGGCGACAGGCGGTGCAGCGAGTGATCGTGCCGGAGGGAACCGAACCCGCGCTGGTTCGCTACCTGGCGGGCGACGATGGCTTCGCGCAGGCTCTCACCAGCGGCGATCTGAAGACGGAGAACCTGACAGCGCTGCGCGACGCGCTGCGCGCCGAGCAGAACCTTGTCGTGATCTTCGGCAGCGAACTCCGCGGCGGCGACGTTTCGACGCTGGTGAAGTGGGGAGCCGCCCAGGGCGCGAAGTTCATCTGCCTGGGCGACTATGCGAATTCGCGCGGGGCAGCCGACATGGGACTCTACCCCGATCTGCTGCCGGGGTACGTTCCGGTGGCAGCCTCGACGAAGTTCCACGACGAGTGGTCCGCCGACGTGCCGGCCATGGTCGGCATGGGCATCGCCGAGATGATGAGTGCGGCGAAGTCCGGCGCGCTGAAGGCGCTGTACGTGGTCGGGTCGAACCCGGTGAGCCGCTACGAGGTGGATCCGTTCGCGTTGAACGCTCCTTTCGTGGTCGTGCAGGACATGTTCATGACCGAGACCGCGCTGGCAGCCGATGTCGTGCTGCCAGTCGCCAGTGCCTATGAGAAGCAGGGCACGTTCACGAACACCTGCGGCGATCTCCAGATGGTGAAAAAGGCAGGCGATGTTTCGGGCGTCAAGACGGATTTCGAGATCATCGTGCGACTGGCGGAAAAGATGGGCTTCCCCGTTCGCAGGCTGGTGCCCTATGGCGGCGCGGTTCACGCCGACCTGGGCCAGAGCCGCGGAGCGCAGATGGGCGAGGCCGACCGCCACGCGGTGTGGCTCGAGTCGAGAAACATGGAGCCGCGTGTCAGCCCGCTGGATCCCATGGCAATGCTGGACGAACTCCAGCGGCTTGTCCCCGGATATGACATCTCGCGCCTGAACCTGATGTCGGGCGGGTACGAGCACACCGAGCTGGTGCAGATCACGCCGGCCAATATTCCAAGCCATCCGGAGATGATCGTGCCGTCGAACGACACGCTGTTTACCTCCGGCACGCTGGGACGCTTTTCGCGAGTTCTGAATTCAGTGATCGAGAGCGAGCGCAAGACGCCGGCGGATAAGGAAGTCGCAGCCGATTAGCAACGTGCCCGGGCGCGTTGCGTGGCCCGGGCTTGTAAGTTCCTGACGTTGGCCGCCCCAGAAGGGCACAAAGACACGAATGAACGCCGTTACTACATTCCTGCTGGTCGCAATCGTAAAGATCGTCATCACGGTGGTGGTGCTGCTCACGATCGTCGCTTACACCGTGTGGCTGGAACGCAAGGTCGTCGGGCGCATGCAGAACCGCTGGGGGCCCTCGCGCGTCGGCCCCTTCGGGCTGCTGCAACCGCTGGCGGATGGAATCAAGTTCATCCTCAAGGAAGACCTGACGCCGCCGTACGTCAACAAGCCGATCTACATCCTGGCGCCGGTGCTCGCGCTGGTGATGGCCCTGACCACGATCGCGCTGATCCCGATCGGCCCGGTGGTGAGTACCCTCGGAATTTCGACACCGATCCAGATCACCGGCGTGGTGGATGGCAACGGCAATCCGACCGACATCAGTATCGGGTTGCTCATCATCCTGGGCATCACGTCGCTGGGCGTTTATGGAATCGCGCTGGCGGGCTGGTCTTCCAACTCGAAATACTCGCTGCTCGGCTCGCTTCGCGCGAGCGCGCAGATGGTCAGCTATGAAATCGCGCTTGGCCTGTCGCTGGTCGGCGTGCTGATCCTGGCCGGCACTTTCAGCCTGCGCGAGATCGTGGACCAGCAGCAGGGGGCCTGGCTCGGGTTCATCCCCAAGTGGAACATCTTCAAGGGACAGTTCATCGCGTTCTTTATTTACCTGATGGCCGCTTTTGCCGAGACGAACCGCGTTCCCTTCGATCTTCCCGAGGCGGAGACCGAACTGGTCGCCGGTTATCACACCGAATACAGCGCGATGAAGTTTGCCATGTTCTTCATGGCCGAGTACGCCAACATGGTGAGCGTCGCATGTCTGGCGTCGGTGCTCTTCCTCGGCGGATGGAGCGGCCCGGTATTCGGACCGCCGATCCTACAGGCGCTTCTGCCGGTGTTCTGGTTCCTGTTGCGCGTGCTGTTCTTCCTGTTCCTGTACATCTGGATTCGCGGCACGCTGCCGCGCTTCCGTTATGACCAGCTGATGGCGTTCGGATGGAAGTTCCTCTTCCCGCTTGCGCTGGCAAACATTGTGATCACCGGGCTGGTGGTCGCGTTGCAGTCCTAACGTTACGTTGTGCGTCCGGCCCTGCGGGGCCGGCACTCGGCTCCGTAGACAGTTGCTCTGCGGATGCTCTGGGACAAACGATGCTGCACACAGTTCTGTTCTTAGTCTTCGGCGCGATCTGCGTGGGCGGTGCGATCAACCTGCTCGCCCAGAAACACCCGATCAGCAGCGCGCTTTCGCTGATCGTGGTGATGGGCTCGCTGGCGTGCCTGTACCTGCTGCTGGGCGCGGAGTTCGCCGCGATCATCCAGGTCATCATCTACGCAGGCGCCATCATGGTGCTCTTCGTCTTCACGATCATGTTGCTGAACGCGGGGGAGGAAGAGCGCACGAAGGGCAGCCGCATCGCCACCATCTTCGGCGTGCCGGGATTGCTGATCGGCGGCCTGGTCGGCGCCTGGGTGATACTGCGCGGAAGCGAAGATCAGACCTCCCTGAGCGTTGGCCAGTTCTACGGCAGCGCCGAGGGCGTAGGACGCCTGCTCTTCCGCGACTTCCTACTGCCCTTCGAAGTCACATCGATCCTCATCCTGATCGCCATCATGGGCGCTGTGGTTCTGGCGCGCCCCAGGGGAGAAGAGTAGATGGTCCCGTTGTCCTGGTACCTGTTGCTGAGTGCCGTGCTCTTTGCCTGCGGCGTTGCGGGGTTCCTCCTGAAACGCAACATCATCACGATCTTCATGTCGATCGAGTTGATGCTCAACGCGGTGAACCTGTCGTTCATCGCGTTCGCGTCCCGCTGGCAGGCGCTCAGCGGTCACATCTTCGTGTTCTTCGTCATGGTCGTGGCGGCCGCCGAGGCTGCCGTGGGACTGGCAATCATCATCTCGGTTTTCCGCACGCGTGAAACGCTCAACGTGGACCGCGTGAACCTGCTCAAACTATGAGTCTGCATCTCTGGTTGATCCCGGTGTTGCCGCTGGCCGGCGCCGCAATCAACGGCCTGTTCGGGAGACGCTTCTCCAACAAGGCCGTGAACGCGGTGGCGCTGACGTTCACCGCGGCCTCCTTTGCCTGGGCCGCAATGGTCGCCGTGCGGTTCCTCGGCATGCCCGCCGAACAGGTGCCGCACCTCGAGCACTACGCCGACTGGCTGCGCCTCGGCAGCTTCCGCATCGAGTTCGGCCTGTACCTCGACCAGCTCTCGATGGTGATGATGCTGATCGTGACCGGCGTGGGCTTCCTCATCCACGTTTACGCGGCGGGCTACATGGCGCACGAGGGCGGGTACTACAGGTTCTTTTCGTACCTGAACCTGTTCATGTTCTTCATGCTCACCCTGGTGCTGGCGAACAACTACCTGCTGATGTTCGTCGGATGGGAAGGCGTGGGACTCGCGTCGTACCTGCTGATCGGGTTCTACTTCCGGCGCGACTCGGCGGCGAACGCCGGCAAGAAAGCGTTCATCACCAACCGCATCGGCGACTTCGGCTTCCTGGTCGCGCTGTTCCTGCTGGTGAAACACTTCGGCACGCTCCAGTACACGGAGGTCTTTCAGAAAGCAGCGCAGTACCCGGTCGAAATCGGCGCTGGCCTGCTGACGGCCATCGCGCTGCTGATGTTCGTCGGAGCGACCGGCAAGTCGGCGCAGATTCCGCTGTACGTCTGGCTGCCCGACGCCATGGAAGGCCCGACGCCCGTGTCGGCGCTGATTCACGCCGCCACGATGGTCACGGCAGGCGTGTACATGGTGTGCCGCTCGAACGCGATCTTCAGCCGTGCTCCGATCGCGCTGGAAGTGGTCGCGATCATCGGCGTGCTGACCGCACTCATGGCCGCGACCATCGGCATCACGCAGACCGACATCAAGCGCGTGCTCGCCTATTCCACGGTTTCGCAGCTCGGCTACATGTTCCTGGCCGCCGGTGTGGCTGCGTACTCGGCCGCGATCTTCCACCTGATGACGCATGCGTTTTTCAAAGCTCTGCTCTTCCTCGGCGCCGGGTCGGTGATTCACGCTTGCGGCGGCGAGCAGGACATGCGGCGAATGGGCGGCCTGCGAAGATACATCCCGTACACCTTCTGGACGATGGCGATCGCCACGCTCGCGATCACCGGAATCCCTGGCCTGGCGGGCTTCTTCTCCAAAGACGAGATCCTCTGGCAGGCGTTCGCCAGCCCGCACGGACACTGGGTGCTCTGGCTGCTTGGAGCGGTTACGGCGTTCATGACCAGCTTCTACATGTTCCGCCTGCTGTTCCTGACCTTCTTCAATGAGTACCGCGGCGCGGAGGTCGAAGAGCACACTCCAGTGGCGGCGCACGCGAGCGCCAACACGCAAAGTCCCGAGCACGGCGGGCACACGCACACTGTGCCGGTCGGAGGACACGCTACCGTGGCACACGCCCCACAGCACGGGCACTCAGGCGGCGATCACGGCCGCCATGGCGCGCCGCACGAATCGCCGTGGGTGATGGTGATCCCGCTGGTCCTGCTGGCAGTTCTCTCGGCCGTCGGCGGATACATCGGCATTCCGAAAGCGATGGGCGGCAACAACCACTTCGAGCACTTCCTTGCCCCGGTCATGCCGAGCCTTGCGTCCGATTCTGCGGGCCAGCACGGAAACAATGCGCTCGGACAGCACGCGATGGAGCCCAGGCAGGAGCAGACGCAGTCGCACGCAGACCACCAGACGGAACTCCTGCTGACGGGAGTCTCCGTGCTGATTGCCTTCGCCGGCGCCGGGTTGGCATGGCTTCTGTATGTCAAGCGCCGCGACATTCCGGGACGCGTGGCAGACAGTCTCGGCGGCCTGTATCGCGGAGTGCTCAACAAGTACTACGTGGATGAAATGTACGGAGCGGCTTTCATCCGTCCCCTGATCGGTCTGTCGCGAAGCGTGTTGTGGCGCGGAATCGATCAGCAGGCGATCGATCGCAGCATCAACAACGTCGCCGGCGGAACGACGGGTGTGAGCAACGGAGTGCGTCAGATCTACTCCGGTAATATCCGCAGCTACGCCGGATGGGTTTCGGCCGGTGCCGCGGTGGTTGTCTTCTACATGGTTTGGGTGGCCACGCGATGAACACGGCGAGCTTCAATCCCTACATCCTGACGCTGGTCACGTTTCTCCCGACGCTCGGCGCGGTCCTGCTGCTGATCTTCCCGCGCCGCGAGCGCGACATCCGCTGGTTCGCGCTGGCGATCTCGCTGATCACGTTCCTGCTCTCGCTGCATCTGCCGTGGCACTACCGGAACGGCGCAGAGGGATTCCAGTACGAACTCGACAAGGCGTGGATCACGACTCCGAACATCCACTACCACGTCGGCGTGGACGGCATCTCGCTCTGGCTGGTCGTGCTGACCACGTTCCTGATGCCAATCTGCGTGCTGGCTTCGTGGAAGTCGATCCACGACCGCGTGAAGGAATTCTTCATCCTGATGCTGCTGCTGGAGACGGCCATGATTGGCGTCTTCATCGCGCTGGACCTGTTCCTCTTCTACTTCTTCTGGGAGGCGACGCTGATTCCGATGGCGCTGCTGATCGGAATGTATGGGCACGAGCGGCGAATCTACGCGGCGGTGAAATTCTTCCTCTTCACGATGGTCGCGTCGGTCTTCATGCTGGCCGCCATCATCTGGCTGTACGCGAAGACCGGCTCGTTCGACTTCGTCGTCATCCAGCAGATGATCGCCTCCGGACAGCTGACGCTCAGCTCAACGGCCGCACTGTGGCTGTTCCTCGGGTTCTTCGTCGCATTCGCCGTCAAGGTTCCGCTGTTCCCGCTGCACACGTGGTTGCCTGACGCGCACGTGGAAGCCCCTACGGCAGGCTCGATCCTGCTGGCCGGGGTGCTGCTGAAGATGGGCACCTACGGACTGCTGCGCTTCAACCTCGGACTCTTTCCCGACGAGGCGCACCGTCATCAGCCGTGGATCATGGCCTTGGCGCTGATCGGCATCATCTACGGCGCGCTGGTCGCCATGGTGCAGCCGAACATGAAGAAGCTGATCGCCTACTCGTCCGTGAGCCACCTCGGATTCGTGGTGCTGGGCATCTTCAGCTTCACGCAACTCGGAATCGACGGCGCGGTCTACCAGATGCTGAACCACGGCGTCTCCACCGGGGCGCTCTTCCTGCTGGCCGGCCAGATCTACGACCGGCGCCACACGTACGAGATCAAGGACTACGGCGGGCTGGCCACGCACATGCCCGTGTATGCCACCTTCTTCCTGGTCATCACGCTTTCGTCGATCGGGCTGCCTCTGCTCAATGGTTTCATCGGCGAGTTCCTGATCCTGGCGGGCTCGTTCCAGGCCAAGGCCGTGTACGGCATCCTGGGCGCGACCGGCGTGATCTGGAGCGCCGCGTACATGCTCTGGCTGTACCAGCGGATGTTCTACGGCAACGTCACGCACGAGGTGAACGCCACATTGCGGGATATCGACGGTCGTGAGCGCACGGCGGTGTGGCCGCTGGCGATTGCGTCGGTCGTAATGGGTGTCGCTCCGATGGTGTGGATGAACGCGATCGACGCGGCGTCGGTGCGCGTGGTGGAACACACAGGAGGGCAGGTGCAGCAAATCGGCGAAGTGCTAGGAACCGGAACTCCAACCAACCATTTGAACCAGGCGCAGCCCGACAACGCAAGCTCGCAGCCTTCCGCAGAGGAACACGGCCGATGATTCCGTCAGCTGATTACATTCGGATCCTTCCGGAAATCGTGTTGGCGATCTTCGGCATGATCGTCATGGTCGCCGACCCGTTCTTCGACGAGAAGAGCGACCGCCACGCGCTCGGTGTGGTATCGGCCATCGGATTGGTTGCCGCGCTCGGCGCAACGTTTTACATGGCGCAGTATCCGGGAACGGCGTTCTTCAACATGGTGCGCGTGGACGCCTTCAGCGTCTTCTTCCATGTTGTCGCCATCCTGGTCTCGCTGGCCGCCGTCCTCATGTCGTTTGAGTACGTCGAGCGCCAGAAGATCCGTCACGGCGAGTGGTACGGCCTGATCCTGCTCGGAACGGTCGGCATGGGCCTGATGGCCTCCGCCATCGAACTGGTGATGATTTTTATCGCGCTGGAAATCTCATCCATCGCGACCTACATCCTTGCCGGATTCCGCCGCAACGCTGCGGAGAGCAGCGAGTCCTCGCTCAAGTACTTCCTGCTCGGCTCGTTTGCGACCGCGTTCTTCCTTTATGGAGTGGCGCTGATGTTCGGCGCGACCGGCTCGACGAACGTGGACATGATCGGCGCATCGCTCCGCAACGGCGCCCCGACCATGGCGTATCTCGCGATGGCGCTGATGTTCGTGGGCATTGGATTCAAGGTGGCGACGGCTCCCTTCCAGGTCTGGACGCCGGACGTTTACGAAGGCGCTCCGACGCCGATCGTGGCGCTCATGTCCAGCGGACCGAAGGCGGCGGCATTCGCCGTGCTGCTGCGCGTGCTGTTCGGCACGCAGGCTCCGGGCTGGTTCTGGCTGGTGTGGGTCTCCGCCGTGCTGTCGATGTGCCTCGGGAACCTCGGCGCGCTGGTGCAATCGAACGTCAAGCGCATGCTTGCCTACTCCTCGATCGCGCACGCGGGTTACCTGCTGGTGGCCTTCGCTGCCGTGCGACATACGGACGCGGGCATTTCGGCCGCCATGTTCTACGCCGCCTCCTACGCGGCCATGAACGTCGGCGCGTTCGCCGTTGTGAGCCACTTCGCCAGCCTGGGCGAGAGATATACATATATCGATGCCTACGCCGGCCTGGGACGCCGTTCGCCGATCCTTGCAGGCCTGCTGACGTTGTTCCTGCTGTCGCTGATCGGCATTCCCTTCACCGGCGGCTTCTTCGCGAAGTTCTACGTCTTCACCGCGGCGCTGCGCTCCGAACTGGTCGGGCTCACGATCATTGGCGTCATCAATTCGGCGGTCGCCGCGTACTACTACCTGCGCCTGATCGTCTACATGTACATGCGCGAACCACTCACGGACGAACCTGTGGTTCCCGTTCGTTTCGGAGCGGGATTTGCGATGGCGATGTGTGCGGCTGCGACGATCTACCTCGGCGTGCTGCCGAACCGCGTGCTCGGCTACGCACTGGAGTCTGCGCGGACGCTGGTGCGGTAAACCTGGATTCGGGAAGCAAGGCTGGCAGCGATGCCAGCCTTTTCCATTGCTCAGTCCGCGGACGCGGCGATGTCCTTGCGTTGGAAGATCGTTACCCCCATGGCGAAGAAGGCGAGGCTCTGGACAGAGCCTCCGGCGATGGCGGCGAAAGCATTGGTCCATGCCCCCGTCGCTATGCTCCGCCCGAGTTCGTACGCCGGTGCGATCCATCCGCCCAGCCCCGGCACGGCCATTGCCACCGGAGCCGGCGCGATCAGCACGATGGCCGTCAGGGCGGTCGCAAAGAACGGGTGCACGAAGATTGAGAACATCACTGCGACCGTGATCGCCAGCAGGGCAAGCACCAGTACCGCCGGGAACATCCGCAGGAACTCGGGAAGGAATGCGCGGAAACCCGGAACGCTGGCGCACGCCACGGCCGTTACGAGCACGTAGATCAGCGACACCGTCCAGCAGGCGAGGATGATCCCTCCAACGTACTCGGCGCGGTGAACGGCCTTCGACAGGATGGCCAGCAGACGCCGGCTGCGAAGATCTGTGCTGAGCGCCGAACCCGCGACGGCCACTCCGATGAAAACGGCGAAGGCAGCCTGCTGCCGCAAGTAGAACTCGGCATCCGCGCGGCCGGGGCTCCCGGTCGCGACACCGAACGCGAGCGCCATCGCGACCGAGTACGCGAGGACGCCGACCAGCGGCCAGCGCTGGTCGCGCAGGAAGTTCGTCGCGAGCCGGATGGTCTTCACGCTTCCACCTCCGGTGGCCGGTTGGGGTCGGCCAGGTCGACGAACGCGTCCTCGAGCGAGCGCCGCCCGGGCGCAACGCTCAGCACCTCTCCCCCGGCGTTCCAGATGCGCTCGATGGCCTCGCGCTGCTCGCTCCGTCCGACGGTGAACAGTGCGGCGTCGTGGTTCGCCTCGGCGCCGGGAAGCTGCGAGACGGAACCGCCCCGCGCGCGGATTACGAACCGCTCCTGCTCCTCCAGCAATTCGCGCAGCGGCGAAACGCGTACCAGTTCGCCGCGCCGCAGGATCGCCACGCGGTCGCATACATTCTCGACCTCCGATAGCAGGTGGGAGCTCAGGAAGACGGTCTTGCCCGCCTGCCGCGCCTTGACCAGCAACTCGCGGACGGCGATGCGCGCAAATGGGTCCAACGCGGAGGTCGGCTCGTCGAGGATCACGAGCTCGGGGTCGTTGACGAATGCCTGTGCGATGCCGATGCGCTGCTGCATGCCGCGCGACATGCGCTTCACGTTCTCTTCGGCGCGGTCCTCGAGTCCGACATCGCGCAGCACCTCGGCGACGCGTTGGCGAAGGCGCGGGTCCGCCATGCCGTTCAGCGCGCCGTAGAAACGTACCAGCCAGTCCGCCCGCCGCGGATACAGCGCGAAGTTTTCTCCAAGAAAGCCGACGCGCGCCCGCGTGCCGACGTGTCCGAAGGGACGGCCGAGCATCGTGCCCGACCCTCCGGTTGCCCGCATGAAGCCCATCGCCAGATGGATGGACGTGGTCTTGCCGGCTCCGTTGCCGCCGAGGAAGCCGAAGATCTCGCCGCGTTCGACCCTAAGGGAAAGGCGGTTCAGAGCGAGATGTCGTCGGCGGCCAAAGGCGCTGCGGTACTCCTTCGAGATTTCGTTGAATTCGAGCAATGAGTCGCTAAGCTGCTGAGCTACTGAGTCGCTAAGCTTTGATGCTGCCAACGGTGAACATGCTTGGCTTAGCGACTTAGCAGCTTAGTAGCTCAGCGGCTACAAAAGCAAAAACCCCGGCATCGCTGCCGGGGTCCGCAGAAAATGGCGGGTCGCCTTAGACGCCCGTCGGAACCTTGAGGAACACCATAACCCAGATGAACAGCACGAGCGACTCGATGAACGCGAGACCGAGAATCAGCGCGAGCTGGATTCCGGGGCGAGCCGCAGGGTTTCGGGCGAGGCCTTCGCAGGCCGAGGCAGCGACCTTCGACTGACCATAAGCGGCACCAGCGACGGCGACGGCAAGACCAACGCCAGCCAGGCCCCAGTTCCAGTTCACGCCCGCGGGAGCCGCGCCTCCGGCCGTTTCCTGCGCGAACGCAGGAGCCGCGACCATCAGCACGATCATGGCAACCAAAACAATCGTGAGTTTACGCATTTGCTTTCTCCTATGAATCTTCCCCCAGTGGGTGGTTGACGCTCACCGTGCTGGCGCCCTCACGCTCGAGGAACCTGCGGCATTGCCGCAATCTTTGAGTCCCGGAATCGCGGAGTCTAGTGCTCTTCCGCAACCGCTCCCGCCAGGTACACGGTCGAGAGCAAAACGAAAATGTACGTCTGAATGAACGACACGCCGATATGGAGTCCGAGGAAGATGATCGGCAACCCAATCGGGATCAGCGAGAAGAACGCCAGCGTCACCATGTCGCCGGCGAACATGTTCGCAAAAAGACGGATGGTGAGCGACATGACGCGAGCGAGGTGACTGAAGATCTCAATCACCAGCATCAGCGGCGAGAGCGCAAGCACGGGTCCGAGGAAATGCTGCGCATAGTGGAAGCCCTGCTTCCGGATGCCGTGGATGTGGTAGTAGAAGAACGAAACCAGCGCGCAACCGAGCGGAACGACCGGGCTGGCGGTCGGCGCTTCGAACCCGGGGACCAGGCCGATCATGTTGCACGTCAGGATGAAGAGCCCAAGCGTGACCAGGAACGACGTGAACGGCTCGTATCCGTGGCCGATCAGTTCATGGCTCTGACCTTTGACGAAGCCGTCAGCGCCTTCGATCAGGTGCTGAAGGGCTCCGGGCTTCTCTACCGACAGGGTGGCCCTGGCGACGATGAACAGCAAGGTCAGCAGCAGGAAGACCAGGATCTCCATCGCCACGATGTTGGAGATGGGAGCCTCGGGGTTATGGGGGTGGACACCGACGGCGTGCAAAAGAGCCGTGACGGGACCGGCAAAGAGCTTATTCAGCAGCGCTGTAAACCACAGTTGATGCATGAAATCCTGATAGCCAGCCGATTCCGGGCAGACCGCTGTTACAGTCCGCGACGGTACGAGACCCAAAGCTCGTAGAAAGCCTCAAGCATCAGAGCCGCGACGGGCAGGAACAGTCCGGTAAACAGACCCAAGATACTGAAAACAGAACTGTTAAATATAGCATATCCGGCAGCTCCCACCAGCAGGTAGCGCAGTACAAATCTGAATACGGCGCCGCCAGTGCCGGGCAGTTTCGCCGGAGGCGCGCCGGAGCTGCTCAGGGCGGCAATGCGCGTCAGCAGGTCGGTCGATCCGCGCGCCATCCACACCAGGTTCAGCCAGCCCAGCAGCGCTCCCGCACAGAACGGCACCCCCATAGAGGCGCCGTACCGCAGGAAAGCCCCGAGGGCCAGCGGGACAGCCAGTACCGCCACCGAACGCTGTACGCGGTGCAGTGCGCCGTTGTAGAACTCTCGGGCTTCGGCCTCGCGGGATGTGTCCAGGGTGGTCACGCTTCCCTATTCCCGCGAACCCGCCACAGCCACCCGAATCACGTGCACGAACCCGCCGATGAAGCCTAGAACGAGGCCCAGCAGGTAAATCCAGTGTGTGCCGAAGTACCGGTCGAGAAATGCCCCCACGACCCATCCGCCGACCGCGCCGGCGGGCAGCACCAGTGCAAGTTCGCTGTACTTGGCGATCTGTTCGAGCGGGCCGCGCTTGCGAGGCGGTTCGCCCTGGGGGGTGCGCTCAGGAGTATCCACGGCGGGAGTATATCGGATGTGCAGCCAAGAAACGAACGGCGGGCCCCTGCCCGCCGCCCTCTGCGTTGCCCTGGCAAGTTATTTCATGAGCGCGATCGAGGCCGCCCTTGCGCTGATCAGGGACCAGTCCACCGCCCGGATGAAGAAGCTCGGGAACAGGCCGATCAGCACGGTTGCCGTGCCGGTAATCAGCAGTGCCGTGCGCAATCCGAGGCTCGACTGCACCGGGACGTCCGTCGTGCCCTCACGCACAAACATGGCGTTCGCGATCTTCAGGTAGTAGTACACGCTCACCACGGCGTAGAACACCGCGATCGTCGCGAGGATGTAGTGGCCGGTTTCGATCAGCGAGAGGAAGATGAAGTACTTGCCCCAGAAGCCCGCCAGCGGCGGAATCCCGGCGAGCGACAGAAGGAAGATCAGCATCAGGACGGCTTCGGTCGGAGCCTTCTTGTGCAGTCCCGCGATGTCGTCCAGTTCGTCGCCGACGATGTCGCGCCGCCGCAACGACGTCAGCACCGCGAACGCTCCCAGGTTCATGAACGTGTAAACCAGCAGGTACATGAGAATTCCCTTTATGCCTGTCTGGTTTGAGACGTTGTCGCTGGCGACGAGGCCCAGCAACATGTAACCGACGTGCGCGATGGAACTGTAGGCGAGCAGGCGCTTGGTGTTGGTCTGCGTCATGGCCGCCAGATTCCCGCCCGTGAGGGTCGCAACCGCGACGAAGACAATCATCGGCACATACAGTTCGCGGAGGGGAGCCAGTCCGAAGATGAACATCCGCAGCAGCAGGGCCCAGGCGGCGGCCTTCACCGAGACGGACATGAAGCCGGTTACGTTCGTGGGCGCGCCTTCATAGGCGTCCGGAGCCCACTGGTGGAACGGCACGGCGGCGATCTTGAACAGCAATCCTGAAACGGTGGTCACCAGGGCGAAGATCACGACCGGGTCGCGCGGATCGGCCGCGATGCGCTGCTGTAAGGCGGTTGCGATCTCTCCAAGGTTGGTCGAGCCCGACAGGCCGTAAAACAGCGAGAGGCCGTAGGCGAAGATGCCGCTGGAGAACGCGCCGAGCAGCATGTATTTCAGCGCGGCTTCGTTGGAGCGGCGCTGGCTGCGCAGGAATCCGACCATGACGTAGGTCGGGATCGCCATGGTCTCCAACCCGATGTACAGCAGGATCAGGTCATAGCCGCACGCCATCGTCATCATGCCGATGGTGGCGAAGAGCACCAGCGCGTAGAACTCGCCGTGGTCTTCGCGCTCAACCTGGAGGTACTTCACGGAACTCAGAACCGCAACGGCCGCTCCGGCGAGGAACAGGTAGAAGAAGTACACGGCGAAGCGGTCCATCATCACCGTTCCGAAAAAGCCGGAGTAGTGCGTCACATCCAGCCCGGCAGCTTCGGCCATTCGGAACTGTGCGTGAATCTTCAATACCGCGACGGCGGCGAAGGCCAGACCCAGCAGCGCGGTGATGGCGTTCAGCCGTTTCCATTCCGGCGGCAACATCAGGTCGATCAACAGCACGCCCACTCCGAACACAGCCAGCAGCAGAATGGGAAGCGCGAGCAGGTAGTCGGCGCTGGTGAAGTACTGCCCGAGTTGTGAATAGCTCGTCATGGCTGGTTACCGTGCCGCCGTCGTGCGGTCGTGCTCCGCGGAAGCCGTGTTCATGTCGGCAGTCTTCGCCGGCGCGGCCGGCGTGTTCGGCGCGTCGGCCGGAACCGTGTTCGGAGTCTGCTGCGCGTTGTGGACGCCATTGGCGTTGACCCGCTGCACGAGTTCGTTCACAGGCTGGTTGAGAACCTGGAAGAACGGCTTCGGATACAGACCGATCCACAACGCCAGCAGCACGAGCGGAACGAAGGTTGCCAGTTCGCGGCCGTTGAGATCCGCCAGCTTCTCGTTCTTCGGATTCGTGACGGTCCCGAAGAACACGCGCTGGTAGAGCCACAGCAGGTAGGCGGCGGCCAGCACCACGCCGGGGATCGACCAGATGGCCCACGCCGGTTTCGCCGAGAACGCGCCTTGCAGGATCGTGAACTCCCCGACGAATCCGTTGAGCAGCGGCAGTCCCATCGACGACAGGAACATGATGAGCGTGATCGTGGCGTACACGGGCATCACGTTGCTGATGCCGCCGTATTCCGAGATCTCGCGGGTGTGCCGACGCTCGTACAGGATGCCGACGATCAGGAAGAGCGCGCCGGTGGAGATTCCGTGGTTGATCTGCTGGAGCACCGATCCGCTCAAGCCGGAGCCGTTCAAGGCGAAGATGCCGAGCGTGCAGAAGCCCAGGTGGCTCACCGACGAGTACGCCACCAGCTTCTTCATGTCCTTCTGCATCAGCGAGACCAGCCCGCCGTAGATGATGCCGACGATCGACAAGCCGATCATCCAATTGCGAATGACTGGCATCTGCACGACCGTCGGGAAGAACGGCAGCGAGAAGCGGACCAGTCCGTACGTTCCCATCTTCAGCAGGACGCCGGCGAGGATCACCGAACCAGCCGTAGGGGCCTCGACGTGCGCGTCAGGCAGCCAGGTATGGAACGGGAACATCGGCACCTTGATGGCAAACGCCAGGAAGAAGCCGAAGAACAGCAGCACGGCGGCATTTACGCCATAGAAGCTCACGATCTGCGGAGCCGTCGTATAGAGTTCCGGGATGCTGAACGTGTACACGCCTGTGAGGCGGTGATGGAAGAAGTACAGGAACAGCACGCTGAGCAACATCAGCACCGAGCCGGCCAGCGTGTAGAGGAAGAACTTCACCGCCGCGTAGAGCTTGCGCGGGCCTCCCCAGATGCCGATCAGCAGGTACATCGGCACCAGCATGGCTTCCCAGAAGACGAAGAACAGGAAGAAGTCGAGCGCCATAAAGACGCCGAGCATTCCGGTCTGGAGCACGAGGAACCACGCGTAGTATTCCTTCACGCGCTCGTCGATGGCCGTCCACGACGCGAGGATGGAGATCGCGCCCAGCAGCGTCGTCAGCATGATTAGCAGGAAGGAAATGCCGTCGATGCCAAGGTAGTAGCCCGCGCCGATCTGCGGAATCCAGTTGTTCGGCGAGCCCTCGATGAACTTGAAGCCGGGGAGGTCCTTCACCGCCCAGAACCACGGAACCAGCGGCAGCGAGACGGCGAAGCCCAGCATGGCAAAGACGTTTGCCACCCAGCGAATCGCCTGCTTGTTCTCGCTCGGGACCAGCAGCACGGCAAGTGCTCCCAGTAGCGGCGTAAAGAGAATGACCGTAAGGATGTGGTTGTACATTTGCGTCCCATCCGGGCCTATCGCCCGTGTTTCGCTGCCCGCAGAACTGGCGGGCGTTCGCTGCCTACCGCAGCACGTAATACCAGATAAACCCGGCGATCCCGGCAACCATGACCAGCGCGTACCACTGCATTACGCCCCACTGCACCATGCGCACGGGGTAAGAGAGCGCACGCGTTACGACCGCAGGTCCGTTCACGCAAAGTCCGTCGATGACGTACTTGTCCCATAGCGACGAAACAGCGCCTAACGTGCGCGTCGCCCAAGCCGTGCCGTTGACACCGCCGTCGATTACTTCGCTGTCGAACTTCCACAACGCGCTGCCGAGTCCCTGCGCTCCGAGACGTACCGCGCCGATCTTGCGCCGCCCGGTAAAGACGTAGTCGTACGCCTCGTCCACGTAATACTTGTTCAGCAGGGTGCGATAGACGGGCGGAGCGACCGTTTGGATCGGCTCGGCGTAGCCCTTCCCCGCCTTGCTGTAGGCGCGGCTCGCCGCCCACCAGCCGAAGCCCGCGGCAGCCACCGACAAGAACATCAGCAGGTACTCCGTCGCGCCCTCGTGGTGCTCGCCGGCCGCCGCTTGCTGCACGGCGTGGCCCTCGCCCGCATGCTCCAGCGCCGGAGCGGCCTGGCGCGCGAACACCGGCTCGAGGAAGTGCTCGAACCTGTTGGTCTGTGCGTGAATGCCGATTACCTTCGCAAGACTCTGCGGGAAGCCGAGGTATCCGGCGAAGATCGAGCATAAGGCCAGCACGATCAGCGGCACCGTCATGGACTTGGGCGATTCGTGGACGTGGTGCTCGACCTCGTGCGACATGCGCGGCTCGCCGAAGAACGTCAGGTACACGAGCCGGAACATGTAGAACGCCGTCATGATCGCCGTCGCAAACGCCATGTACCACAGGAACCGGTACGCGCCGCCATTGCTCGACCACGTCTGCCAGAGGATCTCGTCTTTGGAGAAGAAACCGGCGAGGCCGGGGATGCCGGCGATGGCGAGCGTTCCGATCAGCATGGTGGCGAACGTCACGGGGATCTTGCGCCGCAGCCCGCCCATGTAGCGCATGTCCTGCTCGCCGCTCATGGCGTGGATCACCGAGCCGGAGCCGAGGAACAACAGCGCCTTGAAAAACGCATGCGTGAAGACATGGAACACGCCGGCGGCGAACGCTCCCACGCCAAGCGCCAGGAACATGTAGCCCAGCTGCGAGACCGTCGAATAGGCCAGCACCCGCTTGATGTCGTTCTGCACGAGGCCGATTGAGGCCGCGAAGATGGCGGTGATGGCGCCCACGATGGCGACGACCTTCATCGACTCCGGCGCCAGGACAAACAGGGCGTTCGACCGCGCCACCATGTACACGCCTGCGGTGACCATGGTCGCCGCGTGGATCAGGGCCGACACCGGCGTCGGGCCTTCCATTGCGTCCGGCAGCCAGACATACAGCGGAACCTGCGCCGACTTGCCGCAGGCTCCGACAAACAGCGCCAGCGTGGCGGCGATGATGAGTGGCGAGCCCATCAACTCAGCGGCGTTCGCCCGCGCGGCCGCCGTGACGCCGGTGAAGTTCACGGTCCCGAAGAGCCACAGGATCGTAAAGGTTCCGAGCAGCACTCCGGCGTCTCCGACGCGGTTGACGATGAATGCCTTGTTCGCCGCCGTTGAGGCGGAATGCTTGTGGAAGTAGAAGCCGATCAGCAGGTACGAGCAGAGTCCCACGCCCTCCCACCCGACGAACATCAGCACATAGTTGTTCGCCAGGATGAGCGTGAGCATGGAGAACATGAAGAGGTTCAGGTATCCGAAGAACCGGTAGTACCCGCCTTCATGCGCCATGTAGCCCGTGCTGTAGATGTGGATCAGCATTCCGACGCCGGTCACGAAGAGCAGCCACACGCTGGAGAGAGGGTCGAGCAGGAATCCGCACTCGACCTTGAACTCCGCGGGCGCACCGCCGTGCGTCGGGAAGGTCAGCTTGCCGGTTCCGTCGCCCAGCCAGGTGTAGACCGTTTTCTCGAACTGCGGTTGTCCGCTGTGCGTGAACTGCCACACCGCTCCGCAGGACCAGAGGAACGCCAGCACGACCATGCCAACGCACACGGCGTTGACCCAGGCTTTCGGAGCGCGCCTCCCGAAGAAGAACATCATTGCGGCGCCGAAGGCCGGAAACAGCGGAATGAGCCAAATGAGGTTGAGGAACATAGGGTTTTGGAGCCTCACCACCTCAACAAATCAACTTCGTCCATGTTCACCGTCTCCCTGTTCCGGAAGAAGGCGATCAGGATGCCAAGGCCGACGGCGGCTTCAGCGGCAGCGTCGGCGACGATGAACATTGCGAATACCTGCCCGTGCAGGTCGTAGAGCCTGGAGAACGCCACCAGGTTCAGGTTGACCGCGTTCAGGATCAACTCGATCGACATCAGGATGATGACGACATTGCGGCGAGTGAGCACGCCGATGACGCCGATGATGAACAGCATCGCGGCCACGACGAGATAGTGTGTTGTGCCGATCTCGAGCATCGCCTATACCCTCTTTTTCGCCATCACTACGGCGCCCACGATCGCGACCAGCAGCAGGATGGAGGCGATTTCAAACGGCAGCATGTAATTGCGGTACAGCATGATGCCGACCGCCTGCGTGTTCTGGTTCTCCGGCAGGGCCGGCCCCGCGTCCGGGAACAGCCGCGCGCCGCGGTAGTACACAAACAGCAGCAGGCCTCCCAGGGCCAGGCCGGCGGCGGTTGCGACATGCCACATCTTGTTGAAGCGGTCCTGCAGTTCGGCCTCTTCCAGGTTCACCAGCATGATCACGATCAGGAAGAGCACCATGATGCCGCCGGCGTAAACGACGATCTGTACACCGGCCATGAACGGCGCATACAGCATCAGGTACAGTCCGGCCAGCGCCAGCAAGGTCACGATCAGGGCCATGGCCGAGTGCACGGGGTTCTTCTTGAGGATCACGACCAGCGCCGAGATCACCGCAATCGCCGACAGCAGGTAGAAGAAAAACGGAGTGGCTACAGGATTCATCGTACGTACACCGTGGGCTTCGGCCCCTGCTCGAGCTGTTCGCGCGAAAGCACCATGCCCTCGCGGCTGTAGAGCGCCATCTCGTAATCCTGCGTGAGTTCAATGCAATCGGTCGGGCACGCTTCCTGGCACAGCCCGCAGAACATGCACCGGCTGAGGTCGAGCGTGTACGTCGTCATCTTTTTCTTCTTCGTCTCGGGGTCGCGTTCGGAGGTCACCGTGATCAGCTTCTCCGGGCAGGCCGTCACGCACATGCCGCAGCCGTTGCAGAGTGTCTCGCCCGTTTCGGGATCCACGGCCAGCCGCGGCTGCCCGCGATAGCGCTCGGCGATCACCGGGCGCTCCAGCGGGTACTGCTCGGTGATCACGTCGGCCTGCTTCTGGTGGCGGAACGTCACCGACATACCCGTAAGAATGTCCACCATGAAAATCTTGCGAAGAACTGCGCCCAGGGTCACCGAATCACCCCCGCGAATACCGCGTACAACTCCTGCCGCACGCCTACCAGCGCGGTCAGGATCAAAACCGCCAGCGCGATCGGCAGCAGGACCTTCCATCCAACCTTCATCAGCTGGTCAAAGCGATAGCGCGGGAAGGTGCCGCGATACCAGATGTAGAGGTACATAAAGATCGAGGCTTTCGCGACGAACCAGAAGATGTCCTGCACGCGTTCGCGCACGCCCGGCAGCAACATCACGAGCCCGACCAGTCCGAGGACAACTCCGAAGCCGGCGAGTCCAACCGTTTGAACTCGGAGCGCGCCGACCTTCGGCATGCGAATCGCACCCAGCAGGCACATCGCCGCCAGCCCAAGGAACGCGATACCCGGCACGAGCGAGAAGGCCACGTCCCAGGCATGGCCGCCGAGAGCATTCGGGAACGGCCGCAGCCAGCCCCCCAGCCAGAGCGTTACGGCGATGGAGCTGACGGCCATCATCGACGCGTACTCGGCGAGGAAGAAGAGCGACCAGCGGATGCCGCTGTACTCGGTCATGAAGCCGGCGACCAGTTCGCTCTCTGCTTCCGGCAGGTCGAACGGCGCGCGATTCGTCTCGGCCACCATCGCAATCGAGAAAATGACCAGCGCGATGAAGCCCAGCGGGAAGAACTGGAAGGCAAACCAGGTCTGCTGCGCCGCTTGCGACTCCACGATGCCGATCATGCTCAACGTCCCGGTGCCCGTCTGGAGGCTCGTCATCAGCACGGCGGCGACGATTGCGAGCCCCATGGCGATTTCGTACGAAACCATCTGGGCGCTGGAGCGCAGCGCGCCGAGCAGCGGATAGTGCGAGTTCGACGACCAGCCGCCGATGATGACGCCCAGCACCGAGAGCGAACTTGCTCCGAGCATGAACAGGATGCCGATGTTCATGTCGGTCACGGCGTGCGTGCGGCCAAACGGCACGACAAGGAACAGCGTGAACGCCGTCATCACCACGATCAGCGGCGCAAACCAGAACATCAGCTTGTCGGCCTTCGCCGGGATCACGTCTTCCTTGATCAGCAGTTTCACGGCGTCGGCGATGGGCTGGAGCAGGCCGTGCGGCCCGACGCGCATCGGCCCCAGCCGAATCTGCATGTGCGCAAGGATCTTGCGCTCCAGCCAGTTCATGCAGATGACGGCCACCGACACGCCGGCAAACACGATCAGGATGTAGATCGTGATCCAGAGCATGTCCCCGGCTTCGCCCGGAGTGACGTTGGAGCTGAGATAGCGAGTGAGAGGTTCCATCTAGCGGTCCACCTCCCCCAGGACGATGTCGAGCGTGCCGATGATCGCGACCACGTCGGCCACCAGGCGCCCGCGCACCATTTGGTCGAGCGACTGCAAATTCACGAAAGACGGCGGTCTCACGCGCATGCGATATGGCTGCGTTGTGCCATCGCTCACGATGAAGTACCCGAGCTCGCCCTTCGGCGCCTCGATCGAGACATAAACCTCGCCCGCCGGAGGCTTGATGATCTTCGGGACCTTCGCCATGATCGGGCCTTCCATGAGGCCCGCGACGGCCTGCTCGACAATCCGCAGCGATTGGCGCATCTCCTGGATGCGAACGACGTAGCGGTCGTAGGTGTCTCCGTTCAGGCCGATGGGGATTTCGAAATCGAAGTCTTCGTAGGACGAGTAGGGCTGCGCCTTGCGGAGGTCCCAGCGCACGCCGCTGCCGCGGATGATCGGGCCGGTGGCTCCCAGGGCGATGCATTCTTCGGCCGAGAGCACTCCGACGTCCTTCGTACGATCGACCCAGATTCGATTGGTCGTCAGCAGCTCTTCATACTCATCGATCTTCTTCGCCTGCTCCGCGCAGAATTTCAGGACTTCCTTCTCGAAGCCCTCATAGGCGTCGTACTGGCAGCCGCCGATGCGGAAGGCGTGGGTCGTGAGGCGCGCGCCACAGTACTTCTCGAAGATCTTCAGGATCTCTTCGCGCTCGCGGAAGACGTAGAAGAGCGGCGTGATGGCGCCGATGTCGAGCGCGTGTGTCCCGAGCCAGACATGGTGGCTCGATATGCGGTTCAGCTCCGTCAGGATCACCCGCAGGTACTGCGCCCGCTTGGGGGCCTCGACTCCGAGAAGCTTTTCAACCGCGAGGCAGTAGCCCAGCCCATTGGAAACCGCCGCCACGTAATCCATGCGGTCCACGTAGGGGTTGAACTGGGCGTAGGTGCGGTTCTCGCCGATCTTCTCGACTCCGCGATGCAGGTAGCCGATCACGCAGTCGGTGCCGAGCACCTTCTCGCCATCCAGCTTCAGGATCACTCGCAGCACGCCGTGCGTGGACGGGTGTTGCGGGCCCATGTTGAGCACCAGTTCGTTGGAATCGAGATACGTCCGTTGTCCCGGTTCAATGTCGCTCAGGGATTCGTAGAAGTTCGACTCGCTCATTGTCCGCTCTCGATTCCAAGGTTCTTCTGCACCCAGTCCTGATCCTGCTTGCGGATGTCGTAGTCCTTGCGCAGCGGGTACCCCACCCACTCGTCGGGCAGCAGGATGCGGCGCAGGTCCGGGTGTCCGGCGAAGCGGGTGCCGAACATGTCGAACGCCTCGCGCTCGAGCCAGTTGGCCGTCTGCCACAGGTCGGTGGCGGTTGGGACCTCTTCGCCTTCCGCGAAGCTGGCCTTCACGCGAAGGCGCTCGTTGCGCCGGAACGAGTACAGGATCCAGACGACCTCGAAGGGCAACTCGCGCTGCGGGTAGTGAACGGCCGTGCAGTCCACGAGGTAGTCGAACCCAGCCTCGTCACGCAACACGCGCAGCACGGCGTGTGCAATCGCGCGGTCCACGGTGAAGAAGTTCTGGCCGTTGTAGCTGAGCGGCTGGACTCCCGACCCGTACTCGCGCTGCAAGCGCGAGGGCAATTCTCCGGTCCAGCGCTGGTATGCGGGAACGGCGGGTTTTGCGGCTGCGGCTGGCGGTTTCGGCGCCGCGGCGGCAGGTGAAGCAGCTGGTACTTCGTTCGGAGAGACGGACCCCGACTTCGTGACGTCCTCAGGCATTATTGACCCCACGTCCGAATGCCATTTGGTGAGTGTGACTGATTTTTATACCCCGAGTCTCAACCGGCCGGAACGGTTATCACTCACGCCTTTACGTGACATTCATCACACGGCCTCGAAAACCCACGACTGGCGCGGGTTTCGAGTACAGCTTACTCCGGCTAAACCCACTCGAGAGCGCCTTTCCTCCAGATCCAGACGTAACCCACAACCAGGATCCCGAGGAATATCAGCATCTCGACGAAGCCGAACAGTCCAAGCATCTTGAACTGCACGGCCCACGGAAACAGGAAGATCGTCTCCACGTCGAAGACGACGAACAGGATTGCCACGATGTAGAAACGGACGGTGTACCGCTTGCGCGCGTCGTCCACCGGGTCGATACCGCATTCGTATGGCAGTTGCTTGACGCGACTCGGCTTGCTCGGGCGGACCACCGCGGCGATCACGACCGTTCCGCCCAATACCACGAAGACGATGAAAAGGAAGATGAAGATCGGAACGTAGTTTTGCGGCAACCCGGCCCTCCCGACAAACGGCGCACACCCGCACAGCGGGCGGCGCGCATTTTCCATCTTTGTGCGAGCCCGTAAATGTACATCGCGGCGAAAATCGGCACCAGTGATTTGCGTCACATACCGGGAGTAAATTTCCAGCAAGGAACTCGGGTACCGCGGCCGGAGTGGGCCAGTGCTTATAATTGAGGTTTATTCCCACCAAGGACTCACCCGACAGTGTCACTTGAGCAGAAAATCTACGACCTGCGCAAAGAGAAGCTGAAGCAGATCGAAGCCCTAGGCCAGCAAGCCTACCCCTACAGGTACGAAACTACTCACGTCATTCCGCAGATCCTTGCGGAGTACTCCGAGACCGCGGGCGAACATCTCGATGCCTCGCGCGTCGAGGTGCGCGTGGCTGGCCGCATCATGGCCATTCGCCTCATGGGCAAGGCCGGCTTCGCCCATCTCCAGCAGGGCGGCAAGCGCCTCCAGATCTACGTCAAGAAGGACGCGGTCGGAGAGAAGCTTTTCGACCTGTTCAAGCTGCTCGACATCGGCGATCACATCGGCGTCCGAGGGTACCTGTTCCGGACGCGCACCAACGAACTCTCGGTCCACGTTGAGGATATGACGTTCCTTTCCAAGGACCTGCTGCCGCTTCCCGAGAAGTGGCACGGCCTCCAGGACGTTGAGCTGCGCTACCGCCAGCGCTACGTCGATCTCACGATGAACCCCGACGTGCGCGAAGTTTTCGTGAAGCGCGCGAAGGTGATCCAGTCAGTCCGCCGGTATTTCGACGAGCGCGGCTACGTCGAAGTCGAGACGCCGATGATGCACCCGATCGCCGGAGGCGCCGCGGCACGCCCGTTCGTTACGCACCACAACACGCTCGACATGGATCTGTTCCTGCGCATCGCGCCGGAGCTGTACCTGAAGCGCCTGGTCGTCGGCGGAATCGACCGCGTTTACGAAATCAACCGCAACTTCCGCAACGAAGGCATTTCGACTCACCACAATCCCGAGTTCACGATGCTGGAGTTCTACCAGGCCTACGCCGACTACAACGACCTGATGAAGCTCAGCGAGGAGCTGCTGCTGCAGGTCGCGATGGACGTGAACGGCTCGCCGGTTTCCACGTTCGAGGGCCGAGAGATCGACTGGAGCAGGTTCCAGCGCCTGTCCATGCGCGAAGCCATCGTGAAGCACTGGCCCGAGGCCGCCGGCGCGAAGCCCGAGATGCAGGACTTCGCCGACCATGGCAAGGTGTGCGAACTGGCTCGCCGCCTGCAACAGGCCAGGATCAACCTGCCGTTCGACCCCAGCGCCCCGTCCGGCAAGACCATAGCCGACATGTTTGAGGCCGTTGCCGAAGAGCATCTCTGGGAGCCGACGATCCTCTACGACTTCCCTGTCGCGATCTCGCCGCTGTCGAAGAACAAGCGGGACGAGCCCGACTGGGTGGAGCGCTTCGAGATCTACGTCGCCGGCATGGAGGTCGGAAACGCGTTCAGCGAGTTGAACGATCCCGAGGAGCAACGCCGCCGCTTCGAACAGCAACTCGGAGAGCGCGAGCGCGGCGACGAAGAGGCGCACCAGATGGACGAGGACTACATCCGCGCCCTCTCCTACGGAATGCCCCCGACGGGCGGCGAAGGCATCGGAATCGACCGCGTCACCATGCTGATGACCGGCTCCCCCTCCATCCGGGACGTCATCCTCTTCCCCCAACTGCGTCCCGAAAAACGCGAAGAACTCGAAGAAGAACCTGCCGAGGCGGAAGCGCAAGGCTAGTCGCAGGGGTAATATATTCCGGGCCGGAACACCGGCCCGGTTCTTTGCGTTCGGATGCTTTGAACTTGAAAGATTGCACCGCCAGGCCGTGCCTGTGCGTCTGAATACCGGACGGCTATCGCTATCGAAGCCGATTCGAACACCAACCCTTAACCAGGAACTGAGAAGTAATCGATTCCGAAGCGAGTACCCCATGGGATTTGACTTCACAAGTGAAGAACGTCGTAAGCTGGGCCACCGGCTCATCGACCGCATCGACCAGTATTTCTCCAGCCTGCCTGACCGCCCCGTACAGCTTCCCGCAGACCAGCGCACCTTCGGACAACTGCGGGACGCGATGCCCGAGATGGGCGACGACGCCCTCCGCGTGCTCGAAGACGCCTGCTCCGAACTGATCGACAAGGGATTCCACGTTCCCAGCGCCAACTACTTCGGCCTGATGAACCCGACGCCGACCTACATGGCCGTGCTGGCCGAGGCGCTGGTGGCCGCCCTCAACCCGCAGCTGGCAACGCTGGCGCGTTCGCAACTGGCCTCCAAGATCGAGAGCGAGACCGTACGGTGGATGGCCGAGCGCGTCGGCTGGCACAAGAAGATCAACGGCGAGGTGGTTCCTGCCGGACGCCGCCTCTGCGACGGAACCTTCACCAGCGGCGGCAACGAAGCGAACTTCACCGCCATCGCGCTCGCGCTGGCTGCATACTTCCCCGCTTCCGTCAAAGACGGGGTTGCGGCGATCGGGGCGCGTCCCGTCGCCTACGCCTCCGCCGAGTCGCACCATTCGCTCGACAAGTCTCTCGGCCTGCTTGGCCTGGGACGCAAGGCGCTCCGCCGCATCCCGGTGGACTCGGAAGTCCGGATGGACGTGGCGAGGCTCACCGCCCAGATCGAGGCCGATCTCGCCGCCGGATTCCGCCCGTTCTGCATCGTCGCGACAGCAGGCACGACCAACTCGGGCGCAATCGACGATATCGACGCCCTGGCCGACATCGCTGCGCGCTACGGCCTCTGGCTCCACGTGGATGGAGCGTACGGCGCGGCAGCCATCTTCAGCGACAAGCATCGCAACCTGGTCCGAGGCATCGAACGCGCCGATTCGATCACCATCGACCCGCACAAGTGGCTCTCGATGCCGTTTGCGGCAGGCGTGGTGTTGACCTCGCGTCCCGAGCTGATGGAGCGCACCTTCGCCGTGACCACGCCCTACATGCCGAAGGTGGCGAACGCTCCCCTGATCGATAACTTCAAGGTCAGCGCACAATGGTCGCGGCGCATGAACTCCCTCAAACTGTGGCTGACGCTGCGCGTTCACGGACGGCAGGCGTACGAAGATCTGATCGACCGGCAACTCAGGCTGGCGCAGGGATTCGCCGACTGGCTGCGCGGGTCCCAGTACTTCGAACTCGCGGCTCCGCAGCGCCTGCCGATCATCAACTTCCGGGTGAAGGTCGATGACACGGAAGAAGAGATTGACGCCCTCAATTCTGCGCTGGTGGAGGCCGTGACGAGAGACGGCCAGGTATGGATCTCGAAGACGCACGTAGCCGGACGCAGCGTCGTACGCATGATGGTCATCAGCTACCTGACCGGGGAAGGCAACCTCGAGTTGCTGAAGCAGCGGCTGACCGCCGCGGCGGAAGAGGTACTCGCTCCCGCACGCGCAGACCACGCGCCACGGTGAGGGAGCAGCCAGGACGCGGGTCCCCACGTTCGCCGAGCTAACGTGGGGCACTCGTTGTGCCTTCCAGCGGGGTACGCAAGGTCCTTCGACTCGGAAGCGCTCTTTTCGGCGCTTCCTCGCTCAGGATGACGTGACGGAGGTTCCGCGCTTCCAATCCCGCCTACACCATCTGATACTGCTTCGGCAGCGCACTCTCGATCGCCTCACGAACGGCGTCCATCAAGGCCTCGCGCGAATCGAAGTTGCGCGGGTCAATCGGCGGGTGGAAGTAGGCTGTTACCTCGCCCGGATTGATCCGGAAGGTGCCCTTGGGCCAGGCCTCGTGCGTTCCGACCATGGTGATCGGCACGATCAACACACCCGCATCCACGGCCATGTGGAACGGCCCCTTTTTGAAGGGCAACAGCCGCCCGTCTCGCGAACGCGTCCCTTCCGGGTAAACCAGCATGCTCATCCCCGATTGCAGAACCCGCACGGCGGCCTTGATGCTCTCGATCGCGGCATCTCGATTGCGACGGTCCACGGCTACGAATTCCGCGATCCGCATGGCGGTGCTGAAGATCGGAAGCCTGAACAGTTCCTTCTTCACCAGGATCGAGATGCGCCGTTGCAAGAGGGGGACAATGATTGGGGGATCGAGGTTCGAGACATGGTTCGACATGAACAGGTACGTCTGCTTCGGGTCGAGCCGCTCGCGTCCGGCTGTGCGCAGCCGTATGCCGCCAAGCCGCACGCCGGCCAGCGCTCCCCACATCGAGATGCGCCACAGGAAGGAGATGTCGCGCGTCAGCAATGTCACCGGGAAGCCGACAAGCGCCGCTCCGATCACGTACATCGCCCAGAAGAGGACAACGACGGACGAGCGGATCATCTCCGCACCCCGGGCTCCTGGCTGTCGCCGCGCAGCCATGCGGCGCGGCGGGCGCGCTGCTCCGGCGAGACCGCCGGCAGGTCCTCCAACGAGTACTCTTCGCTGACCTGTGACGCCAGACGGATCGACGCTTCTCGATCCTCCGCTCCGCGGCGAATCCCCACCCGGACGATCTCGCCCGGCCGCATGGCCCGAATCATCGAGCTGAAATCGCCTCGGAGAGTCATGCCGTTCACGGATGTGAGGATGTCCCCTGGCCTGATGCCGGCCTTTTCTGCCTGGCTTCCCTGTTCCACTTGCGCGACCATTGTCATGCCGCCGTTCCGCCCCGTGTGCAGTCCCGTGGCTGCGACTTCGGTGCGGCGGTGGACGAGACGCAACCCGACGGTTGCGAACAGCTCGTTATACGGGAGCTCCTCCGTCCCCGCGACGTACCGGGCAAAGAACGGGCGGAAGTCGCTTCCCGTCAGCCCTTCCGCGGCGCTGCGAACGGCTTCGGAATCGTCATAGAACTCGCCGCGCTTTGCCCAGCGTTGGTTCATGTACTGGAAGAGGTCCCGGATCGACCGCGTTCCCCCGCTGACGCGGCGCATCTGCAAATCCATCAGCACGCCCACGATGTGTCCCTTGTTGTAGTAGGACACGCTGCGTTCAGGCCTGCGGTAGTAAGGATATTTGTCAAACCACGTCTCCAGGCTCGACTCCTCGACCGACTGGAAGCGGCGTGCCGGCCGCGATTCCAGTTCCTCTACCTGTTCTGCCAATCGCCGGAGGAATCCCCGCTCATCGAGCAGCCCTGCGCGCACCAGCATATGCTCGGCTACCGTGCTGGTCACGCCCTCGGCGAACCACAGGGCGCGGGTCGGCATCTCCCTGGTGAAATCGATGGGCTCCAGCGATCGCGGGCGAAGCCGCTTGACGTTCCAGAGATGAAAGAACTCGTGCGCGCTGACTCCGGCGTAGGTCAACGGATTCTCCTTGAGCCTGTCGGCCGTGACGTCGATCGCCGTGGAGTTTGCGTGCTCCATGCCGCCGCCCGCGGGTCCGCGGGGGAAGTGATAGAGGAAGGTGTACTCCTCGTACGGACGGTCCTGCATCCACTCGACGGTGGCGGCCGTGATCTTCTGAAGATTGGCGCTGATCGATCTGAGATCGTAGTCGCCCGCCGTGCCGTGGACGGCTACGTAGTAGCGCGCTCCACCCTGTTCGAAACTCGTCTCCTCGAACGGCCCGATTTCCACCGGAGAGTCGGCGAGTTCGTCGTATCCCACGGCGATAGCATCCGACGCGCAGCCTCCCTTGCGGCACAGGATGCCGCCGTCGCGCACCTTCCATCCGGGCGGGATGCCGTCGAGCGAAATCGCGATCGGAGTGTTGCGCCTGCCCACCAGGTAAGGCACCAGCAGCGCCCAGTTGATGAACACATGATCGCCGCTTGCGCTGATCCCGAAAGGTCCCGCCAGTTCCGCTCGATACGTGTAGCTCACGGCCGTGCAACCGGCAGAGTTGCTCACCCGCCAGGTCGTCTTGTCCAGCTTGATGATCGCCGGCTTGAC
>DASPLH010000265.1:0-32213 GCA_035627675.1 Clostridia bacterium
TGGGTGGCGGAAGGTGAGTGGATCGACATTCGTTCGCCATTCGACGCCAGTGTCGTCGGACGCGTGGTGCGCGGTACGCCTGAACAACTGGAGCGTGCGATTGATGCGACGGTCGAGGCCTTTGCCGTCACCCGCTCGATGCCGGCTTTCGAGCGTCAGCGTGTTCTGCGATCGGCGGCGGACGAAATTGAGCATCGCAGGGAGGAGTTCGCCTGCGCCATTTGTCTCGAGGCCGGCAAGCCGATCAAGACTGCGCGGGCTGAGGTTGATCGCGCACTGCTGACGCTACGCGTCTCGGCCGAGGAAGCAACGCGCATCACGGGCGAGTACCTTCCGCTGGACTACGACGGTGCGGCGCAGGGGCGCTGGGGACTGGTGCGGCGCTTCGCCCTGGGACCGATCGCGGCCATCACTCCGTTCAACTTTCCGCTGAACCTTGTCTGCCACAAGTTGGGTCCGGCGATTGCCGCAGGATGCCCGGTCGTTCTCAAGCCCGCTCCGCAGACGCCGGTCACCGCGCTGATGCTGGCCGAAGCGATCGATCGCGCGGGATGGCCGAAGGGCGCCCTCAGCGCGTTGTATCTCTCTAATGAGGATGCGTCGGCGTTGATCGAAGACGATCGCCTCAAGATGCTCAGCTTCACCGGAAGCGCGGCCGTCGGCTGGCGGTTGAAGTCGCGAGCAGGCAAGAAGAAGGTCGCGCTTGAGCTTGGCGGCAACGCCGCATGCATCGTCCACGGCGATGCCGATCTCGAATACGCGGCGCAGCGATGTGTGACCGGTGGTTTCGCCTACGCGGGACAGAGTTGCATCAGCGTGCAACGCATCCTGGTCGAGGCGCGGGTTTACGAGTCGTTCCTCTCGACCTTTGTGCCGAAGGTCAAGGCGCTGCGGGTGGGCGATCCCGTGGACGAGGCGACCGAGGTTGGCCCTTTGATCCGCGAGAGTGACGCCGTGCGCGCGGAGAGCTGGATCAAAGAAGCGGTGGATTCCGGAGCCAAGCTGCTCTGCGGAGGCCGCCGAACGGGAGCGATGCTCGAACCGGCGGTGCTCACCGCCACCAGGCCCGATCAGCGCGTGAACTGCGCCGAGATCTTCGCGCCGGTGGTCACGGTCGAGTCTTACGAGAGCTTCGATGAGGCGTTGGCGCGCGTCAACGCCTCGGAGTTCGGATTGCAGGCAGGCGTGTTCAGTCGCGATGCTGCGCTGACGATGCTCGCGTTCGAGAGGCTCGAGGTCGGAGGCGTCGTGGTTGGCGACGTGCCTACGTTCCGCATCGATCCGATGCCGTATGGCGGAGTGAAGGACTCCGGCATCGGGCGCGAAGGCGTGCGCTATGCCATTGAGGAGATGACGGAACGAAAGCTGCTCGTGTGGGCGCTGCCTGGCGCGCCGGCGCCGGAGCGGGACTCGCGTGATCCGGACAAGCCCGCCTGGCCGCGTTCGGCGGGCAGTTAGCCGCCGGAGGGGCCAGGGATGCCCGTTACGAACGGCACTCCCATATTGGATTCATTGACAACGGTTCTGTAACGCGCGTCACAGACGCCGGGGACACCCGGAAGCAACATGTTGGCCGATACAGCGCGGCGAAATCGGACCGCGCTGGAAGGGGGCCGCATGAGACGCTGGACCGTGGTGTTGCTGTTTGTGATGGTGGCCTGCTGCGTGGCCGCGTGGGCTCAGTCGGGCGAGAGGCAACAGGACGCGAACGCCGTCGAGGTGACGGACGAGATTACTCCGCCGCGGCTGTTGGAGGTTGCAAGTCCCGAGTATACGGACGAGGCGAAAAAGAAGCGCATCGAGGGCGACGTGATCGTATCGATCATTGTCGATGAAAAAGGCCGCGTTGCTTCAGCCAAGGTCAAGAAAGGCCTCGGCTACGGGCTCGACGAGAACGCCATCGCTGCCGTGAAAGAGTGGACCTACAAGCCGGCTGAGCGCGACGGAAAACCGGTCGCAGTAAAGATGGACGTCACGACGAACTTCTATTTAAAGAATTAGGTCCGTTGAGTTCGATCTGGTTCGGCCGCCCCGGTTGGGGCGGCCGTTGTCTTCTTGGCGAAATCTTTTGAGGGCCGCAGGGGCTAAAGCCCCTGTGATTTGTTTCGAGTTTTCGGCACGCCTGAAGGCGTGCCCTGATACACAAGCACTCCGCCTCCGCAACTTCCGCAACTTCCGAAACCTCCGCAACTTCTCTCTTTCACACCAGTTCGCGGATCTTGTCGCGGAACACGGTCTTTGCGATGTTCAATGCCTCGGGCTGTCCGCTGGCGAGCGACTTGGCGAAGTGGTAGGCCTGCTCGGGTTTGATCCTGGCGGGCATCGGCGGCTCAAAAGGATCGACCACCGCTTCGAGCACGGCGGGCCCCGGAGTGTTGAGCCAGGTATCGACCGCGTCGCCGCACGCCTTGGGATCTTCGACGGTCATCCCCGCTGCGCCGCAAGCCCTGGCGTAGAGCGCGAAGTCGATCGGTTCCAGTTCCACGCCATACTCGGGATTGCCGAGGAACACCATTTGTTCCCACTTGATCTGCCCAAGCGTGTTGTTCTTGATGACGCACACCTTGATGGGGAGTTTGTACTTCACGGCGGTGATCAGTTCGCAGCCGAGCATGGTGAAGCCGCCGTCTCCGATGAAGCAGACGACCTGGCGGCCGGGGTAGGCGATCTGCGCGGCGTTGGCGTAGGGAAGTCCGCATGCCATGGTCGCCAGGTTGCCGGAGCAGGAGTGCATCTGTCCGCGCTTGGCTGGAATGTGCCGCGCCCACCAGGTCGTGATCGTTCCGCTGTCGGAAGTCACGATGGCGTCGTCTCGCAGGCGGCGGCCTATCTCGCTTGCGACGACCTGTGGCTTCATCGGAATGTCCATGCGCGATGCGCGTTCGTGCATGAGGTCCGCCCAGTCTTTCATGCCGTGCTGAGCTCTCTCGAGGAAACTGCGATCGGCTTTGCGGGGAAGCAATGGAAGCAGCTCGCGCAGCGTGCGCACGCTGTCTCCCACGAGTCCGACCTCGACGGGATAGCGAAGCCCGACCTTCTGTGGATCGAGCTCGATCTGGACGGCTCGCGCCTGTCCGGGCTTTGGCATGAACTCGACATAGGGGAACGCGCTGCCCACGATGAGCAGCGTGTCGCAGCTCTCCATGGCCTGCTCCGAAGGGAGGGTCCCGAGCAGGCCGATACCGCCCGTGGTGTATGGGGAGTCGTCGGGCACGCAGGCCTTGCCCAACAACGCCTTGATGATCGGCGCGGCAAGAACCTCGGCGGTTTGCTCCAGCTCGTCGGTGGCCTTCAGCGCTCCACGCCCGGCGAGGATGGCGACGCGGCGGCCGGCGTTGAGTATCTCGGCCGCGCGCTGGAGATCGTGCGGGTCGGGAAGCCGCGCACTGCGGGCGAAGACATCGCTGACGTGGTGGGGCTTGTTGCGGCTGGAGCGCATGGCGTCGTCGATCTGCTGCTCCTGCAAATCCACGGGGATGGTGACGTGCGATACGCCCCTGTACGCGAGCGAGGTTCGGATGGCGAGTTCGACGACGTTCTCGACGTGTGTTGCGCTCATGATGCGCTCGTTATAGAGGCATACGTCCTGGAACAGGCGATCGAGCTGGACATCCTGCTGCGTGAAGGTGCCGATGAGGTCGTGGTATTGCAGGCCGGTGATGGCCAGCACGGGCTGTCCGTCGAGCTTGGCATCGTAGAGCCCGTTGAGCAGGTGTATGCCGCCGGGACCGCTGGTCGCGATGCAGACGCCGAGGCGTCCGGTGAATTTGGCGTGCGCGCAGGCCATCAAAGCCGCGGCTTCCTCGTGGCGCGTCTGCACGAAACGTATCCTGTCCTGTTTCTGGCGCAGCGCTTCGAAGATTCCATTCACGCCATCGCCGGGAATGCCGAAGATGGTGTCCACGCCCCAATCGAGCAGGGATTCGACGAGTACATCGGAAGCGGTCATTGCTCACTCCTGTTCGGAAATGACGAGAACCCGGCGAGAGAACCCAGAACAAAGTGCTGTTTCAAAATGGGAAAGATTTGAGCGAGTGACAAAATTGCGAGTTGTTTCCGTACATCGAAAGCTGCTCCCGTCTCATCCCTTACGTGGACTGTGATGCGGTTCCAAGCCGGGCTGCTTTCCGCGCGGGAAAACAACGCGCTCGCGGCGGGTGTGACAGGAGCCAGGGCGAGAACCGGGAGAGGGAGATCGCTGTCGCGAAATCTGTCGCGGTGCGATATACATGGGCGACGTGACCGGGCCGGGGTGTGGGGCGAGCTGCGAAACAGGCGGTTGTTCGAAGTTCGCGATTGGATTCCATGCAAGCCGCTTTGCAACGGCATGGCTCCTGCTATAATCACCGGTTCTTGTGACCTGAGTCACAGTTCATCAGTACGTTGATCACAGAACAACAGATTGCGGCTTGAGGATGCGGGCTCTGCGGTGGGGGAGCGCTGGTCCGGAAAGCCGTGTAAAGGCGTAGCGCGGTACCGCAGTGCGGGAGTAGCTGTGCCGGGCAGGTTGTGTCTGCCAACGTCTCCCGACTCACACCTGACGAGTTGGTAGTAGCGCGCCAGGTTTCCGCCGTACGCGAACGGAACGGAAAGCGTCCTACATGGCCCAAATCTTTCATCGAAGCATGAACACGATCGCGAAGGCCTCGATTGTCGCGGCCCTTCTGCTGGTCGGTGGACTGCTATGGGCGGCTCTGCAAATGCAGCGCTCGCCCTACTACACGTACGCCGGCGTCGCCAAGGCGCAGCCGGTGGCGTTCAGCCATCAGCACCACTACACCGGGCTGGGTATCGACTGCCGCTACTGCCACACGTCGGTCGAGTCGTCTTCCTTCGCCGGCATTCCTCCGACCAAGACCTGCATGAACTGCCACTCGCAGATATGGACGAACGCTCCGATGCTGGAGCCTGTCCGCGAGAGCTTCCGCACGGGCAAATCGCTGGTGTGGACGCGAGTTCACGATCTGCCCGACTTCGTGTACTTCGATCACAGCATTCATGTGAACAAGGGCGTCGGCTGTGACAGTTGCCATGGGCCGGTGGACAAGATGCCGCTGACGTGGCAGCACGCGTCGTTGCAGATGGAGTGGTGCCTGAACTGCCATCGCGCCCCGGAGAAGTTCCTGAGGCCGAGCAAGGTCCAGGGCAGCGACGAGAACCAGATCTTCAATATGGCGTACGAGCAGCCGACTACGGCCAAGCCGGTCGTCCTGCCCGACGGACAGAAGTTCACCGACCAGGAGACGCTGGGCAAGTACCTGATCACGGCGAACAAGGTGCGTTCGGTCGCCGATATCACCAGCTGCAACACCTGTCACCGGTAAAGAAGTGAACGACAGCCGCGCGGCGGCTGAACCGAGAATTTCCGAGCGGATCACGACCGAATGGATACAGAGAGCAAGAAGAAAACCTCGGACGTTTGTCCCGGCAGCAAGGACAAGGCGCTGGGTCTCAACGAGGTGAAGCAGAAGCTGACGGAGGCGCGCGGCCCGAAGTACTGGCGCACGCTCGACGAACTGGCGCAGACGCCGGAGTTCGAGGAGATGCTGCATCGCGAGTTCCCGCGGCACGCCTCCGAATGGACGGACAAGGCGTCGCGTCGCGACTTCCTCAAGGTCATGAGCGCTTCGCTGGCGCTGGCCGGACTGAGCGCGTGCACGAAGCAGCCGCTGGAACCCATCGTCCCCTATGTGCGGCAACCGGAACAGCTGACGCTGGGCAAACCGCTGTTCTTCGCATCGGCGATGCCGATGGGAGCGTATTCGGTCCCGGTGCTGGTGGAGAGCCACGAAGGACGACCGACGAAGATCGAGGGCAATCCGCAGCATCCGGCGACGCTGGGCGGCACGGACGTTTACAGCCAGTCGAGCGTGCTCACGATGTACGACCCGGACCGCTCGCAGTCGGCGATGTTCAACGGCGAGGCGCGTCCGTGGGCGGACTTCGTTACGGCGATTCGGCCGACCATCGAGAAGGTGCGCGCGAACGGCGGCGCAGGGTTGCGCTTCCTGACCGGCGCAACCAGTTCGCCTTCGTTCGTGGCGCACATGCGCGAGTTGCAGAAGGCGTTCCCGCAGTCGAAGTGGTACCAGTGGGAGCCTGTGAACCGCGACAACGTGTACGCGGGGGCGGCGGCGGCCTTCGGCCAGCCGGTCGAGACCGTGTACGACTTCAGCAAGGCGAAGGTTGTGCTCTCGCTGGATGGCGACTTCCTCACCAGCGGCTTCCCGGGGTTCCATCGCTACGCGCGGCAGTTCGCGGCGCAGCGGCGTCCCGAGCTGAAAGAGCAGATGCTTCGCTTCTACGCCGTTGAGAGCACGCCGACGAACACGGGCGGCAAGGCCGACCATCGACTCCGCCTGAAGGCGAGCGAAATTGAGAACTTCGCGCGCGCGGTTGCGTCGCAGTTGGGCGTTGGCGGCGCGGGTGGAAGCCTGAGCGGCGAGCAGCAGAAGTTCGCGCAGGCGGTTGTGAAGGACCTACAGGCGAACCGCGGCCGGGCGGTCGTCGTGGTTGGCGACAGCCAGCCTGCGGCGGTGCACGCTCTGGCGCACGCGATGAATGCGGCGCTTGGCGCCGCCGGCCAGACGGTGTTCCACACCGACCCGATCGACGCCAACGCCGGCGCCGGCAAGGTTGATCAGTTGAAGACCCTGGTTGGCGAGATGAACACCGGCAACATCGAACTGCTGGTGATGATGGGCGTCAACCCGATGTACGACGCTCCCGCGGACGTGAACTTCCTCGACGCGATGAACAAGGTTGCGACTCGCGTCCACCACGGGCTGTACTTCGACGAGACCGCCAAGTTCTGTCACTGGCACCTGAATGGCACGCACTACCTCGAGTCGTGGGGCGATGTGCGCGCGTTCGATGGAACGGTCTCGCTGATCCAACCTCTCATCGCTCCTCTCTATGGCGGGCGGAGCGAGTACGAACTGGTCAGCGTCTTCCTGAATCAGCCGGACATGTCAACCTTCGAGGTGGTGCAGCGCTACTGGCAGTCGCAGCCGGGCGCGGGCGACTTCAACACCTGGTGGCGTTCGGCCCTGCACGATGGGTTCATCCGGGACACGGCGTTGCCGCGCCGGACCGTTGCGGCCACTGGAGCCGTGCCGCCGCCGCAGCCGACGCAGGGAGGCGGATTCGAACTCGCCTTCCGCCGCGATCCGACGGTCTATGACGGACGCTTCGCCAACAACGGCTGGTTGCAGGAAACGCCAAAGCCGATGACCCAGATCACCTGGGACAATCCTGTGCTGCTGAGCGTTGCCACGGCGAAGAAGCTGGGCGTCGCTACCGAGAGCGTGCTGGAGATCGAGGTCGAAGGACGCAAGGTTAAGGGCGCCGTATGGGTCACGCCCGGGCACCCGGACGATGCCGCGACGGTGTATCTCGGGTACGGGCGGGACAACGCGGGTCGAGTCGGGTCGGGACTCGGATTCAATGCCTACAAGCTGCGGGCGAGCGGCACTCCGTGGATCGTCACGAATGCGAAGGTCCGCGGGACGGGCGAAACCTACCAGCTCGCGAGTCCGCAGGGCCACCAGAGCATGGAAGGCCGCGCGCTTGTCCGGGCGGCCACGCTGGAAGAGTTCATCAAAAACCCTGCGTTCGCGCACGAGATGGCCGAGGCGCCTGCTCCGGGCCTCACCCTGTATGAGGCTTACGAGTACAAGGAACACAAGTGGGGCATGGCCATCGACCAGAACTCCTGCATCGGTTGCAAGACTTGCGTCGTGGCCTGCCAGGCGGAGAACAACATCCCGGTCGTCGGCAAGCTGGAAGTGAAGCGCGGCCGCCACATGAATTGGCTGCGGGTGGACACCTACCACGAAGGCACCGCGGAGAACCCGAAGACGTACTTCCAGCCGGTGCCTTGCATGCATTGCGAGAACGCGCCCTGCGAAGTGGTCTGCCCGGTGAACGCGACGGTGCACAGCACGGAAGGCCTGAACGACATGGTCTACAACCGCTGCGTCGGCACGCGCTACTGCTCGAACAACTGTCCGTACAAGGTGCGCCGGTTCAACTTCCTGCTGTACACGGACTGGACGACTCCGCAACTCAAGCTGCTGAACAACCCCGACGTCACGGTGCGCAGCCGGGGCGTGATGGAGAAGTGCACGTTCTGCGTGCAGCGCATCACGCATGGCCGCATCGCCGCCGAAGAGCAGAACCGAAAGGTCGCCGACGGCGAAGTGCTCACGGCGTGCCAGCAGGCGTGCCCGGCCGACGCCATCGTTTTCGGCGACATGAACGACAAGGACAGCCGTGTGAGCAAGTTGAAAGCCAGCACGCGGAATTACGGGCTGCTGGAAGACCTCAACACGCGTCCGCGCACCACGTACCTGGCAGCGGTGCGGAACCCGAATCCGGAACTGGAGTCGTAGGACATCATGGAAGAGAGTCAGGAAATAAAAGACTCAGTGCGATTGGAACGGCTGCTGCCGGGTCAGACTCCGGTGCTGGTGCCGGGACACTCGTTCGGCACGGTGACGGACAAGATCGTCGGGATCGTTCTGCGGCGTCCGGTCACGCTCGGCTGGCTCGTCGGCTTCGCGATCGTGTTCGGACTGCTGAACCTGCTCGGCCTCGCGGTTGTATATCTGGTCTTCCGCGGAACGGGCATTTGGGGCATCAATGTCCCGGTCGGCTGGGGCTTCGCGATCATCAACTTCGTGTGGTGGGTCGGCATCGGCCACGCGGGCACGCTGATCTCGGCCATCCTGCTGCTTCTCAAGCAGAACTGGCGCAACTCCATCAACCGCTTCGCCGAAGCCATGACGCTATTCGCCGTGGCTTGCGCCGCCATCTTCCCGCTGATCCACACAGGCCGCCCGTGGCTGGCAGCCTACTGGCTCTTCCCGTACCCGAACACCATGGGCATGTGGCCGCAGTTCCGCAGCCCGCTGATCTGGGACGTTTTCGCCGTTTCGACCTACGCGACGATCTCGGCGCTGTTCTGGTTCATCGGACTGCTGCCTGACCTCGCCACCTTCCGCGACACGGCGAAGAACCCGTGGGCGCGCAAGATCTACGGACTGCTCTCGATGGGCTGGCGCGGTTCGGCCCGCCACTGGAAGCGTTACGAGAGCGCGTACCTGCTGCTGGCGGGCCTGGCGACTCCGCTGGTGCTCTCGGTGCACACGGTCGTGAGCTTCGACTTCGCCGTCTCGATCATTCCGGGATGGCACGCGACGATCTTCCCGCCTTACTTCGTCGCGGGCGCTATCTACTCGGGATTCGCCATGGTGCTGGTGCTGGCGATCCCGATTCGCGCGTTCTACGGCGTGAAGGACATGATCACCGACCGCCACCTCGACAACGCCGCCAAGGTCATGCTCGGCACCGGGTTGATCGTGGCCTACGGCTACGGCATGGAACTCTTCTTTGCCTGGTACAGCGGCAACGGCTTCGAGCGCTTCATGATGAAGAACCGCATGTTCGGGCCGTACGCGTGGGCGTACTGGTCGCTCATCATCTTCAACGTCCTGATTCCGCAGGTCCTCTGGTTGCGCAAGGTGCGCCTGAGCCCGGTCAGGCTGTTCATGACGTCCATCGTCGTGTTGATAGGTATGTGGCTGGAGCGCTTCGTGATCGTTGTCACGTCGCTGCACCGCGACTTCCTGCCGAGCTCGTGGGGACACTACGTTGCCACGCGCTGGGACTGGGCGACGTACATCGGAACGCTTGGGCTGTTCCTGACCGCGATGTTCCTGTTCATTCGCGTGATGCCGATGATCACGATCTTCGAGATGAGAATGCTGCTGCCTGAGTCGAGGGTGGCCCCGGAGGAGGTTGCCGCGCATGACTAACCACGCGACCGCCGAGACGCCTCTGTACGGCCTGATGGCCGAGTTTGAAGATCCGAACGAGCTGGTGAAGGCCTGTCGCGCGGCGTACGGCCAGGGCTATCGCCGCATGGACGCCTACAGTCCGTACCCGATCGAAGAAGCGGCCGAGGCAATCGGCTTCCACAAGACGAGCGTGCCGCTGCTGGTGCTGCTCGGCGGCATCCTCGGCGGAACGACGGGATACCTGCTCCAGTACTGGATCAACCTGTACGCCTACCCGCTGAACGTCGGCGGAAGGCCGCTGCACTCGTGGCCGTCGTTCATCATCGTCACCTTCGAGATGACGATCCTGTTCGCCGGCATCACGGCCGTCGTGGGCATGCTTGGCCTCAACGGGCTCCCGCAGCCGTATCACCCGGTGTTCAACAACCCGCGGTTCTCGGCGGCGTCGCGCGACCGGTTCTTTCTCTGCATCGAGGCCGCCGATCCGCAATTCGATCGCGATGGGACGGAACGATTCATGCAAACGCTGAACCCGCGCAACGTGACGGAGGTGCTGGACTGATGCCGGCTCGCGACCAAAAGAAGAACACGGCGCGCGCACCGAAGAGCGTGGTGGCCGTCCTGCTCGGCGCGGTAGCCATGCTGGGCGGATGCGTAACGCGCCTCGACATGCACGATCAGCCCAAGTACAAGCCGTTGCGCCAGAGCGATTTCTTCGACGACAAGCGCTCGGCAAGGCCGATCCTCGCCGGCACGGTGGCGCGCGGGCAATTGCAGCAGGACACGTACTTCTACACGGGCAAGATCGGGAACACGAACACCTACGGGACGGAGTTCCCGGTGCAGGTGAACCAGCAGATGGTCGAGCGCGGCCGCGAACGCTTCAACATCTACTGTGCGCCCTGTCATTCGCGCGTGGGAGACGGCAACGGCATGATCGCGCAGCGCGGCCTGAAGAACCCGCCGTCGCTGCACCTCGATCGCCTCCGCAAGGCGCCGGCCGGACACTTCTTTGACGTGATCACCAACGGTTTCGGCGCGATGGGCGACTATCGCGAGCAGATCGCGGCGGGCGACCGCTGGGCCATCGTGGCCTACATACGCGCCTTGCAGTTGAGCCAGAACGCTACCCGGGCGGATGTGCCGGCCGGGATGCAGGTTTCGAACCAGCCGCCGGACCTGACCGTTTCCCCCGAGCGGCCGACCAGCAGCCAGCAGGGAACGCACGGCGAAGCAGTGAAGCAGGGCGGGGAGAGTCCGGAAAAGCAATGAGCACGACCATAGTCAATCTCGAGACAAAAGACCTGGCGCCCCCGGCAGGGCTCGTACGCAAGCTCCAGATGCGCGGTCTCATCGTGGGCGGCGTGGCAGCCGTGCTGGCGATCATCGCGGCGATCACCGCGCCGGAGTACTTCCTGCGCGGATACCTCATCGGCTACATGTGGTGCCTCGGCGCGGCGCTGGGATCGCTGGCGCTGGTCATGCTCGGCCACCTGACGGGCGGAAACTGGTTCCTGCTGGGCCGCCGCATCATGGAAGCCGCGACGCGCACGTTGCCGCTGCTGGCGGTGATGTTCATCCCGATCGCGCTCGGCGTTCACGAGCTGTACATCTGGGCCGATGCCGCGCACGTTGCGGGCGACCACGTGCTCGAGTTGAAGAAGGCCTACCTGAACACGCCGGGATTCATCCTCCGCGCCATCGTGTACTTCGCCATATGGCTGCTGTTCATGTGGAAGATCAACGCGGGTTCGGCGGAGCAGGACCGGAACGCCTCCCCGGCGGTGTGGCAGCGGCTGAAGGTCTGGTCGGCGCCCGGAATCCTGGTGTACGCGCTGACGATGACGTTTGCGTCGGTGGACTGGTGCATGTCGCTCGATCCGCATTGGTATTCGACGATCTACGGATTCCTGTTCATCGCCGGACAACTGCTTACGACCTTCGCCTTCACGCTGGTGATGCTGTCGTGGTTCTCCAGCGAGCGGCCGATCAGCGAAGTCTTCTTCAAGGACCGCCTGCACGATTTCGGCAAGCTGACGTTCGCCCTGACGATGGTCTGGGCCTACTTCTCGTTCTCGCAGTGGCTCATCATCTGGAGCGGCAACCTGCCGGAAGAGATCATCTGGTACCTGGACCGCATCAAGGGCGGCTGGCAGGTAGTGGCGATCCTGCTGGTGTTCCTGCAATTCGCGCTTCCGTTTTCGCTGCTGCTGTCGCGCCACATCAAGCAGAACCCGCGGAAACTGGTTCCCATCGCGGTGCTGGTGCTGTTCATGCGAGTGGTGGACCTGTTCTGGCTCATCGCGCCGAACCCGATCCCCGGCCACGCGCACGCCGAACCGCACTTCTCGCTGCACTGGGCTTACATCGTGACGCCGATCGCGGTGATCGGCCTCTGGCTCGCGTTCTTCGCCTGGAACCTGGCGAAGCGTCCGATGCTGGTGCGCACCGACCCGCAACTGCCGAGACTCTGGGAGCACAGCCATGGCCACTAATGACTCTCACTTCAGCCATAGCGAAGACTTCGACATGCACGAGCACGGCCACATGAAGAACCCCGACGTGGCCTATGAGGAGCGCGATCTGCCGGCTCGCGGGATCGTCGTGTTCTTCATCTTCCTGTTCGTCGCCGGGCTGGTGGTCCACCTCGCGATGTGGGCCATGTACCGGGGCTTCGGGGAAGTGGTGACGCGCATGGATCCGGCGCGCAATCCCATGGCGAAGACCGAGACGGTCCCTGCGCCGGGCATGTTGCAGAACACGAGCAGTTCGGACCTGAACAAGTTCCCGCAACCGCGGTTGCAGCCGGACGAAGTGACGGACATGACGAAGTTCCGCCAGCAGGAAGAGCGCATCCTTAAGAACAGCTCTGCCTGGGAGCAGAACGGAGTGGTGCATCTTCCGATCGACGCGGCGATCAGGCTGGTGGCGGAGCGCGGACTTCCGACGCGCCCCAACGCGAGCGACCCCTCCGTGCAGGACCCGCGCATGGTGCCGAGTGAGTCTGGATTCCCCGGCTTCTCGGCTGCCGAACAGCCCGCCGACGCCACCGCCGTGCCAGGCGCTCCAATGGGCGACCGGACAGGAGAGTCGAAGCGCGAAGAGGAGAAGCACATCCCCGGCGTGGACCCGAAGGAGCCTCGCAATCCCGCTCGTGGCCGCGGCGACACGCAGCCGAGCGGGGCGCAGAAGCCGAGCGCGCCTCCGCCGGCCACCCAGCCGCAGGGCGGGCAGCCGAAACCTCACTAGCAGTCATGCCCGGGAGTTCCGGGCGGAATGAGTCGTAATAGTAATGAAGAGCAATCACACAATCCGGAGCATGTTTCTGGCGGCCGTGGCCGCGGCGCTTCTGTGCCCGGCGTCGGTAGCGCAGATCACCGGGCCGCCCGACACGAAGCGGGTCAAGCCACCTGCGTTGCAGGACGTCGGCATCGATCAGCGGTTGAACGAGCAGGTGCCGCTGGATGCGCAGTTCAAGGACGAGCAGGGCAACACGGTCAAGCTGGGCGACTACTTTCATTCGGGGAGACCCGTAGTGGTCAACCTGGTGTATTACGAATGCCCCATGCTGTGCGGCGAAGTCCTGCACGGACTCTCGGCTGCGCTGAAGGTGCTGAAGTTCACGCCGGGCCAGGAGTTCGAGGTCGTCACGCTGTCGATTGATCCGCGCGAAGGTCCGGATCTGGCAAGGCAGAAGAAAGAGACGTACATCAACCGGCTGGGGCGTCCGGAGGCCGCGAAGGGCTGGCACTTCCTCACCGGCGACAAGACGCAGATCGACCGGGTGGCCGACGCCATCGGGTGGCACTACCAGTACGACCCGAAGACCGACCAGTACGCGCACGCCGCCGGCATCACGGTGGTGACTCCGACGGGCCGCATCGCGCAGTACTACTACGGCGTCGAGTATTCGGCGAAGGACCTGCGGCTCGGCATTGTCGAAGCTTCGCAGAACAAGATCGGCACTCTTGCCGACCAGGTATTGCTGTACTGCTACCACTACGATCCGCGCACGGGGAAGTACGGTCCCGTGGTGACGAACATCGTTCGAATGGCGGGCGTGGCAACCATCCTGATCATGGGCAGTTTTCTCGTAGTCATGTTCCGTCGCGAAGGCCGGCAGAATCGCCAGCTGTCGGCCGAGGGCGACAAAGGACAAGGACGGGCTTAGATAGATATGTGGCAGAACATACCACTGTGGCCGACACGCGCCTCGACCATTTCGGGGCAGGTGGACGGGCTGTATATGTTCCTGATCGCGCTGACGGCATTTTTCAGCATCCTGATCGCGACGATGATCATGGTGTTTGCCATCCGCTATCGCAAGGAGCGCAATCCGATCGCGCAGCAGGTGCATGGCTCGACGGCGCTGGAGTTGACGTGGACGATCATCCCGCTCGGCATCGCGATGGTGATCTTCGTCTGGGGCGCCGCGATCTACTACGTCGAGTCACGTCCGCCGCGGGGAGCGATGGAGGTTTACGCCATCGGAAGGCAGTGGATGTGGAAGTTCCAGCACGTGCAGGGCGCGCGCGAGATCAACACGCTCCACGTGCCGGCCGGACGCGACGTGCGCATGATCATGACGTCGCAGGACGTCATCCACAGCTTCTATGTCCCGGCATTCCGCATCAAGGCCGACGTGCTTCCGGGCCGGTACACCTCGACGTGGTTCCATGCCACGAAGCCCGGCCGCTACCACCTGTTCTGCGCCGAGTATTGCGGCACGCAGCACTCGGGGATGATCGGCGAGGTCGTCGTGATGGAACCGGCCGAGTACCAGGCGTGGGCCACGAATTCGGCGGACGGCACGCTGGCGTCGGCGGGCGAGAAGAGCTTCCAGCAGTACGGCTGCTCGATGTGCCACATCAGCAACGCCCAGGGACGCGGTCCGAACCTCGTCGGCTTCTACGGCAAGACGGTGCTGCTCGACGACGGCCGCACGGTGCAGGGCGATGAGAGCTACGTGCGCGAATCCATCCTGAATCCCGGCGCGAAGATCGCGAGTGGCTTCAAGAACATCATGCCGACATTCCAGGGACAGCTGACGGAAGAAGAAGTGGTCGGACTCGTGGCCTACATCAAGGCCCTGAGTACGGGACAGGCGAACCCGCCGGTTCCTGTCAGCGACCCGGACAAGGGCGTCTACCCAATTGCTCCGAATCCTGAGCCGTCGGGCGCGCAACCGAACGCACCGGCCCAGCAGCAGAATCCGGGTGCAAACAGTCCTGCCGCTCCGAAGCCGCAAGCTCCGGGCGGACAGACCAGCGGGAAGTAAGGAGCTGGGAGAGAGAAATGGCGACGGCAGTCACACTACCTGAAGAAAGAACCAACTACTTGAATGCCGACTACGGCATCAAGTCCTGGTTGCTCACGACGGACCACAAGCGGATCGCGATCCTTTACCTGATCACGATCACGGCCTTCTTCTTCCTCGGCGGCTTCTTCGCCATGCTGATCCGCCTGGAGTTGCTGACTCCCGCGGGCGACATGGTGCAGGCCGACACGTACAACAAGCTGTTCACGATGCACGGCGTGATCATGGTGTTCTTCTTCCTGATCCCGTCGGTGCCGGCCGTGCTGGGCAACTTCCTGGTGCCGATCATGATCGGCGCCAAGGACCTCGCGTTCCCGAAGATCAACCTCGCCAGCTGGTACATCTTCATGATCGGCGGCGTGATCACCCTGTACGCCATGCTGACCGGCGGCCTGGACACGGGTTGGACGTTCTACACGCCGTTCTCGACAACGTTCTCGAACACGAACGTCGTTACCGGCGCGATCGGCGTGTTCATCAACGGCTTCTCGTCGATCTTCACCGGCCTGAACTTCATCGTCACCGTGCACCGCATGCGCGCGCCGGGAATGACGTGGCGCAGGTTGCCGCTCTTCATCTGGTCGAACTACGCCGCCGCGGTGATCATGGTTCTTGGCACTCCGGTCGTGGCCATCACCATCGTGCTGGTGGCTCTGGAGCGCGTGTTCCACCTCGGCATCTTCAACGCGCAACTCGGCGGCGACCCGCTGCTGTTCCAGCACCTGTTCTGGTTCTACTCGCACCCGGCGGTCTACATCATGATCCTGCCCTCGATGGGCGTGATCAGCGAGCTGATGGCCTGCTTCTCGCGCAAGCGCATCTTCGGCTACGACTTCGTGGCCCTGGCTTCGATTGCGATTGCGGTGCTTGGCTTCCTGGTGTGGGCACACCACATGTTCGTCTCAGGAATTTCGGTGTACGCCGCCATGGTGTTCTCGCTGATTACGTTCTTTGTGGCGATCCCATCGGCGATCAAGGTCTTCAACTGGACGGCCACGATGTACAAAGGCTCCATCCGGCTACAGACCCCGATGCTGTACGCGATTGGCTTCATCGGCCTGTTCGTCATCGGCGGCATGACCGGACTGTTCCTCGGCGCTCTGGGCGTGGACGTCCACGTTCACGACACCTACTTCGTCGTGGCGCACTTCCACTACGTGATGGTCGGTGGCGTTGTCATGGGCTACCTGGGGGGACTGCACTTCTGGTGGCCGAAGATGACCGGCCGCATGTATCCGGAGTTCTGGGCCAAGCTGAGCGCGCTGCTGGTGTTCGTCGGATTCAACCTGACGTTCTTCCCGCAGTTCGTAGTCGGCTACGTAGGAATGCCGCGCCGCTATCACGCGTATCCGCCCGAGTACCAGGTGCTGAACGTGCTCTCGACGGCAGGCGCGTCGGTGCTGGCCGTCGGCTACCTGCTGCCGATGATCTACTTCGTGTGGTCGTTGCGGTACGGCAAAGTCGCCTCCGAGAATCCCTGGAACGCTTCGGGCCTCGAGTGGATGACGCAGTCGCCGCCAACCACCTTCAACTTCGATCAAACCCCGGTCGTGACTTGGGAGGCGTACAACTACGACGACCTGAACAAGCGCGAGGAGGTTCCAGTTGCACAGTAGCCAGCAGACTGCTGTACACGCATTGCGTCATCACTTCGCGGACATGGAGCAGCAGCACGAGACGGTCTCCATGGGCATGTGGCTGTTCCTGGTGACGGAGATCATGTTCTTCGGCGGCATGTTCTGCGCCTACCTGGTGTATCGCGTCGCTTACTACAATGCCTGGGTCGCGGGCAGCCAGCAGATGAACATCCTGCTCGGGGCGGTCAATACGGCCGTGCTGATCTGCAGTTCGGTCACGATGGTCCTGGCCGTGCACTTCGCCAAGCTCGGAAACCGGCGACTCCTCATCATCTTCCTTGTGGCGACCATGGCGCTCGGGGTGGTCTTCCTGGGCGTGAAGGCCGTGGAGTACCACGAGCACTGGGCGGCGCACGAGGTCCCGGGGCCGAACTTCAACTTCCATGAGACCGGGAACTTCGACCCGCGGCACGTGCAGATCTTCTTCTCGCTCTATTTCGCGATGACCGGAATGCACGCGCTGCACATGATCATCGGCATCGGCGTGCTGGCGTGGCTGACGCTGCGCGCGGTGCGCGGCCAGTTCACGGAGCATTACAACTCCCCGGTCGAGATGACCGGACTGTACTGGCACTTCGTGGACGTGGTGTGGATCTACCTGTTCCCACTGCTCTACCTGATCAGTCACAAGCACATGCTGACCTAGGGAGGGATAACGAGAATGTCTGCACACGCGCAACACGGACCGACTCTCAAAACATTTTTCGGTGTCTTCGCCGGGCTGATCATCCTGACTGCGATCACCGTATTCATCTCCTACGTGGAACTGGGCCCGCTGAACCCGATCGTCGCGCTGGTAATCGCCACCTGCAAGGCCCTGCTCGTGGTGCTCTTCTTCATGGAGCTTCGCTGGTCTCCGCACATCACGATGATTGTCGTGTTCTCGGCCATCTGCTTCCTGCTGATACTGCTGGGACTGACAATGAGCGACTACCTCACCCGCATCTGGGGAACGTACGGCATCAAGTAGCGACGGCAGAGAACATTTCGCGCCAAAGGGGAGCCTCCGGGCTCCCTCATCTTTTTGCGGCTCAACCGCGCCTGGAGTAGATTGGGGCGGGAATCCGCATGGGTACCGAACTCGTTCGAATCCGGACCGAAGGCAATCCGAACATCTCCGACGCTCCTCCCGCGTCCGAGTGGGACGGCGACGCCGGGCGGCTGAGCCAGGCGCTTGCGTCCCGCGTAAAGGGCGAGGTGCGATTCGGCAGCGGCGACCGCGCGCTGTACTCGACCGACGGCTCGAACTATCGCCAGGTGCCCATCGGCGTCGTCATTCCGCGCGACGAGCAGGACGTGATCGAGACGGTTGCGATCTGCCGCGAGTTCGGCGCTCCGATCCTCGCGCGCGGAGGCGGAACCAGTCTCGCCGGCCAGTGCTGCAACGTCGCCGTTGTGCTCGACTTCAGCAAGTACATGAACCGCGTGCTCGAGATCAATGCGGAAGAGCAGTGGGCGCGCGTGCAGCCGGGAGTCATCCTCGATGACCTGCGCGACCAGGCAACAAAGGTGGGCCTGACGTTCGGCCCCGACCCGGCCACGCACAATCACTGCACGCTGGGCGGCATGATTGGCAACAACTCCTGCGGCGTGCATTCGATCATGAGCGGCCGCACGTCGGACAACGTGTATGAACTCGACCTCCTGCTCTATGACGGAACGCGGCTGAAGGTTGGCCCCACGACGGACCGGGAGTGCGAGCGCATCATCGCCGGGAGCGGGCGCCGCGGCGAAATCTACCGGCGCCTGCGCGACCTGCGCGACCGCTACGCGCAACTCGTGCGCGAGAAATATCCGCACATTCCGCGTCGCGTCTCGGGATACAACCTCGACAACCTGCTTCCGGAGAATGGTTTCAATGTGGCCGCTGCGCTCGTGGGCTCCGAGTGCACCTGCGCGCTGGTGCTCGAAGCCAGGGTCAAGCTCATCAAGAACCCGGCGTTCCGCACCCTGGCGGTGCTGGGATACGCGGACGTGTTCCGGGCGGCCGACCATGTGCCGGAACTGATGAGCTACGGCCCGATCGGCCTCGAAGGAATGGATGGCCAGCTCGTGGGGTTCATCAAAGCCAAGAACCTCCACATCCGCGACCTTGATCTGCTGCCGGAGGGCGATGGCTGGCTGCTGGCTGAGTTCGGCGGAGACACGCAGGAGGAAGCCAGGGCGAAGGCGCAACGGATGGTTGACGGCCTGCGCGGCACGCCCGGCGCGCCGTCGGCCAGGATCTACGACGATAAACGGCACGAGCGTTACGTGTGGGAGATACGGGAATCGGGGCTGGGAGCGACCTCTTTTGTGCCAGGCCAGCCCTGGGCGTGGGAAGGTTGGGAAGATTCGGCGGTTGATCCTGCCAGGTTGGGGGCCTACCTGCGCGACCTCTGTTCGCTGATGCAGAGCTACGGCTACAAGTCGAGCATGTATGGCCACTTCGGACACGGCTGCGTGCACATGCGAACCAACTTCGACCTGTGCTCGCCGGAAGGGATCGACAAATACAGATCATTCATTCATGACGCGGCGAAGCTGGTCGTAAAGTACGGAGGATCGCTGAGCGGCGAACATGGTGACGGGCAGTCGCGCGCCGAACTGTTGCCGCTCATGTTTGGGCCGGAGCTGGTCGAGGCATTCCAGGAGTTCAAGTCCATCTGGGACCCGGACTGGAAGATGAATCCGGGCAAGGTGGTGAAGGCCTATCGCGCCGATGAGAACCTTCGGTTGGGAGCGGACTACAGACCGTGGGAGCCGAAGACGCACTTCCACTTCACCGGCGATCAGGGGCAGTTTGCGCACGCCGTGTTGCGCTGCGTGGGAGTCGGCGAGTGCCGGCGCGGGACGGGAAAGACCATGTGCCCGAGCTTTCGCGTGACCAGGGAGGAGAAGCACTCGACGCGCGGACGCGCACACCTGTTGTGGGAGATGTGCAAGGGAGACGTGATCCACGACGGCTGGCAAAGCGAGGAGATTCACGAGGCACTCGACCTTTGTCTCGCGTGCAAGGGTTGCAAGGGCGATTGCCCCGTCCATGTCGATGTCGCCACCTACAAGGCGGAGTTCCTCTCGCACTATCACGAACGCAGGCGCAGGCCGCTGCACGCATACGCCGTCGGCTACGTTGATGTTGCCGCATATCTCGGCTCGAAGATGCCGGGCATCGCAAACCTCGTTACCCAGACGCCCGGAATCTCGAATCTCGTGAAAGCCGCCATGGGCCTGCCTTCGCAGCGGGATATCCCGGCGCTGGCGTCCGAGAGCTTTGTCGATTGGTGGAAGCGGCGTCCCAGGCGGGCTGCGGGCGCAAAACGCGTGATGCTGTGGCCCGACACGTTCAACAACTACTTCTTCCCGCAGACGGCAAAGGCGGCGGTGGAAGTGCTGGAACACGCCGGATACGAGGTGGTGCTGCCGAGGGAGCGCGTCTGTTGCGGGCGTCCTCTGTATGACTCCGGCATGCTGGACCGCGCGAAGCGTTTGTTGTTGCGGGTGATGGATGTCCTGGGCGAAGAACTCGAGCGCGGCACGGAGATCGTCGGCCTTGAACCGAGCTGCGTCTCGGTGTTTCGAGACGAACTGATCAACCTCTTCCCGGACGACCCGCGCGCGCACCGGTTGAACCGGCAGGCGAAGATGCTCAGCGAGTTCCTGGTCGAACACAAGCAGGAGTTTGACTGGCCACGCCTCGAGCGTTCGGCTGTGGTGCATGGCCATTGTCATCAGAAGGCGGTGATGACGATGGAGAGCGAAAAGACTGTGCTGCGGCAGATGGGCTTGCAATACGAGGTTCCGGACAACGGCTGCTGCGGGCTGGCCGGCTCGTTCGGGTTCGAGAAGCAGAAGTACGAGATGTCGAGACAAATCGGCGAGTTGGAGCTTGCGCCGGTCCTCGGCGCGAAGGCCAGCATGCTGGTGGTGGCAAACGGCTTCAGTTGCCGTGAACAGATTGCCCACATGAGCGACCGGCACGCGTTGCACCTGGCGGAAGTGATGCAGCTGGCGCTGCACTCGGAGCCGGGCGGGCCGGCTGCCGAACCTCCGGAGAGCGCGCTGGTGGCGGATCGCGAAGCGGATCGCCGAGCTTCGATGGTGAAGGGCGGCCTTGCGATCGGCGTGTTGGCGTTGCTTGCGCTTGCTGCCTGGACCTGGACGAAACAGGGTTGATTGTTACAGCCAGGTAAATACTGCACTGGCGAGGATGCATTCGCGACGGCTGCGGCTACAATACGGGCGTGAACCAGACGGTCTTCGTGGTCGAAGATGAGGTTGATATTGCGCGGCTCGTGCGGCATCACCTTGAGGCGGCGGGATTCGTTGTACGTGGTTTCGGGAGCACGCACCTGGTCGTTCCCGAGGCTGAGCGCGAACGCCCTTCGCTGTTCCTGCTCGACGTGATGGTGCCGGGCGGAGACGGTTTCGAACTGTGTCGCCGCATTCGTCAGAACCCGGCGCTTGCGGCCGTCCCCGTCATCTTTCTGACCGCCAAGACGAGCGAGACGGACCGCGTGCTCGGGCTCGAACTCGGCGCCGACGATTACATTCCCAAGCCTTTCAGTCCTCGCGAACTGGTGGCTCGCGTCAAAGCGGTGCTGCGCAGATTCGAGCGCCCGCTTGCGCCGGAGTTGCTGCGGTTCGGAAATCTTGAAGTAGATAGCGGAGCGATGACCGTGAAGGTCGGCGGCAAGCAGGTGGAGACGACCGCCACGGAGTTTCGCCTTCTGGAGTTCCTGGCGCGGCATCCCGGGCGGGTATTCACCCGCGACCAGTTGCTCGACGCGGTGTGGCGCGAGACCGCTTTCGTCACTCCGCGCTCGGTGGATGTGTATGTCCGTCGCATTCGCGAGAAGATCGAAGAGGACGCCGAGGAGCCCCGGTTCGTGAAGACCGTACGCGGCGCGGGATACAAGTTCGAGGGCGGCAAGTGAGAGGTCGCATCTTTTTCAAGCTGCTGGCCAGTTTCGCGCTGGTGATCGCGGTCGCGGTGCTGACGATCGACATCACCGCAACGACGGCGTGGGAGCGTTCGCTTCGCGATCACATCGAAGTCACGCTGCGGCAGAAGACGGAGATGTTCGGCGAGCGCGTGCAGCACAACGACGGCGATCTCGGGAAGCTGGTGGCCGATGAAGCGCGACTTGCGAACGCCAGGGCCACGGTCATCCGCGCCGATGGCGTGGTGCTGGCCGACTCCGAGGCCGACGCTTCAGGCATGGAGAACCATGCTGCGCGTCCGGAGTTCCAGAGAGCACTGGCCGGCGAAGTTGGTTACAGCACGCGCCACAGCCAGACCGTGGGACACGATTTCCTCTACGTTGCCGCTCCGGTGCCGGGCGGCGCCGTTCGCCTTGCGTATCCACTTACCGCGATTGCCGATGCCCGCCGCGATATCCATCGAACGATCGCGTGGGCGTCGGTGCTGGCCTTTCTCATCTCCATCCTGCTCTCGGCCGCGGCTGCAAGAATCGTAAGCCGCCGGTTGCGAAATATCGTGGACTTCGCTGCCGAGATCGAGCGCGGCAATTACGCCGCCCGCATCCCGGTGGGGAGCGGCGACGAGATCGGGCAGGTTGCTTTGGCGCTCGATCAGACCGGGCGCAAGCTGGAGGCCAGCTTCCGGGAACTGAGCGACAGCCGCCGGGAACTGGAGACGGTGCTGAACAGCATGCAGGAGGCCGTGATCGCGGTCGGCCCTGACCGGCGCGTGCTGTGGGCCAACCGGCGCATGGAAGCGATGCTGGCCGGAGGCGTGCGCCGCGGGCAGCCGCTGGTCGAGAGCGTGCGCGATCCCAACTTCCTTGCGGCGGTTGAGGCGTCGGGCGCCGCCCGCGAGGTGCGGACTGCGCGAGCTACCTTGATTTCGGCGCAGAAGGTTTTCAGCGTCACGGCTGCGCCGATGCCGGCCGGAGGCGTTGTCGCCGTGTTGTATGACCTGAGCGAACTGGAGCGCGTCGAGAAAACGCGGCGCGACTTCATCGCGAACGTCTCCCACGAGCTGCGCACGCCGCTCACCGCCGTGCAGGGCTACGCCGAGACGCTGCTGGAGAGCACTCCGAACGGCAATACGCGGGAGTTCCTGGAGATCATTCGCAAGAACGCCTCGCGCATGACGCGGCTGACCGACGACCTGCTGACACTGGCGAGAGTCGAGAGCGGCGAGCACAAGCTGAACCTCGAACCGATGGCCGCGGCTGAGCTTCTCAACGACGCCGGCGAGTGCTTCCGTGAATATCAGCACGGCGAGATGCAGCTTGAAATCCGCAACGAGTCACGCAAGCTCGTGCGCGCGGACCGCGACGCCGTTTTCCAGGTGCTTTCCAACTTCATCGATAACGCGATAAAGTACGCCTCCGCTGGCGGGCGGCTCGAACTGGGCGCGCGGGACGTGGAACGAGGCGTCGAGTTCTGGGTGCGCGACTTCGGTCCGGGCATTCCTTCGGAACACATCGGCCGCCTGTTCGAGCGTTTCTACCGGGTGGACAAGGCGCGTTCGCGGGAGAGTGGCGGGACCGGCCTCGGACTTGCGATCGCGAAGCACATCGTGCTCGCGCACGGCGGAACGATCCGTGCGGAGAGCGAGATCAACCACGGCAGCGTGTTCGTCTTCTCGTTGCCCGAAGCGCAGCGGGAGGCCACGTTTGACAATTCACGGCCCTGAAACATGTTCTGCGGCGGAGCTTGTTAGGCTGGATGCAGGACGCGGCGGTGAGAGCGTGCGACCGCCTGATGGAGTGCGTGTATGAGTTCTCCTGCCCCAAACTCCGGCTCCGATCATCTGCTGGAACTCACGATGCAGGCGTTTGCCTTCGCTCGCCGCGCGGCGGCAGCCGCTGCCGATGGGATCGCCACCGGCTCGGCGGCTCCGCTGAAGTCTGTTCGCGAATATGAGCGCAAGCTCGATTCGATCGACAGCGAAGTTGACGATCTTGTGACATCCACCATCGGCGCGGCCGGCGACAAGGACGCCCGCCAGTTGCTGGCCTGCATGAAGTTCGTGATTGCGTTGGAACGCATTGGCGACCTGCTGCTGAACTTCACCAACCGCGCCGAGGCCGTGGCAGCGCGGATCGATGTGCAGGACGCCAAGGAACTCACGGTGATGGCTGCACGCCTGGAGCGCATGATCGCCGACGTCGAGAGTTCGTTTCGCGACCGCAACCTTGACGCGGCGGTGGCGGTGCTTCGGTCGGACGCCGAGATGGACCGCCTCTGCAACCTGGTCATGTTCCGTCATCTCGAACCAACCGCGCAGGAGCTCCGGCTCAACAGTTTCCATGTGCTCTTCATGGCGCAGGAACTCGAGCGCTGCGGCGACCACACCAAGAACATGGCCGAAGAGGTCTGTCACCTGATCAGCGGACGGACTGTTCGCCACGTGCTCAAGAGCTACGAGAAGCCCGTCGAGCTCAAGCGGTTTATCGAGCGCCTCCGGAAGCCGGAAGAGCGCACGTAATTAACCGGGCGTTCATCCTGCTGTAACAAAACGGATGTCCCATGGTGGCAGTGGAGGCGCCGCCATGTACGGAATCCTTCCTCTTCTTCCTCCGCTTGCCGTTGTCTCCCGTTTGCAAGCCGATCTCGTTCTCTGTGTGCTGGCTGCGGCCCTGGCCGTGGTGGCCACCTGGACCGCCGTGCGCCTGCCCAGCGGACGCCAGCGGTTCGTGATGGAGTTGTACGCCCGTTGTTGCGGCGAGGAGCACACGCCGAAGCCGCACAGGCTGAGCAACGCCGCGTGACATCGTTGCGACAAATTGATGGGAGTGTAACGAGGCTGTAACACACGGAACTTACAACCGAATCAGCAGAAGTAATGATGGAGGAACAAAAGTGATCCGCACCGCAAGAGTGATGTTGACGGCCCTGATCCTGATGACCTGCGCTTCGGCGCAGACGGCGCTGAACGGGGCCGGCGCCACCTTCCCATATCCGATGTACTCAAAGTGGTTCAGCGAGTACAACAAGAAACATCCGGGTGTTCAGATCAACTACCAGTCGATCGGCAGCGGCGGCGGAATTCGCCAGGTGATCGCCGGAACCGTCGATTTCGGCGCGACCGACGGTCCGATGACCGACGAGCAACTGGGCAAGGCCAAGACGAAGATCCTTCATATACCGAGCGTGCTGGGCGCCGTTGTCCCGGCCTACAACATCCCGGGCGTGAATGCCGAGCTGAAGTTCACGGGCGAAGTGCTCGCGAACATTTTTCTCGGCAAGATCTCCACCTGGAACGACCCGGCGATCGCGAAGCTCAACCCCGGCGTCAACCTGCCCAGCCAGCCCATCGTGGTCGTGCACCGTTCGGATGGCAGCGGCACCACGTTCATCTTCACCGACTATCTGTCGAAGGTCAGCCCCGAGTGGAAGAGCGCCGTGGGCAAGGGTACGAGCGTGAGCTGGAAGACCGGTATGGGCGGCAAGGGCAATGAAGGGGTTGCCGGCTACATCCGCAACATCAAGGGTTCGATCGGTTATGTCGAGCTGATCTACGCGCTTCAGAACAAGATCGCCTACGGCTCGGTGCAGAATGCCGCCGGCAACTTCGTGAAGGCCTCGCTCGAGAGCACCACGGCTGCCGCTGCATCGGCAGAGATGCCCGCCGACTTCCGGGTCTCCATCACGAACGCGCCGGGCAAGCAGGCGTATCCCATCGCGAGCTTCACCTGGCTGCTGGTGCCCCAGCAGTCCAAGGACGGCAACAAGGGCCGCATCATCCGCGAGTTCATCGAGTGGATGGCCTCGGAAGGCCAGTCGCTGGCCTCGCAGTTGAGCTACGCGCCGCTGCCGAAGGAAGTGGCTGCAAAAGTGGTTGCCACGGCCAAGACCGTGCAGTAAACATTCGGAGCCGACCGCAAGCGCGGTCGGCTTTCGAGTCTCAGCTTGCATCCTTCTATTCCTGGTGTCTCTGAATCCTGAACGGAGAGAGAGAGTTTCGATGACATCGTGTATTCAGAAGTTGATGGCCGCCGCAGCGATCACAGCCATGCTGATGCCGGCAGCCGCGGTATCGCAAAGCACGACGGGCGCCGCGAAGAAGACGACCCGGAGATCCGCGGCACAGGCGCAGGCCGTCACCGCCGACGACATCCGCCAACTGCGGGAGATGTTGCAGCAGCAACAGGCGCAGTTGAACGAACTGCGCCAGCAGATGGCGCAGCGCGATCAGCAGTTGCAGCAGACGCAACAGCAGCTCTCTGACGCACAGAAAATCGCCGCCGAGGCTCAGCAGCGGGCGGTGTCGGTCGAAACCGCGAAGGTCAGCAACAGCGCCCTCGAAGAGGTGAAGGCCAAGCTCGAGAGCGTGAGGGGGACCATGACGGAGGCGATGCTCACCGCACAGGAAGACCAGAAGAAGCTGGGCGGGCTGGCCACGACGCTCCACCGCTTCCGCTGGTCGGGCGACGTGCGCGTGCGTTACGAGACGTTCTTCCGCGACGCACTCGCCGACCGGCATCGTTCGCGTATCCGGGCGCGCTTCGGCTTCGAGAGCAACCTGAGCGAAGACTTCGTGGCCGGAGCATACCTGGCGACCGGTCAGCTCAACGACCCGACCTCCACGAACGAGTCGTTGACCAACGCCTTCGAGCGCAAGAGCATCGGGCTCGATCGCGCTTACATCACCTACAACCCGTCGGCGCGCAAGTGGCTGGCGATCACCGGCGGTAAGTTCGCTGCCACGTGGCAGAAAACGAACCAGACGTTCGATCCCGACATCAACCCGGAAGGATTCAGCGAGAAGCTCTCGTTCGACGTGAAGAGTCCGCTGCTCAAGAACGTCACGGTGCTGGGCCTGCAACTCAGCGTCAACGAAGCGGGCGGCACGAACGATGCGTGGGCCTTCGGCGGACAGGCGCAGGCGAAGTTGCAGCTTGGGCGTTTCTGGACGATGACGCCGTCGTACACCGTCCTTAACTTCCGCAACGAGAATCAACTGGTCAACAACACGCTAAGTGGCGGAACCGGCACCACCGGATCACCGGTCACGAGCGTCGGCGTAACGGGCGTCCCGGTGATCACTGGTTTCCTGAGCGGCTCTACGTTCCTTGCTCCGAATGGGATGACGAATTGCGTCGTTCTTCCTGCGGCTCCGGCGACGACGCCGCGGCCGTCCCTCTGCTCGAAGTTCCTGTACTCCGACCTGATCGTCAACAATCAGATTACGACGTGGTCGGAGCGCTTCCCGTGGACGGTCATCGCCGAGTACCACAAGAACCTGAACGCAAACCCCAGCCCGATCGATGGGCGCTTGCACGACGGCATGTACTTCGTGGAGACAAGCCTCGGCCGCTCGAAGGCCAGGGGCGACATGCAGTTCGGTTACTCCTTCGGCCGCACGGAACAGGATGCCGTGATTGCCACGTTCGTCGAGAGCGATCAGCGCTGGCCCACGAACGTGGTTCAGCATCGAGTTTTCGGCAACATGCGCCTGCGCAACAACGTGACGCTCGGTTACACGCAGTGGATCGGTCGCACGCTCAACACGCGGCTTCCCATCGCGGCCAACGGCGGAGCGATCGCCCTTCCTGCCGGGTTTGCCGGAACCGGACGCACCGAGCCCTGGCTGAAGCGCGGTCAGCTCGACGTAATTCTCTCGTTCTAAGCTGCCGTAATCCCGGCCCGGGCCAACCAGTACGGGCATCCACACAGGCCAGCGCGGCACCACCGCGCTGGCGATTTCATGCGCTGTTTTAATACGGCTGTAACAAGCGGCTGGTACCTTCAAGCCGTGGAGACTCCCACCTCAAGATCTGCCGGCGAGGCCCGTCCCGTGACGCACGCGCCGGCACCTGCCTGGACGGCCCACCCCTCGCGAATGCCGGAGCCCGCGGCCCCTGTCCCCGAGCCGAAACGAAAGATCAAGCTTGGATCGGTGCGGGCTGCGATTGCCGTCGATAAGGTGTTTGCCGCGACGGTGTTGGCCTGTGCCGCTTCGATCCTTGGCATCCTGGGGCTCATCGTTTACGAGCTCGCGGTTCGCTCGAAGCTCTCGGTGCAGGAGTTCGGGCTCAAGTTCTTCACCGGGAGCCACTGGGACCCGGTTTCAGGGCTGTTCGGGGCAGTCCCGTTCATCTACGGAACACTGGTCTCGTCGTTTCTCGCCGTACTGTTGGCCGTTCCGCTGGCGGTCGGAGTGGCCGTGTTCGTCACCGAGGTTTGTCCGCGCTCGCTGCGCGGAGCGATCTCGTTCCTCGTCGAGCTGCTGGCGGCAATCCCCAGCGTCATCTACGGACTGTGGGCGATCTTCGTATTGGCTCCGCTGCTGCGCGATCATGTGCAGCCGCTGCTCGCGACGTATCTGGGCTGGACCGGGTTGTTCTCGGGGCCGGCGTACGGGCTTGGGATGCTTGCGGCAGGAGTGATCCTGGCGATCATGATCGTGCCGATCATCTGCTCGATCACCCGCGAAGTCATGCTGGCCGTCCCGCAGAACCAGCGCGAAGCGGTCCTCGCGCTGGGCGCAACCCGGTGGGAGATGGTGCGGATGGGCGTGCTTCGCAACGCGCGCGCCGGAGTGCTTGGCGCGGTCATCCTCGGGCTCGGGCGGGCGATCGGCGAAACCATGGCCGTGACGATGGTGATCGGAAACCGTCCCGAAATCGCCAAGTCACTTTTCGCGCCCGGCTACACCATGGCCAGCGTCATCGCCAACGAGTTCAGCGAGGCCACGGACGACCTTTATCTCAGCGCACTGGTAGAGATCGGACTGGCGCTGATGATCGTGACCTTGATTGTTAATACCTGCGCACGGCTGCTCGTGTGGTCGATCACGCGGGGAACTCCGGCGAGGGCCCATGCGTAGTAAAGACCTCAAACTCAGCTGGTTCCGCCGCATCGCGAACTGGATGTTCGTCGGCCTGAGCGCCACGGCCGCCATAGCCGTGCTGGCGCCGCTGCTGGCCATCTTCGGATACCTGGTCTACAAGGGCGTCGGATCGATCAATATGGATTTCTTGACGCATGTGCCGGCTCCGGTGGGCGAGCCCGGCGGTGGAATGGCGAACGCCATCGTCGGCTCGGGGATGATGCTGTTGCTGGCCAGCGCGATCGGCGTGCCGCTGGGGATCGGCGCAGGCATTTACGTATCCGAGTACCGCCGCTCGCGTTTCGCGCACCTGGTGCGGTTCATCGCCGACGTGCTCAACGGCGTGCCGTCGATCGTAGTCGGAATCGCCGTGTACGCCCTGATCGTCCTGCGGCAGGGACACTTCTCCGGCTTCGCCGGCGGCATGGCGCTGGGCATCATGATGATCCCCACCATTGCTCGCACCACGGAAGAGATGCTGCTGATGGTGCCTCACTCGATCCGCGAGGCGGCGTTGGGCCTCGGCATTCCGCAATGGCGCAGCACGCTGGCCATCACGCTGCGAACGGCCCTGCCGGGTGTGATCACCGGCGTAATGCTGGCCTTCGCGCGGGTTGCGGGCGAGACCGCGCCGCTGCTGTTCACCGCGCTTGGCAACCAGTTCTGGAGCAGGGATCTGAACCAGCCCATGGCCGCGCTGCCGTTGCAGATTTACACGTACGCAATCTCGCCGTATGACGAATGGCACCGCCAGGCCTGGGCGGGAGCGCTGGTACTGATCGTACTGATCGTCATTGCCGTGGCAGTGATGCGTTACGTCACCAGTCGCGGACGCATGGCCGGGGCGCACTAACTACGAATGGAAATGAGTTTACGGAGAGATCGATGGGTGTAGGAATCGATGTCCAGAACCTGAATGCCTGGTTCGGCAAGGCGCAAGTGTTGCAGGACATTCAGATGAAAGTCGAGCCGAACAAGGTGACGGCCGTGATCGGCCCCTCGGGCTGCGGCAAGTCAACGTTCGTCCGGTGCTTGAACCGGATGCACGAGACGATTCCGGATGCGAAGGTCAGCGGCGACGTGAAGATCGGCGACATTGAGGTGTACAGCCGCGGAACCGCGGCGGTGGAAGTCAGGCGCCGCATCGGGATGGTGTTTCAGAAGCCGAACCCGTTCCCGACCATGTCCATCTACGACAACGTGGCCGCCGGGTTGAAGCTGAACGGGTACCGCAACCGCCGCCAGTTGGACGAGGTCGTCGAACGCTCGCTGGAGGCCGCGGCGCTTTGGGGCGAAGTGAAGGACGTCCTGAAGAAGAAGTCGGGAGCGAGCCTTTCGGGCGGACAGCAGCAGCGGCTGTGTATCGCGCGGGCGCTGGCGGTTCAGCCCGAGGTGCTGCTGATGGATGAGCCGGCGTCGGCGCTGGACCCGATCTCGACGGGCAAGATCGAGGAACTGATCTTTCAGTTGAAGCAGCAGTACACGGTCGTAATCGTCACGCACAACATGCAGCAGGCCGCCCGCGTCGCCGACGACACGGGATTCTTCCTGTTGGGCAAGCTGATCGAGTTCGACAAGACGCACAAGATATTCACAACTCCCTCGGACAAACGCACCGAGGACTACATCACCGGCAGGTTCGGATGATCAGAAGCAGGTTTCAGCAAGGACTCGACGACCTCAAAGAAAAATTGCTCGCCATGGGCGGTCTGGCCGAGAGTGTGATCGAGGCGGCCAGCCAGGCGTACACGAAGCAGGACGCGAAGCTCTGCCAGTTGGTGTTCGAGCGCGAACGAGAAATCAACGAAGCCGAACGCCGCATCGACGAGATCGCGGTGGACCTGCTCGCCATGCAGCAGCCGATGGCTTCCGATCTGCGCTTCATCCTCGCCGTGTTGAAGATCAACGCCGACCTGGAGCGCGTGGGCGACCAGGCCGTGAACATCGCGCAGCGTGCGGTGGACGCCATGCAGAAGACGCGCCCGGTGGACATCCCGGTGGATGTTCCACGCATGACCTCGGCCGTCTCGATCATGATCCGCCGGGCGCTACAGTCGTTTGTCGAAGGGCAGGACGATGTGGCCGAGGCGGTACTGAGCATGGACAACGTGGTGGACCGCATGAAGGACGAAGCGTTCGTTGCGCTGGTGCGCTCGATGGAGACAGATCCGGCGAACACGCGCGCTTACCTCGATGCGCTGCTCGTCACACGCAACCTGGAACGCGTGGCAGACCACGCCACAAACATAGCCGAGGATGTCATCTTCTGGGTGCGGGGCGACGACGTTCGCCACCACCACGGCAGGCGTCTGGAAGACAAACGCGCCGCAGACAGCAGCAAGACCTAGGCGAGATCGAAGAGGAAGGCAGGGCCGGCGCCGCACCCTTCGCGAAGTCTCAGGGTGCCGGCGAGAAGGTACGCAGATGCGAACCGTTGCCGGGGTGCACCAGCAGGGCCCGCAGGTTGGAGCACGCGGGGGCCGAGCGGTACACGGTGCATTCGTAGCAATCACGTTCGGTGTTGCAGCAGGAGTGTTTTACCCAGCAGGGCACGCCGCCCGAGTTCTTCACCGGGCATGCCTGCTTCTGCGAGGCGTCGCATTCGTGGAGTTCCCAGCAGGGAAGCAGTGCGAGCAGGTGCCGGATCCCGGCGAAATTCAGCCGCGCCTCGCGCACCAGCCGGAGCAGCGTGCCGATCCACTCGAAATCCTCCTGGCTGAAGTAGCGCGTGCCCTTGGCCGACTTAATCGGGATCAGAAGGCCTTCGCGCTCGTACAGCCGAAGCAGGTCCACCGATACGTTGAAGTGTTGAGCGACCGCTCCAATCTTGATCCGCTGTGGCTGACCTGTACTTCCGTTTGCAGACATACGTGTGCACTTCCTTGCCGGGCTGGACGAGTTCCGGTGGATACAATGCAAGCGTGTTGCCGTATCGAGCGTGGACGTAAATATGTCATTTTCAGTGACTTGCGTGGCCTACCCGGCGCCGCTCTGGCTCTGGAGTCCACAAATCGGGCGAATTCACTCAGGATAGTGCGTGTTAGCACCCCCGGGCCTGTCCGGGCCTTACCCTCGGGCTGCTTGCCAGAAGAAACCCTCGGAGGTGACGCACGGCACAGAAAAGCCGGCGGCTTCGGGGCATGTTAAGGAGTCACTTTCTCCATCGAGCGAACTCCTGTGGGGTCATCTATGTCTTCGACGATGTGTGCCACGAGCCCAATCACCAGCTTCAGCGAACTTCGCGACCGCGCCCGCGCGGCCGGTCCTAAACGCGTTGGCGTCGTCGTTGCCGACGACGACATTGCGCTGGCGGCGGCGCACGACGCACTCTGCCTGGAAATCGCCAGCCCAGTGCTGATCGGCGAGGAAGCGAAGATCCGGGCAATCGCCGCGCAGCATGGCTTCGGGCAACTCAGCCGCGCTGAATTCGTCGCGGCTCCGGACGCGGGTACGGCCGCCAGGATCGCCGTCCAGATGGCGAGAGCCGGGGCGTTGGACATCCTGCTGAAGGGCCACCTGCGAACCGACGAACTGCTGCGCCCCGTGCTCAGCAGCACCGAGGGATTGCGCACCGGACGATTGCTCAGCGACGTGCTGCTGTACGAGGACCTCCTGAGCGGCTCAAAGCGCCTCGTGGGAGTCACCGATGGCGGGCTCAACGTCGCTCCCAC
>DASPLH010000266.1:0-15216 GCA_035627675.1 Clostridia bacterium
AAACAGGATGAGGAGCCCCAGCCCGGCCTCAAGGCGACCCTGCGTGGAGAACTCGCCGAAGGCGTGATGCAGCGCGTCTGGGAACAACTCAAGGGTGGATTCAACCTGCACAACGAACCGCAGGAATCCATCGCTCGCATCGTGGCCAGCGCCGTAGAGGGGGCGCTCGACGAGCACTATCCCCCGTCCGAAGATCCGTACCGCGTCCGCTTCCGCGAACTCGAGCGCAACCGCCTCGCCCAACTTGCACGCGAGTGGCTGAACGTGGAACGCAAGCGCAGCGAAGGCTTCCGCGTCATCGGACACCAGGTCAAAGTCAGCTGCGAGCTCGCCGGATTCGAAGTTCGCGGTCGCATCGATCGCCTTGACGAGATCGACGGGGGATTTGTCGTTATCGACTACAAGGCCGGGAGCGCGAAGAACTACACGCCGTCGCAGTGGAAGTCCGACCGGCCGCACAAGCCGCAATTGCCGCTGTATGCCGTGGCGCTCCGGCGAGAGGGCAGGGAGGTCAACGCCGTTGCCTTCGGCATCCTCAGCGCGGGCGAGTGCAAGTTCTCCGGGGTGGCCGAGCGCAGGGATATCCTTGGAATGAAGTCGGACACTCTGAAGCCGAACTGCGACGATGGCGAATCCACGCTTTCGGAGCGGGTCGGCACCTGGGAGCGCCGCATCTCGAGGCTCGCGTCCGACTTCCTCGCCGGATCGGCAAGTGTCGATCCGAGAGTGATGCCGGGCCACAGCCGCTGCACCTGCGACCACTGCCACCTGCACTCCGCCTGCCGCATCGCCGAAGCCATGCCTGTTGTCGCCGACGAGGAGGACAGCGATGAGTAGCACGCCGACTCCGCGCCGTTTCGCGCCTGACGCCGACGTGCGCCAGCGCGTCACCGACCCGAGGCAGTCCTTCATCGTCAAGGCCCCGGCGGGCTCCGGCAAGACCGAGTTGCTCGCGCAGCGCTTCCTCCGGCTGCTTCTCACCGTGGAAGAGCCCGAGTCGGTGCTTGCCATAACCTTCACTCGCAAGGCCGCCAGCGAGATGCGCAACCGCATCATCGACGCGCTCCGGCAGTCTATGCAGTCCACCTCCGGCGAGGAACTCCGGAACCTCGATCCGCACAAGCAGGAGCGCCGCCGCCTCGCCGCCGAGGTGCTGCAACGCGATGCCGGGCGCGGCTGGAATCTCCTCCTCAACCCGCAGCGGTTGCAGATCCGCACGGTGGACTCGTTCTGCGACTCCGCCGCGCGTCAACTCCCGCTGCTCGCCGGACTCGGTTCGGAGTTACAGGTCACGGAAGACTCGCACCCGCTGTATCGCGAGGCCGCCGACCGCACCATCTCTGCCCTCGGAAGCCGAAGCGACAAGCACGTACAGGCCATCGCAGACCTGCTCTCCTACTGTGACAACCGCGTCGGCCGCGTGCGCGAGTTGCTCGTTTCGATGCTCGCGAGGCGCGACCAGTGGATGCGCATTCTCGGCCGCTCCGACAACCTGACCGAAGACGAACTCGCCTCTCAACGCGAGCGGCTGGAGCGCGCGCTGCGCAACTGCATCGAAGCCGAACTGCGTCGCCTGCGGGCCGAGGTGTCGTCTCTCCTCCCGGCTTCGGACGTCTCCAGGATCATTCAGCTGGCAGCGCTGGCGGACACGTTCGTGAACAAGGCCGCAGCCATCGTCGCGCAATGTTCAGGCCTTCCATCGGCCAGCCCCGACGCGCTGCCGCAGTGGCGCGCATGGAAGCAGTTCCTGCTGACCGAGAGCACGGGAACGATTCGCAAGAGCTTCGATGCCCGCACCGGGTACAACGGCGCCGATCGCGACCTCTGCAAGGACTTCTTCGTCCCGCTGGGCGAGTCGCAGGCCGCGGAGCGCCTCTGCGTGGCATTCACGCGAGCGGCGAAACTGCCCGCGCCGCAGTACTCCGACGCCGACTGGCGCTTCATACGCTCGTTGCTGATCGCGCTTCCTCTGTCCGTGGCGAACTTGAAAGTCGTCTTCGCCGAGCATTCGACCGTCGATTTCCTGGAGATGTCGCAGGCTGCCATCGCCGCGCTTCGTACGCCCGAGGGTCCCACCGAACTCGGCCTGGCGCTCGGATCGCAGATCCGGCACGTGCTCATCGACGAATTTCAGGACACCTCGAAGTCGCAGATGGACCTCATCGCGGCCCTGACCGCCGGCTGGGAGCCGGACGGCGGCAACACATTGTTCGTGGTCGGCGACCCGATGCAATCCATCTACGCCTTCCGCGAGGCCGAGGTCGGAATTTTCACAAGCGCCTTCCGCGAAGCAGCCGTGGGAGACGTTCACTTCCAGTGGGCGGTCAGCCCGCAGGCGCTGACGGCCAACTTCCGCTCGCAAGCCGGATTGGTGAACTGGTTCAACCAGGTCTTCCCGTCCATCTTCGGCGACGAGAACGATGCCACCGGTGCTGTCACGTATTCCGCGTCGGAGCCGGTCAGGCCAGCGCTGCCTGCCGACGCAGTGACGATGGACGCATTCCCAACCGCCGCCAGCGAGCTCGAAGGCCAGCGGGTCGCCGCACTCGTCGCACAGGCGCTGGCCGAAGACGCCACGCAAAGCATCGCCGTGCTGGTTCGCGCCCGAACGCATCTGCCCCACGTCGTCTCCGCGCTGAAGGCCGCAGGCATCCCGTTCCGCGCGGTGAAGACCGACTACCTGGGGAAGCGGCAGATCGTTCGCGACCTCGACGCACTCAGCCGCGCATTGCTGAACCTTGCGGACCGCACCGCCTGGCTCGCCGTGTTGCGGGCGCCGTGGTGCGGGCTGACCCTGGCCGACCTCTGGGAACTCTGCCGCGGAGGTCACGAGCGCACGCTATGGGAGCTCCTCAACGAGCGTTCTCCGTCGCTCTCCAGCGATGCGCGCCAGAGGCTCGAACGCGTTCTCCCCATCCTCGACCGCGCGCTCTGCGAACGCGGACGCGTTCCCATCCGCATGTGGGTGGAGCGGGCATGGACGTCGCTCGGAGGTCCGGCCGCGCTCCATCCGGAAGATCGAGACTCGCAGATGCGGGACGCCGAGGCCTTCTTCAACTTCCTCGACGAGCAAGCGGAACTGCACGAACTGCCCGGCACCCGGCGCTTCACCGAAAAGCTGCAGGACCTCTACGCTCCGGCCGACACCTCTCCCGGCATCCGTGTAGAGGTCACGACCATCCACAACGCCAAGGGCCTCGAGTGGGATGTAGTCATAGTCCCCTGCCTCGGACGCAAGCCGCAGCGCGATGAAACGCAGTTGCTGTACTGGCGCGAACAGGTGCGCGGCGACTCCGACGAGCTGCTGCTCGCTCCCATGGAGGCCATCGGCAGCGGGGAAGAGCGCCCCAGCTTCCAGAAGCTGCTCGAGCGCATGGCGCGCGAGCGGTCGTCGCATGAAACGAGGCGTCTGCTGTACGTCGTCTGCACGCGTGCCCGGCGCCGCCTGCACCTGACCGCGACCGCGCCGAAGAACAACAAGCCGAACAGCGCGTCGCTGCTCGAGCTGCTGTGGAGCACCCCGAGCGTCCGCGCCCCGTTCGAGGCCCTCGCTCCCGCGGCTGAGACCTCCGCGAAGAAGCCCACCCAACTGCGGACGACGCTGCGCCGCCTGAGCCCGGACTGGCAGCTTCCGGCACCTCCACCCGGAGTCGAGTGGAAGCGGCCCACGGCCAGTGCCGCAACCGACGGCGCCCCCCACACGTTCGATTGGGTAGGTGAGACCCGCCGCCGCATCGGAACCGTGACCCACGCCTTCCTTCAGGAGATCGCGCGCGAAGGCTCCGGCGCCTGGACGCCCGAGCGCGTGCGCCGCATGGAACCCACCGTGCGCGGCGCTCTCACCACCAGCGGGGTCGGGCCCGATCGCCTCGCCGACGCCGCCACGGAAGTCATCTCTGCCCTGGCCAACACTCTCGAAGACGGGAACGGCCGCTGGATTCTCGCCGCGCATCCCGAGTCTGCATCGGAGTTCGCCATTACCGCCGTGATGGACGGCCCTCCTAAGCGGGTGAAGGTGGACCGCACGTTCGTGGCGGATGGGATCCGCTGGGTCGTGGATTTCAAGGTCACCGACGCCGCTTCCGCCACCGAGTCGTTCATCGACTCGCAGGTCTCCAAGTATCGCGACGACCTCGAGCGCTACGCCCGGGCGCTCCAGCTCTTCGACCCGCGGCCTGTGCGCTGCGGCCTCTACTTCCCGCTACAGAAAATCTGGCGTCCGGTGACACTTACAGAGAGATAGTGCCGCTCGTTTCGCCGTGCAACTCGCTTGCCGCGTCTGCCGTGGTGATGGTTGTCCTCTGACGCACTGGACGACTCCGTGCCGAAGCATGGATAGTAGTAGCGGGAGCCCCGAATCCGTCGATGTCGTCGTCCGTCAGCAATCTCCCCACTGCACAGCGTGAAACGCGTTGGAGCCTGGACACCAGCATCATCGCCCTGATGATTGCCGGCACGTCCACGTTCCTCGACGTTTACACGACGCAGGCGCTGCTGCCGTATCTCCGCAAGGTGTACAACGCAACGGAGGTACAGGTCAGCCTGACGATCAGCGCAACCACGCTCGCGACGGCCATCACCGCTCCCGTCGTCGGCCTCTGGGCCGAGAGCATCGGTCGCAAGAAGGTCATCGTCCCCGCCATCTTCGGACTATCGATCCCAACCTTGCTGGCGGCCACTTCGCCCAGCCTCGAAGCCCTTATCTTCTGGCGCTTCGCGCAGGGGTTATTCATCCCCGGCATCATCGCCGTCATCATGGCCTACATCAATGAAGAGTGGGCGGGACGCGGCGTTGGGGTCGCCATGTCCGCCTACGTCTCCGGCACGGTGCTCGGAGGTTTCATCGGCCGCCTTCTGCCCGGACTGATCACTTCGCATTTCGAATGGCGGATGGCGTTCGTCGTCCTCGCCGTCCTCAACCTGCTCGGAGGGTTCGGAGTCCGGAAGTGGCTGCCGCCTGCGGAGAACTTCGTCGCCTCGGCCAACATCAAGGCTTCCGTCCGCGACGCCATCGCTCACCTGCGCAGCCCGCGCCTGCTCTCCGTGTTCGGCATGGGCTTCACCGTCCTGTTCTCGCTGGTGGGAGCATTTACATATGTCAATTTCTATCTGGCGGCGGCACCGTTCCACTTGAGCCCGGCGGAGCTCGGCAGCGTGTTCTTCGTTTACCTGCTCGGACTTTTCGTCACTCCGGCGGCCGGGAAGTTCATGGACCGCGTGGGGTTCCTGCCCACGGCCGTGATGGCCCTCGGCATGGCCGCCGTCGGACTGCTCCTTACGTTGCCGAAGAACCTGCCCTCGATCATCGCCGGACTTGCGGTCTTCTCTTCCGGCGTGTTCATACTTCAGGCGACGGCGACGGCCCAGACCGGCCGCGTCGCGGGCAAGTCGCGCTCCGCCGCCGCCGGACTCTACCTCACCTTCTACTATGGCGGCGGAAGCCTCGGCGCTGTCCTGCCCGGATACGTCTGGCTGCACTACGGATGGCCTGGGTGCGTCGCGCTGCTGCTGTCTGCCGGAGCGCTCACCCTCGCGCTTGCCATAGCGAGTTCTCGCGCATGATGAACATCGCCTTCGATTCGGCTACCGTCAGCGTTGGCGCAGCGTGGGCGATTTTCCTTGGCACATACGCCGTCGTCGCTTTCGGCAAACTGCCGGGCACGAAACTGGACCGCACGGCGGCGGCCACCATCGGGGCGATCCTGATGTTCGCGTTTCGCGTGGTCACGCCGTCCACGGGCATCGCGAGCATCGATTACGCGACCATCGTGTTGCTGTTCAGCATGATGTTGATCGTCGCCGGACTCCACCTGTCCGGCTTCTTCGAGTGGATCGCCGCGCTCGTACTTCGTCACGTCCACGACCGCCATCTGCTGCCCGCCGTAATCTTCGCCAGCGGATTGCTTTCGGCCTTCCTCGTGAACGATGTCGTCTGCCTGTTCATGGTTCCGCTCGTCCTGAACATCAGCGCGCGCTTCAAGCGCGAGCCGGTGCCGCTGCTCCTGGCGCTCGCCACGGCTTCCAACATCGGCAGTGCGGCGACCATCACCGGCAATCCGCAGAACATCCTCATCGGCTCGCTCTCGCGCATCCCCTACACGACATTCCTGGCCCGGCTTGGCCCCATCGCGCTCGCCGGTCTGTTCATCGACTGGGCTGTCATCCATTGGGTGTACGAGCGGCGCCGCCGCAAGACGGCTGCCGTGCCGGTTCCGCACCAGGAAGTCTCCGCTCCTCGCACGCATGTCCGCTGGCCACTGCTGGTCATGACCGGAGTGCTCGTCGCCTTTCTTCTCGGAGTAGCGCCGCCGCTCGCTGCCGCCACCGGTGCGGCGTTGATGTTGCTGGGCCGCTACATCGATCGGGAGAAGATCTTCGAAGAAGTGGACTGGAGCCTGTTGGTTCTCTTCATCGGGCTTTTCCTCGTCATAGGCGGGGCGGAGCAGGCCGGCATCGCCGAACGCCTGCTTCGGATATTCGAGTGGGGAAACCTGTCCAGCCCGCTGGCTCTTTCAGCTGCCGTGGTGGCCCTTTCAAATCTTGTCAGCAACGTTCCGGCCGTGATGCTGCTCAAGAACCTGCCCGAAAGCACGCCGGACCCGAGCCGCACCTGGATGTTGCTGTCGTTGGTCAGCACGCTCGCCGGAAACCTGACCATCACCGGCTCCGTGGCCAACATCATCGTCGTCGAGAAATCCCGCAGTTCCGCGCCCATAGCGTTCACGGAATATCTCCGCGTGGGAGTGCCCGTCACTGTTTTGACGATCGGCGTCGGCCTCGCCTGGCTTCTGCTCACCTGACTTGCCAGACCTGCGCCCGGTTCCTGCCATGTGCAGGACGCGCATTCTCGTCCGGTTCCCGTCCAATCGCCGGCCCAAGTCTGCGCCCGAGTTGGCGCAAGGCGTGATGGTGGATCTGCGAGATGCGTGACTCCGTCACGCCGGCCAGTTGGGCGATTTCCGCCATCGTCCACTCTTCGAAGTAGTACAGGTGCAGCACTCGCGCGGCCTGCGGCTTCAGTTGTTGTATCTCGTTCGCCACCAGTTCGCGCATCTCCGCATGCAGCAGTTCCTCGTCGGGCAGGTGCTCGCGCGTGTCCGCCACGGTCTCGACGACCGCCACGTAGTCCTGCTCGTCTTCGTAAGGAATGTCTGCCTGCTGCAGGTCCTGCACGGCGGCTGCGAACTCGTAGAACGATTGCAGATCGAGCCCGAGTTGATCGGCCAGTTCCTCCGTGGAGGGAGCACGCTTCAGTTGCGACTCGAGTTCCTGCCTTGCGGCCTCGAGCTTCTGCTGGCGCGTCCGCATGTAGCGCGATGCCCAGTCCTGCTCGCGCAGGCTGTCGAAGATGGCGCCTGAGATCCTGACGCGCGCGTACTGGCGGAACCCCATGTGCCTCCCGGGGTCGAAGCGTGCGGCGGCATCGAGCAATCCGAGCGTTCCGGCCTGGACAAGATCGTCCAGCACGACGTGTTGCGGCAAGCGCCGGTGGATTCGCGCCGCGATCTTGCGTACCTCGGGCAGCAGGGCGAGCACAGCATCTTCCTGCGTCTCGAAGCCCGCCAACGCGGGCCCGGGCGGCGGTTGCGGAAGCTGCGCATGCGATGCGACGTGGGGAGGCGATGCCATCCGAGTCTCCAGGTGTCTCTCAGATGGTTATCGGCAACCGCGCGATTTTCTTCGCTCTCTCCGTCCCCGAGTCCGGATGGCCGATCGCGCACTTCCGGATTCGGCACGTGGCCCGTTCTGCGTTGCAAACAAAAAAGCAGGCGAGAATGTCTCGCCTGCCTGCGGCTGCCTTGAAGAACTACTCGGTCGCAATCTCCCAGCCGTCGTCACCCTTCACGATCAGCACCGTGACCTTCTTCGCTCCTGAGCGATAGAAGTCGGCGCCGTATTTATCGATCAACTGGCTGCGGTCCCAGGTATTGAAGGCTTTCACCAGCGGTCCCTGGGCATCGAACACTTCTCCCATCTTGTTCGGTTCCCACTGCCAGCTGTATTCCACCTGGAACTTCGTTGGCGACAGCTTCGTGATCTTGTCTATCGAGACGAACTTGCGTTCCGCCAACGGCACCGTGTACCCCACGGTTCCGTCTTTTTCGGTTTCTTTCTGGAACTCGGGGAATGCCGCGACCGCCTGCTCGCCTTCCGGCGTCAGCGCTACATCGACGGCCATCGTTTTAGTTTTCTTCAGCGTGAGTAGTCCGGCTTTTTCGAGCAGGCGATAGTGCGGTCCATCGGGCTTCTCGTCCACGCTCGGCACAACATGCCCGGAGTGAAAGCGCACGACGGCCGGCCCCTTTGCTTTCAAGGCCTCGTTGATCGTCTGTGCCGCTTCCTCGGGCTTCAGGGTCTGCCTTGCTTGCATTACGACCCAGCCGATACCGACGGCGAAGATTGCAACCAGCGCGAAAATAATAAGGAGCGGCCCAAATCCGCGGCCTTCAGCTTTTTCTATTGCGAGTTCATCTTCGAACATGTGGCGCCCCTCCTGCCGAAGATGGCAGCCAGCGCCGAATGCATCGCGCGCAGGCGCGACTTCGAGCGGAGATTATGTCGCAGAGTTGCAGGAGTGCAACTCTGCCGCGCCAATGATAGTCCCGTTTCGATTTGGAGATACAGCAAAAAGCGAATGGAATCCGCGCCTGTTGCCGACTCTGAGACACGCCGCCCCAAATCGAATCGTGGACGCGATCTTCCGCAATCCGCCCGTTGGGTAGCCCCGCGCCCAGAGATCCACCCGCGAACGGGTCCCGACGGCACTATGTCTGCGGAACCGACGATTCGCTCGGCAATGGGGTACCCGCGCCGCCGCCGGAGGCTGGTCCGGCGCGCCCCCGCACCGGCGCCCGGTTCCTACAACGGCAACTCTCGCCAAATCAATCCGTTGAGACGCCTCCCATACACCCCGCGCGAGCATTTACTATAGAGAGTTTGGGTAGGTAGGAGAGGGATGGACAGAACCAAGACCGCAGAGCAGAACCAGAATACGGACGGGCTCGAAGTCCTAGAGACCCGGGAATGGCTCGATTCGCTGGATTACGTACTCGAAACCAGCGGACCGGAGCGCGCAGGCCGCCTGTTGCAGCAGCTCGAGCTGTACACCGCCCGGGCCGGCTACCGCATGCCCTTCAGCGCAACGACCCCGTACACCAATACGATTCCTGAAACGAAGCAGCCACCGTTCCCCGGCAGCCAGGAACTGGAGCGGCGAATCAAGAGTTTGGTTCGCTGGAACGCCCTCGCCATGGTCATGAGAGCCAACAAGAAGACCGAGGGAATCGGCGGCCACATCTCCACCTTCGCCTCTGCCGCAACGCTCTACGAAGTGGGCTTCAACCACTTCTTCCGCGCGCAGACCGAAGACGGCGATCGCGACATGGTGTACTTCCAGGGACACGCCGCCCCTGGCATTTACGCCCGTGCCTTCCTCGAAGGCCGCATCACCCATCAGCAGCTCGAAAACTTCCGCCGCGAGCTGGCCGAGGGGGGAGGACTTTCCTCCTATCCGCACCCGTGGCTTATGCCCGACTTCTGGGAGTTCCCCACGGTGTCCATGGGACTCGGTCCCATCCAGGCGATCTACCAGGCGCGCTTCAGTCGCTATCTCGAGAACCGCGGCCTGAAGAAACCCCTGCAAGGCAAAATCTGGGCATTCCTCGGAGACGGCGAAACCGACGAGCCCGAGGCGCTCGGCGCCATCACTCTCGCTGCCCGCGAGAAACTCGACAACCTGATCTTCGTCGTCAACTGCAACCTCCAGCGCCTCGACGGCCCTGTGCGCGGCAACGGCAAGATTATCCAGGAACTCGAAGCCATCTTCCGCGGCACGGGCTGGAACGTTATCAAGGTGATCTGGGGCAGCGACTGGGATCCGTTGCTCACGAAAGACCGCGACGGCCTGCTCGTCAAGCGCATGGGCGAGATCACCGACGGCCAGTACCAGAAGTATTTCGTCGAGTCCGGCGCGTACTTCCGTCAGAACTTCTTCGGCACCGATCCGCGCCTGCTCAAGATGGTCGAACATCTCAGCGACGAGCAGTTGGCCAAGATGCGGCTCGGCGGACACGACCCCATCAAGGTCCATGCCGCTTTCAGGGCCGCGGTTGACCATAAGGGCGCGCCGACCGTCATCCTCGCCAAGACCATCAAGGGCTACGGCCTCGGCGAGAGCGGAGAGGGCAAGAACATCACGCACCAGCAGAAGAAGATCAACGACGAAGAGTTGAGGATCTTCCGCTCGCGCTTCGGGATTCCCGTCCCGGACGAGAAACTGCTCGAGGCGCCGTTCTACCGTCCGTCGGATGACAGCGTCGAAATTCAGTACATGCGCGAGCGCCGCACGCAGCTCGGCGGCTACATGCCATCGCGCAAGGTCCGCGCTCAGAAGCTCAACCCGATTGGTGAAGAACTCTTCGAGGAGTTCTACAAGGGCACCGAAGACCGCAAGGTTTCGACCACCATGGTCATCGTGCGGATGCTCGCCAAGCTCGTGCGCGACCAGCAGATTGGAAAGCTGATCGTGCCGATTATCCCGGACGAGGCGCGCACCTTCGGCATGGAAGCGCTCTTCCGGCAGATCGGTATTTACAGCAGCGTCGGCCAGCTCTACGAGCCGGTCGATATGGACACGCTGCTCTACTACAAGGAAGCGAAGGACGGCCAGATCCTCGAAGAGGGAATCACCGAGGCCGGTTCGATGTCGTCGCTGATTGCCGCCGGTACCGCCTACGCGAACCACGGCATCAACACGATTCCGTTCTTCATCTTCTACTCCATGTTCGGACTCCAGCGCGTCGGCGATCTCGTGTGGGCCGCCGGCGACCAGCGTGCGCGCGGCTTCATGTTCGGCGGTACCGCCGGCCGCACCACGCTCGCCGGGGAAGGTCTCCAGCATCAGGACGGGCACAGTCATCTGCTCGCCTATCCTGTGCCGAACCTCGTGACCTACGATCCCGCGTTCGCCTTCGAACTGGCGCTCATCGTGCAAGACGGCATCCGCCGCATGTACGTCAACGCCGAGGACATCTTCTACTACATCACGGTGATGAACGAGCCGTGGACGCAGCCCGAGATGCCGGGCGGAGTGCGCGAAGGCGTTCTGCGCGGCATGTACAGGTTCCGCGCATCCGGGAAGAAGGACGCGAAGCTCCGCGCGCAACTGTTTGGCAGCGGCGCAATCATGCTCGAGGTGCTCAAGGCAGCCGAGACGCTGGAACAGAAGTACAACGTCGCCTGCGATATCTGGAGCGTCACCAGCTACAAGGAGCTTTACAAGGACGGCAACGCCTGCGAGCGCTGGAACATGCTGCATCCGGCGGACACGCAGCGCGTCCCGTACGTCACCGCGCAGCTCAAGGACACGCAAGGCGTCCTCGTCGCCGCATCGGATTACGTGAAGGCCCTGCCCGAGTCCATCTCGCAGTGGATGCCGCGTCCGCTCGTCGCGCTCGGCACCGACGGCTACGGCCGAAGCGAGAGCCGGGCGGCTTTGCGCGACTTCTTCGAGGTCGATGCCAAGCACATCGTGCTGGCCACTCTCACGGCGCTCATGCGCGACGGAAAGATGAAAGCCGCCGACGTGCAGAAGGCCATCAGGGACCTCGGCATCAACTCCGAGAAGCGCGATCCGTTCGTTTCCTAAGCAGTTGTTGCCCGGCGGTCACGAGGCCGCCGGGCGGTTAACTCACCGGCGCATCATGCGCCGGCTGGCCCAAGAAAGGGAAGGCCGTGGCAACAGAATTCAAACTGCCGGAACTCGGCGAGAATATCGACTCCGGAGACGTAGTGCGGGTCGTCGTCGCCCCCGGACAGCAGGTGAGTGAAGGCCAAGCCGTCGTGGAACTGGAGACCGACAAGGCTGTCATCGAGGTCCCGTCCACCGTCAGTGGCGTGGTCCAGGACGTAAAGGTCAAGCAGGGACAGAAAGTTCGCGTCGGCGAGGTGTTGTTCACCGTTGACGGCGGCGACGGAGCCAAGACTCCGCAGCCCGCGCAGCAAACCGCACCTGCCCGCAAGCAGATGGACGAGAAGCCCGCTCCTGCCGTGACGCGCAGTGTCGATCCCGCGGGCGCGCAGGCTACGCAGCAGACCAAGCCGGTCGCGCCGCCCGAGCCAGCGGCTCCCGCCGCGCCCGCCCCGGGCGCGCCTGCGGGCGGTGAACTCGAGTTCCGTCTCCCCGAACTCGGGGAGAACATCGAGTCCGGCGATGTCGTCCGCGTCATCGTCGCTCCCGGTGCTTCCATCGGAGCCGGACAGCCCGTGCTGGAACTCGAAACCGACAAGGCTGTGATCGAAGTTCCTTCCAGTGTCGCCGGCGTGGTTAAGGACGTTCGCGCAAAGCAGGGTCAGAAACTCAAAGTCGGAGAGGTTGTGTTCACTCTCCAGGCCGGCGAAGCTCGCGGCACCGCGCGCCGGACCGCGGCGGTTGAAACTCCCAAGGGCGCGACCGGCGGCACTGCGGCCGAGGAACCGAGTTCGACTTCCGTGGCGCGCGAGATCTACCAGGCGGCGCGCCAGGTGGAAGGCAAGAGCGAACGCCAGGCGATGCCTCCCGACGCCCCCAGCGCCACGCTCCCAACGGACCACATGCCTCCGCAGTTGGTCAAAGATGCGGGACACGAGCATCGTCCGCCGGCTGCGGCGTCTCCCATCGTGCGTAAGCTCGCACGCGACATCGGCATTGACATCTACGAAGTCAAGGGCACAGGCCCCGGTGGCCGCATCAGCGAAGGCGACGTCAAGGCTTACGCCAAGGCCGTCGTCACCGGCTCCGCCGAGTCCGCCACCGGACAGGCTGTTGCCCGGGTGGCCGCCGGAGCCGCGCGAGTCGCTCCCAAGCTGCCGGACTTCAGCAAGTGGGGAGCCGTCGAGGCTGTCTCCATGCGCGCCGTTCGACGCAAGACCGCCGAGCATCTCTCCGAAGCGTGGAACATCATTCCGCACGTCACGCAGCACGACAAAGCCGACGTCACCGAACTCGAAGAGCTGCGCAAGCGCTTCGCGCCCAAGGCCGAGATGGCCGGCGGCAAGATGACCATGACGGCCATCGCGCTCAAGGTCGTCGCCAGCGCGTTGAAGACCTTCCCGCAGTTCAACGCCTCCATCGACATGGCCAACGAGCAGGTCATCTACAAGCGCTACATTAACGTCGGTATCGCCGTGGACACCGACCGCGGACTGCTCGTCCCCGTCATCCGCAACGCCGACCAGAAGAACATCATCGAACTCGCGACCGAGCTCACCACGCTCAGCAAGAAGGCGCGCGACAAGAAGCTCACGCCGGAAGAGATGGAAGGCGGCACCTTCACCATCACCAACCTCGGAGGCATCGGCGGCACGGCGTTCACGCCCATCGTCAATCATCCCGAGGTCGCGATCCTGGGTATGTCGCGCGGACGCATGGAGCCTGTCTGGGCCAACGACGCGTTCCAGCCGCGCCTCATGCTCCCGCTGTCGTTGAGTTATGACCACCGTTTGATCGACGGCGCCGACGCCGCGCGCTTCGTGCGCTGGGTCGTCGACGCACTCGAACAACCGTTCCTGCTGTCGGTACAGGGCTAGAACTTCAGTTTCAAGTTTCAAGTTTCCGGTTTCGAGCTGTTCGGCTTGGACTCGGAACCTGAAACTCGAAACCCGAAACTCGAAACTTCGCAGGTGCTATGTCCAATACGAACGTGAATGTGGCAGTGATTGGCGGCGGGCCTGGCGGTTACGCCGCCGCTTTTCTTGCGGCAGACCTCGGCATGAAGGTCACGCTTATCGACGGAGAGAAGAACCCCGGCGGCGTTTGCCTGTACCGCGGTTGCATCCCGTCGAAGGCGCTGCTGCACGTCGCGGCTCTCATCAACGAGTCGCGCCACGCGAAGAACTGGGGCATCGAGTTCGGCGAGCCCAAGGTTGACGTCGCGAAGCTCCGGGGCTTCAAGGAGAACGTCGTCACCAAGCTCACCGGCGGACTCGGCCAGCTCGCCAAACAGCGCAAGGTCACCTACATCCAGGGACGCGCCGCCTTCGTCAACTCCACCACGCTCAAGGTCGAGAAGAACGGTGGCGGCGAAGACACGCTCAGCTTTGACCGGATCATCATCGCCACCGGATCGCATCCCGCGCGCCCCGGCCCGCTCGCCGTCGAGTCGCCGCGCATCATGGATTCCAGCGGCGCGCTCGACATTCAAGAGGTCCCCAAGACCCTGCTCGTCGTGGGCGGCGGCTACATCGGACTCGAACTCGGCACCGTCTACGCCACCCTGGGCAGCAAGGTAACGGTTGTCGAAGCGCTAAGCGGACTGCTTCCCGGAGCCGACCGCGATCTCGTCGCGCCTCTCCAGAAGCGTGCCAGCTCGCTCTTCGACTCCGTCCTGCTCAACACCACCGTGCAGTCGATGAAGGACGAGGTCTCGCACGTCCGCGTCACCTTCAGCGGCGAACACGCCGGCGAGCGCACCTTCGACCGCGTGCTCGTCTCCGTTGGACGCCGCCCCAACTCCAAGATCGCCGGACTGGAGAACACGCGCGTTCAGGTCACCGAACGCGGCTTCATCCAGGTCAACCGTCAGCTCCTAACGGACGACCCGAATATCTACGCAATCGGCGACGTCGCCGGCGACCCCATGCTCGCCCACAAAGCTACGCACGAGGGACGAACGGCCGTCGAGCACATCGCCGGACACAAGGTCGAGTTCGCTCCGGCGGCGATCCCGGCCGTCGTCTTCACCGATCCCGAAATTGCCTGGGCAGGCGTCACGCAGGCCGAGGCCGAGCAGGCGGGACTGGACGTCGAGATCGCCAAGTATCCATGGGCAGCCAGCGGGCGCGCCATGACGCTCGACCGCACCGACGGCATGACCAAGCTGGTGATCGATCGCAAGACCGAACGCATCATCGGCGGAGCCATCGTCGGATACGGCGCAGGCGACATGATCGGCGAAATCGTCCACGCCATCGAGATGGCGGCAACGGCCTACGACATGGGACACACCATCCACCCGCACCCAACGCTGTCGGAGACGATCATGGGCGCAGCCGAGATCTTCTACGGCACGCCGACGGATATGTATCGTCCGAAACGGAAGTAGTTTGGTCGTTGGTGGTCGGTCATCGGTGGTCAGTCGTTGGTGGTCAGTCAGTTGTTGGTGGTCGGCGGTCGACTTGTCATCCTGAGCCGAAGGCGAAGGATCTATGCATTTCCGCTGTTGACCTACCACGTCATCT
>DASPLH010000267.1:0-25162 GCA_035627675.1 Clostridia bacterium
GCTGCAGTCGATTCCCGGCGGCGGCGCCGAGATTCTCGACGACGAGGTGCGCTCCAAGGTCGCGCGGCTGAAGTGCACGACCGAAGACTGGCTGAGCGTCCATCGCACGGCCCACAAGCTGGGCATGAGAACCACGGCGACCATGATGTTCGGTGTTGGCGAGACCCTGGAGCACCGCATCAACCATCTCCAGCGAATCTACGACCTCCAGGAAGAAACGGGCGGGTTCACGGCGTTCATCCCGTGGACCTTCCAGCCGAAGAACACGGCACTTGGTGGCCGCGGCTGGGACGAGGCTACCGCCGTCGAGTACCTGAAGACCCTGGCAATCTCGCGCGTCTTCCTGTCGAATTTCCTCAACGTCCAGTCGAGCTGGGTGACGCAGGGCCTTAAGGTGTGCCAAATGGGACTGCGCTTCGGCGGCAACGACGTGGGCTCGGTGATGCTGGAAGAGAATGTCGTCAAGGCTGCCGGAACGACCAACTGCACGACCGAAGAGGAACTGCGGCGTATCATCCGCGACGCCGGCTTCCGCCCCGTGCAGAGAGACAGCCTGTACAGGACGTACTTCCTGAACTGAACAACGCTCGCGGCAAAGGACACAAGGAGGCACGAACGTCAGACTTCGTGATCCTTTGTGTCCTTTGTGGTGAATCCCCGGCTGCACTCGGCTACAATCGTTGCAGGCAGACCCAGACTGCCAATCGAGTTCATTACCGGATGTGGTTTTGATCGAGCAGCTCGCCGCAATGTTCCTGTTCCAGCCCCGGCAGAACGCCGTGGTGTCGTTCCTCCAGAAGCAGACGAACCCTGCCTTCAAGGGGCTCTACCAGGCGAACGCTTTCGACCTGATGCTTCTGATCCCGTACTTCATCGTCCTGATCATTCTTGCGACGTACGGGTTTCACCGTTACCAGCTTGTGTGGATGTACTACCGCAACCGCAAGAATAAGGTTACGGAACCGAAGAGCCGCTTTGCCGAGCTGCCGCGGGTGACGATCCAGCTGCCGATTTTCAACGAGCAGTTTGTCGTGGACCGGCTGGTGGAGTCCATCTGCAACCTCGACTACCCCCGTCACCTGCTCGACATCCAGGTGCTCGACGATTCGACGGACGAAACGGTTGCCGTGGCGTCGGCCGTGGTGGAGCGATACCGCGCGCTCGGAAACGACATCACGTACATCCATCGCACGGACCGCTACGGTTTCAAGGCCGGAGCGCTCGACAACGGGTTGAAAACCGCCAAAGGCGAGTTCGTCGCGATCTTCGACGCCGACTTCACCCCCGCGCGGGACTGGCTGATGAAGGTCATCCACCACTTCGCCGACCCGCAGATCGGCATGGTGCAGACGCGGTGGACGCACATCAACCGCAACTACTCGTTCCTGACCGAAGTCGAAGCGATCCTGCTCGACGGGCACTTCGTGCTGGAACACGGCGGGCGTTCGCGGGCAAACGTGTTCTTCAACTTCAATGGCACGGCCGGCATGTGGCGGCGGCAGGCGATCGCGGATGCGGGCGGCTGGGAGCACGACACGCTGACGGAGGACACAGACCTCAGCTATCGCTGCCAGTTGAAGGGCTGGCGCTTCATCTATCTTCAGGATGTGGAGTGTCCGGCGGAACTGCCGATCGAAATGACGGCGTTCAAGACGCAACAGGCGCGCTGGGCGAAGGGCCTGATTCAGTGCGCGATCAAAGACCTGCCCAAGGTGCTGAAGTCGGATGTACGGCGCCGCGAGAAGATCGAGGCCTGGTATCACCTGACGGCGAACCTGTCCTACCCGCTGATGATCGTGCTGAGCGTGCTGATGATGCCGGCCATGATCATTCGCTTCTACCAGGGCTGGTTCCAGATGCTGTACATCGACCTGCCCCTGTTCCTGGCCTCCACGTTCTCGATTTCGAGCTTCTACCTGGTTTCACAGAAAGAACTCTTCCCCGGAAAGTGGTACAGGACTTTTCTGTATCTTCCCTTCCTGATGGCGCTCGGCATCGGGCTTACGATCACCAACTCCAAGGCTGTGATCGAGGCGCTGCGCGGCAAACAGACGGCGTTTGCGCGTACTCCGAAGTACAGTGTGCAGGCGAAAGGCGAGAAGTCGGCGGCGGCGAAGAAATACCGTAAGCGGCTGGGCATTGTGCCGTGGATCGAACTGGCCGTTGGCTTCTACTTCAGCCTCACGGTTTGGTATGCGGTGAGTAACGAAAACTACATTACCGTGCCATTCCTCATCCTGTTCGTTTACGGATACTGGTACACGGGACTGATGTCGTTGCTGCAAGGCCGTTTCGACTCGATCCTGCGGTCGCGTCCCGCGTCCGAGGATCACATCAAACCGTTCCCTGTGGGCGTTTAGAATTCGCTGGCGCGGGCTCGCGTCAACGGCCACGCGCCGCGGATTTCGGGTTAGAATACGGACGCTTCAACGGTGGGCGACTCGCTCCCTGGCCCGGTAAATATTGCCTGTCGGGCATCTTTTCAGGGCTAAACGGAAACAAATCTGAATAGCCGGCGGAAGTCGTCGTCGGGTGCCAAATCCCCGCAGGTGACCCTATGAAAGCCATTCTGTTCGTCGATGACCACGAGGTACTGGCGCGCCTGAGCTGCGAAATTCTGGAGATGCAGGGCTATCGCGCAGTATGCGCCTACAACGCCGCCGACGCCCTGGAGAAGTTCACGCAGGAGAAATTCGACATCCTGGTGACCGATTTCCGCATGGAAGGCATGAATGGCCTCGAGTTGGCGAGGCAGATTCACCAGAAGGCCCCGCAGGTGCCTGTGATCATCGTGACCGGGTACGGCCCCATCGACGGCGGCAAGGACGTCAACGCCTGTCTCCAGAAAGAGGAGCTCTTTCCCGCACTGCTGGAGAAGATCAAGCTCTACCTCGGCGAGGCGGAAACAGAAGAGTTGAAGACGGCGTAGCCTCTCCGACAATCGAGAACACGCGAACGGAACTGCTTCGGCCGTTCCGTTTTGTTTTTGACGAGGTAAGCCTCGAATCAATGCAAGGGGCTGAAAAGCCGCGGGCGGTGACGCCCGCGCCGCTACACGGTTGGTGCTGTTACACTTCCGCCATGCGGCGGCTCGTGGTCAACGCGGATGACTTTGGACTCACCCGGGGAGTCAACCGCGCCATTATCGAGTGTCATCGGCAAGGCATCGTCACGTCTGCGACGTTGATGGCGTGCGGCGCTGCGTTTGACGATGCGGTCGCTCTTGCGCGTCAGAATCCGGCGCTCGGCATTGGATGTCATGTCGTTCTGCTGGATGGCCGGCCGTTGCTGCCGGCAGAACGAGTGCGAACGCTGCTGTCGCCTCGTGACGAGTTCTTCCGTAGTATCGGCGAGTTTGCTCCGCGAGCAATGATGCACAGGTTTTCCGCCAAGGAGATCGAGGCCGAAGCGGTCGCGCAGTTCGAGAAAATACGGGCTGCCGGGATTGCCATCACACATTTCGACGCGCACAAGCACGCGCACATGTTCCCTTCCGTCCTCGAACCGCTGCTGAAGGCGGCGAAGCGGTGCGGCATAGGGGCCGTGCGGAATCCCTTTGAGCGCCCGATCCTGCTTCCTTCGCCGCGTGTGTTGACGCGCGCCTCCCTCGCGGTCCGATACGCCGAAGTGCTTGCGCTGCGCTCTTTCAGGAAACAGTTCCTGCGACTCGTGCGCAAGCACGGGCTGGCGACCACGGACGGCAGCATCGGCGTCGTCGCAACGGGCGAACTGGACCAAGACATTCTGCGGGAGATGCTGGAGCGCATCCCCGAAGGGACGTGGGAGCTCGTCTGTCATCCCGGATACAACGACGCCGAGCTCGCGACCGTACCAACCAAACTGCGTGCTTCGCGCGAGACGGAGTTGCAGGCGCTGACCTCCGCGGGCATTCGCGACGCTTTACACGCACGGCAGGTTGAGCGCATCGCATTCGGCAGGACGAACGCCCCGGTCGCGCTAACCTGAATCCGGCCTGTCCGTCTGCTAATCCAATCCGTAGTCGAAAGATCATCATGCGAATCGGAATCACCTGTTATCCAACTTACGGCGGCAGTGGAGTTGTCGCGACCGAGCTTGGGATCGAGCTGGCGCAGCGCGGCCATGACGTGCACTTCATCTCTTACTCGCAGCCCATACGGCTGACCGATCCGCATCCCAACATCCATTTTCACGAAGTCGAGGTCTCCAACTACCCGCTGTTCGAGTATCCGCCCTACGACCTTGCGCTGGCGTCGCGCATGGCCGAGGTCGCAGAGCTTTACGAACTCGACCTGCTGCACGTCCATTACGCGATCCCGCACTCGGTGAGCGCGCTGCTGGCAAAGCAAATGCTCGCCTGCGATCACGTCAGGTCCAGGCGCCGGTTGCCGTTCGTCACCACGCTGCACGGCACGGACATCACCCTGGTCGGCCTCGATCATTCGTACCTGCCGATCACGCGCTTCTCCATCGAGCAGAGCGATGGAGTGACGGCCATCTCGAAGTACCTGCGCGAAAAGACGGTCGAGGAGTTCGAGACGCGCAATCGCATCGAGGTCATCCACAACTTCGTCAACTGCGACCTCTACCGCCGCGATCCCAAGACACGCGAACGCCGCCAGGAATACGCGAAAGACGACGAACGCATCCTGCTGCACCTGTCGAACTTCAGGCCGGTGAAGCGCGTGACGGATGTGATCGAGGTCTTCGACCGGGTGCAGAAGAAGATCCCTGCGAAGCTGGTCATGATGGGCGATGGTCCCGACCGGTCGAAAGCCGAGTGGCTGGCGCAGAAGAAGGGCCTTCAGAACCGGGTGCTTTTCCTGGGCAAGCAGGACCGCATTCACGAGAAGCTGGCGGTCGCCGACGTGATGCTGCTGCCCAGCGAACTCGAATCCTTCGGGCTTGCGGCGCTGGAGGCAATGGCTTCCGAGGTTGTCCCGGTCGCGACCCGGGTAGGCGGCGTGCCGGAAGTGATCGACCACGGCGAGACTGGATACATGGCTCCGGTAGGCGCGTTGGACGAGATGGCCAACTACGCCATCGACGTCCTGGGCGACGACGCGAAGCTGCGCGAGATGGGGAAGCTGGCGCGCTATACCGCGCAGAGCAGGTTCTGCTCGACGAAGATCATTCCACAGTACGAGGCGTTCTACCGCGAAGTGCTGGAGCGCAAGTCGTAGGTGTCGCCGAACTCCCCGGCGTGAGGGATCGGGAGGAGGAGCCGGACGATCGTGCCGGCTTCGATGTTGCTCTCCACCTCGAGGCGTGCTGAATCGTTGTACAGCACGTTGAGCCGCTCGCGCACGTTCGCCATCCCGATCCCGGTGCCGGTCGAACTGGCTTCGCCGATTCCCACCCCGTCGTCTTCTACCTCGATCACGAGCAGCCCATCGGAGATGCGGCTGCGCAGGCAGATGGTGCCGCCTTCCACCTTGGGTGAGAGCCCGTGCTTGACGGCGTTCTCGACCAGCGGCTGAAGGATGACGCTGGGAACCATGGTTTCGAGGGTCGCCGGATCGAGTTCCTTCACCACTTTCAGCTTCTCGGGCCCGAAGCGCACGACCTCGATATCCAGATAGTCGTCGATGAACTCCAACTCTTCGCGGAGCTGGACGAAGGAGTCGCCTTTACGCAGCAGGCGGCGCAGGATGTTCGCGAGCTTCACGATCATTGTCCTGGCCGTGTCGGGATCGAAGCGCACGAGCGACGAGACGGAGTTCAGGGTATTGAACAGGAAATGCGGGTTGATCTGGCTTTGCAGGGCTTCCATGCGAGCGTGCAACAGCAGGCGCTCCTGCTCTTCGAGCTTCATCTCGATGCGCGTGTTGTTCAGCACCTTGAGCGCGATTGCGACGCACATCACCGTCGTCAGGTAAATCGCACCCGTGACGACCCAGCTCGAACTCTCCAGCGCGAAGGTGTGGGTGGGGAAAAGGTCCAGCATCTGCAATCGCAGGAATTGCAGCCCGAGCATGGTAAAGAAGAACGTGGTCTGCCAGTCGATGAACGACTTGGCGATCGTGCGGCGTATCCAGCGGTAGATGCTGAGATCGAACAGCGGCGAGAATGACCATATCGCTTCGCGGTCCTTGGCGAGTTCGCGCAGGAAGCCCGCGACCAGCCCCGCTCCGACGTTCAGCGGCAGGTTGCCCCACTCGTGCATCGCGATGGAGGGCAGCGAGACGAGCAGCCCACCGACAACTCCGGCGGTGCGACCAGCGATCACGCCCATCAGGATCGAGCTCTCGAACGCAAGATCGGCGGCGACGAAGTTCTTGACAGTCCCGCGAACGACCACGCCCAGCGAGTACGGAACGCCGATGAGCAGGGCCATCTCGAGGTTCTCGCCCAGCGTGCGCTCCTCGTGGAATAGGAGCACCCTGAAGCGGCGCGAACGCGCCAGCACGCTGCTCACCGCCGCGGCGACGCCGAGCTTGATGAGCAACGTGATGAGGATGAATCGCTGATCGTACATTTCGGTCGTCGGTCGTTAGTCGTCGGTGGTTTAGTCGCCGGCCGTTGGTCGAAAAGTCTTCACGGCCTCGTCCAGAAGTTCTTGCAGCCGGCTTGGGTCGGGCACTCCGCCCTGCGCCATGTCACGGGTACCTCCGCCGCGGCCGCCCACGGCCGCTACGGCCTGCTTCAACAGGGCTCCCATATCGTGCGGCAGGCCCGGCGATTGCGCGAAGACCAGCGCCGCCTGGCCCGATGCCGCCGCAAGCAGGGCGACGCAGGCAGGGGACAAGGCTACCAGCTTCTGCGCGAAAAGCTTCGTAAAAGCGAGATCGCCGTCAGGGAGAACCTCCACCACGAGTTTCGTGCCGTTCGCCTCCGGCGCAGTGGCCAGTTTGCGTTCGGCCAGCAACTCGGCAATCTGCTCGTTGGCCTTGTGCTGGGCTTTCGCGGCCAGCTTCGAGGCCTCGACAAGGTTGCGCACCTGCGCCGGAACCTCCCAGAGATGGGTGGAGAACAGCGTTGCGGCGTCGGTCAGCGTTTCGTAATCCTTACGGGCATGGCGCACGGCGCGCGCTCCGCACACGAACTCCACTCGGACGCCCTGCTTCACCTTTTCTATTTTGCGGATGAGGATGGAGCCGATCTGTCCCGTGCTGCGCACGTGCGTGCCTCCGCATGCGCAGAGGTCCACGTCCTTGATGTGGATGAGGCGGAGTTTCTCGCGGCCCGCGCCTGGAATCTTGCGAACGCCCAGCGCCCGGGCTTCGTCTTCGGTAACGAACTGCATGGAGACCGGCTGATCGTCCCATACCACCTGGTTGGCGCGCTGCTCGGCCTGACGCGCCTGGTCAGCGGTTAGCCCCTTGGCGTCGAGGTCGATGGTGCACGTCTCGTCTCCCATGTGGAACGAAACCGTCGGCATTCCGAACAGCTCCACGAAGGCAGCCGAGAGCACGTGCTGGCCGGAATGCTGCTGCATGTGGTCGCGGCGGCGGTCCACGTCGATGAACCCCCGGACGCGGGTGGGCGCGTCGGCAATCTCGTCGGCGCGGTCGATGACGTGGAGGATGTCGTCGCCCTCCTCGACAACCTCGGCAACGCGCACCTTGGGCAGGAACTGTCCGCGCTCGCCCTCCAGCGGCTCGAGTTCGATCCAGCCGGTGTCGAACACCTGCCCGCCACTGGCCGGATAGAACGCGGTCCGGTCCAGCACCAGCGCTGTGCGGCCGTCCGGCAGCGAGCGCCGCTCCAGCAGCGCAGCAACAAAGTCGTAGAGGAACGAATTGTGGTAGTAGAGGCGCTCGGTCATTGTCGGTCGACAGTCGTTAGTCGCTGGTCGCTGGTCGTTGGCGGTCAGTGGTTCGCATTCGGACGGATGACGGATACAGACCGGCGACCGCCGACTGCCTAGTATGGCTGAATTATGCCGCCGATGCTTCGGCCCTTTGGCAGCTCGGGACGGTTCAGCTTGTAATAGCTTGCGATCACGTCGATGTACTTCAGTCCCGAACCCGTGTTGAACAGGACAACCGAGTCGCTCTCGGCGAGCCACCGGGATTCGCGCAGCTTGCGGTAGGCCGCGAGAGAGGCCGCGCCCTCGGGGGCGGCGAAGATGCCTTCTCCGGTGGCCCAGTCGCGGAGGGCCTGCATGATCTCGACATCGGTGACGGCCACGGCCGTACCCCGGCTCTGCCGCAAGATGTCCAGCAAGAGGAAGTCTCCGTAAGCCTTGGGGACGCGCAGTCCGGCGGCAAGGGTCTCGGCATCCTGCCAGGCTTCACTGGCCCGCTTGCCTTCATCCCAGGCTTTAACGATGGGAGCGCAACCCGTTGACTGCACGGCAATCATTCTAGGACGCTTCGGGCCAATCCAGCCCAGGCTCTCCATTTCCTCGAAGGCCTTCCACATCCCGATGAGTCCCACGCCGCCCCCGGTTGGGTAGATGATCGCGTCCGGGAGCGTCCAGTCCATTTGCTCCGCGATCTCGTAGCCCATGGTCTTCTTACCCTCAACCCTGAAGGGTTCCTTGAGGGTGGAGACGTCGAACCAGCCCTCGGCCTGCTTTCGCTCGGCCACCATGCGTCCGCAATCGCTGATAAGGCCGTCCACCAGGGTGACGTGAGCGCCGTAGGACTCGCACTCTACCCGGTTGGCCATGGGAACGTCCCTGGGCATGAACAGGTGCGCTTCGATCCCGGCGGCGGCGGCGTAAGCGGCCAGCGCGCTCGCGGCATTTCCCGCCGAAGGCGCCGCCAGTTTGCGAAGCCCGTAGTGCCGGGCCATGGTGACCGCGGCCGACATGCCGCGGGCTTTGAAGGAACCGGTCGGATTCAGCCCCTCGTCCTTGATGAACGAACCGGGGATCTTGCGGCTGGGCAGCAGCGGGGTCATCCCCTCGCCCAAGGTCACAGGTTCCGCGCCAGGCAGGACGTCGCGGTAGCGCCACATCGACTTCTCGCGCGTGACGAGCGACTCGCGGGTCGCGGTTTTCGCCACCGACGCGAGATCGTAGCGGACGTAGAGAGGCCCGGCGCACTTGGGACACAAGTTCTGCGGGCCTTCGGCACCAACCTTCTCACTGCACCTGGAACACTCGAAGTGACTGATGGCTGCCATATGGGCTCCGATGAAAGTTGGCTCGGGTGAAACTAAAGGGTGCGCAAAAGCGCGTTTGCCTGCCGGAAGAGCGGACGCTCGCGACGCTTGAGGAATCCCGGCATGGTGGCGCGCTTGGCAAGGATGCGCTGCGTCCACTCGCGGGCTTCCGCCTTGCGTCCCTGCGCCGCGAGGAACTCCGCGTAGTGCAATTGCGTCTCGGTAAGCGTGGAGATCCGCAGCACGTCGGCGAACAGTGCCGAGGCTTTCTCGGGCTCTCCGCTGAGCGCATAGGCATGGGCGAGGAGTCCGGCAGCGCGGTGGAAATCGTAGCCGCGGTCTTTGGTTATGACGCCCTCGAGGTCTGCCTTGGCGGCAGCTACGTCGCCCAATTGCAGCTCGGCGATGGCCCGGCGGTAGAACGGGTCGGGCGAATCCTTGCGCTGCGAGATGGCGCGATCGAAACACTCGCGGGCCTGTCGCCAGCGGCCTTCGTCGAGGTAGATCTGCCCCAGCTCTTCGTAGTTGCCGGCGGATGGGTTGTCCTGCACGGCGTACTCGAGTTCCTTCTGGCGGCTGCGGCGCTGCACGAATTTGAACGTGCCTGGATCGCGCAGCTCGGGCAGCGCCTCCACGGCGAGGTAAACGAAAGCGCCGATGGGGGGAAACGCGAAGAGAATGACCCAAAGCCAGAAAGTATCGGGCCGGCGCACCGAGAAGTGCACCAGCGCCGTGCCTACAATCAGCAGGCCGAAGAATCCCAACCCGAAGAAGCTGAACATTCGTTTGAATGTTACCAGTGCCACGGGGCGGGGTGCACCGGTTTCGTTTCGAACGGCAAAAGGCGGTTAGCCACCGATTAAACGGATGGGCACGGACAAGGCGTGATGCGACGGAGCAGCTCCACCGGGATCGACGTGGCCGTCCTTCGACTCGGAAGCGCATTTGCCGGCGCTTCCTCGCTCAGGATGACGCGCGTCCCCTTCCCTGTAGAATGAACGGTTCTCATGCGACCCATCCGGCTTATTGCGATCGATATCGACGGCACGCTGCTCGACTCCAGTTTCCAGGTCTCGGCCGCCAACCGTGATGCGTTGCGTGCTGCGCACGAACAGGGCGTTGAGATCGCGCTCGCAACAGGACGCCGCCACAGCTTTGCGCTGCCGATCGCGCAGGCGCTCGGATTCGCCGTCACGCTGATCAGTTCCAACGGCGCCGTGACGCGGTCGAGCACGGGCGAACTGTTTCACCGCGACCTCATGCCGCGCGAGACGGCGCGTGCCCTGATCACGCGCATGACGGACTTCCGCAGCAACTTCGTGCTGACCTTCGACCGCGACGGGCGAGGCACGCTCGTCTGCGAGACAGCAGAAGAGCTCAACGGCTCGATCCGGCGTTGGATGGAAAAGAACGCGGAGTACATCCAGTTCGTTCGCCCGGTCGAAGATGCGCTGACGGACGATCCCATCCAGTCAATGTTCTGCGGCTCGATCGCACGCATGGAAGCCGCGCAGGCTCACCTCGTGGCTGACGAGGCGCTGATGCGCCGCATCACCGTGCTCAAGACGCAGTACGACGAACGCGACCTATGCATCGTGGATGTACTGAGCGAGGGCTGTTCCAAAGGGCACGCGCTGCGCCGGTGGGCCGAGCATCGAGGCCTGCATCCGGAACAGGTCATGGCCATCGGCGACAACTTCAACGACGTGGAGATGCTGGAGTTCGCCGGGGTGCCGGTCATCATGGGCAACGCCTGCGACGAACTAAAGCGCAGCGGCTGGATGGTGACCCTATCGAATGATCAGAGCGGCGTGGCGCACGCCGTCCGGCAGGTGCTGCAGCCGGTGCGGGGATAGACAGCTGCCACCCGGTTTTTGGTTCGGGCTCCGGTAGCGGAACTGGTCTAAACTGAACCTGCCTTGCAGAGAGCTTTCCAAGTCGCCATTCTGACCGCGGCGATGGCCATTACGGCCTCGGCGGCCGACCTGTGCAGTTCGACAGCGGCGGTGGTTTCGGCGCGGTGCGTGGCGCGGCTTACGAACGGGTTCGCGATACGGCATCAGGGGCGGGAGGTTCGCGGCGACACGGTTCGCCTATCTCTGAGCGAAACCGGCGGCTATGTCGAGCTGCCCGCTTCGCAGATCGCCGCTTACGAGTCGGACGACACACCGGCTGCGGCGGCTCCGGCGCCACCGCTGACGGTTGACGACCACATCACGCGGGCGACTGATTCGACCGGGATCGATTCGGACTTCCTGCGCAGCGTGATCCGGGCCGAGAGCGGCGGGAACGCGAAAGCGAGGTCTCCGAAGGGCGCGCTAGGACTGATGCAATTGATGCCGGGAACCGCGGCGCAGCTTGGCGTGAAAGACGCCTACGACGCGGGCGAGAACATCCAGGGCGGGTCGCAGTATCTGCGGGAACTCCTGGTTCGCTACAACGGCGACGCCGTGAAGGCGCTGGCGGCATACAACGCGGGGCCGGGGCGGGTGAAGCAATACAAGGGAGTGCCTCCGTATCGCGAAACTCGGCGGTACGTGTCGCGGATCATCAAGGATTACAACCGCCGCAAGTCCGTCAAGAGTCCGCAGCAGAAGAAATCGCGAACGCTGGCGGTGACGGCGACACCGGACGGTTCGGTAGCGCGCTGAGCCCAACCAAGGGTATCGCCGGAAAAGGTGGCGCGGAACCTGGCGCGCCCACCAGGGCGTGGCGCTCCAGATTCGCTCCTTTGAAAAGCTCGCGTCGTAATTTACTGTGATTGCTTCATCATGAAGCGGAAGCACGCCATCACGACTGCCGTTGTCGTCCTGATCCTCGGCACACTTATCTATTTTCAATTCCGCACCTGGCAATCGTTCGACTGGAACCAGTTCGTGGCGCAGACGCGGAACGTGAACCCGTGGATGATCCTGATCTCGGTCGTCCTCACGTACCTGGTCTATGTGCTTCGTGCCGTCCGGTGGGCCATCTTCCTGCGTCCGACGAAGAAGACACCCGTTTCGTCGCTGATCGTTCCGCAGTTCATCGGTTTCACTGGGCTGGCGTTGCTGGGGAGGCCCGGGGAGTTTGTCCGTCCGTACATGATTGCCCGGCGCGAGAACCTCTCGTTCCCTTCCCAGCTGGCGGTGTGGGCCGTGGAACGCGTGTTCGACATGGGCAGCGTTGCGGTCTTGCTCGGCGTCACCCTGGCGATCGCGGGCGGCAAGTACGAGAGATACCCGCAGGTGAAGGAAGCCGGGTTTGCGATGCTGGTCATCGCCGCCGGAGTGGCCGTGACGGTTTTCCTGCTGTGGTGGAAGACGGACGCCATTGCCAGCCTGGCGCAACGTCTGTTCAGCCGGATGTCAAAGCGCGTGGCCGACGTGGTGTGTCGCAAGGTGACGTCGTTTGGCGAGGGCCTCCACACGTTGCAGGACTTCAAGTCGTTCCTCGCCGTTCTCGGCCTATCCATCTGCATCTGGCTGATGATTGCGCAGGCGTACATCCACGTGATGCATGCGTATCCACAAGAAACGATCACGGTACAGAACGGAACGCAGGCCGGCGAAACCCGCGTCGTGCGGCTGCACGAGATGAAGTTGGAGGATGTGCTGCTCGTCATGGGCGCAAGCATGGCCGGTTCGGTGGTGCAGTTGCCGGGCGTTGGCGGCGGGTCGCAGCTGGCGGTCATCAGCCTGCTCTCGTCTGACATCTTCCGCTCGGAGCCTTACAACATCAGCCGCGAGCTGGCCGTCAGCTGCGGCATGATGCTTTGGCTGGTTACCTTCATGTCGGTCGTCCCTTTCGGGCTGATACTTGCGCATTTCAACCGGATCTCGCTGCGCGAGCTGGGGGCGGAAAGCGAACAGGCCGAACGCTGAGCAACCGGCGCGGAAGGCATGTCGCTACACGGCAGCCGCGCTTCGATTGCCGAATTCAGACATTCCTGGCGGGTAGTGCTCGCGCTTTCGCCTGATACAATCTGTGGTACGCGGTTCATCCCAACGATTGGCTTCTCATAACGCATGAAGTGTCCGTTTTGCGGTTTTGCCGAGGACAAGGTCGTAGACTCTCGCGAAAGCAAGGAAGGCGAGTCCATTCGCCGCCGTCGCGAGTGCATCCGTTGCGAGAAGCGCTTCACCACCTACGAGCGCATCGACGAGATCCCGTACATGGTGGTCAAGAAGGATGGGCGCCGCGAGAAGTTCGAGCGCCAGAAGGTCCTCAACGGACTGCTGCGCGCCTGCGAGAAGCGTCCTGTATCCATCGGCAAGCTGGAACAGATCGTCAACGAAGCCGAGAGCTTCGTGATCGACTCGCCGGAGCGCGAGCGCAAGACGAGCGAGATCGGCGAACTGATCATGAATCGCCTGCGCAACATCGACAAGGTTGCGTACGTGCGCTTCGCCTCGGTGTACCTGGACTTCAAAGACGTGCAGGAGTTCATGACCGAGTTGCAGGACCTGCTGCGGATCAAGGAATCGAAGGAAGCGAAGAGCAAGGCCGAGGCTCTGGCCAAGCCTGCTCCCGCGAAAGCGAAGTCGGGCAAGTAGGACCGCCGCGTTCCGTTGTGCCGGGTCTGGGTGGCCGGGCATACATTCGCGAGGGTTGAACGACATCCTGGGCCGGGCTCCGTGGGGACGTCGCCCGCCAGATTTTCTATAACACCAATGGTGTAGAACCGCACAGCGGCTGCGGCCGCAATCCAATACCGAGACATCATGGCTCACAAAGTCACACTTATTCCCGGCGACGGCATAGGCCCGGAAGTTACGGGTGCTGCCGTTCGCATCATCGAAGCCACCGGTGTGAAGTTCGACTGGGAGTCGTTCGAGGCCGGCGCCGAGGCGTACGAAAAATACAAGGAATACATCCCGAAGGCGCTGTTGGATTCCATCGAGCGTACGCACTGCGCGCTGAAGGGGCCGATCACGACGCCGATTGGCGGCGGGTTCAGCAGCATCAACGTGCAGCTTCGCAAGCAGTTCGAGTTGTTTGCCAACTTCCGCCCGATCCGCAACCTCCCGGGAGTCGCGACCCGCTATCCGGGGGTGGACCTGATCATCGTGCGCGAGAACACCGAGGGCTTGTACTCCGGCATCGAGCACGAGGTTGTGCCCGGCGTGGTGGAGAGCCTGAAGATCATCACCGAGAAGGCTTCGACGCGCATCTCGCGATGGGCCTTCGAGTATGCGCGCAAGCGCGGCCGCAGGAAGATCCACGCCATCCACAAGGCCAACATCATGAAGCTCTCCGACGGGCTTTTTATCCGGTGTTCGCGCAACATCTCGAAGGAGTACCCGGAGATCACGTACGGCGAGCACATCGTGGACAACACGTGCATGCAACTGGTCACGAATCCGTATCAGTACGACATGCTGCTGCTCGAGAACCTGTACGGCGACATCATCAGCGACCTTTGCGCCGCGTTCGTCGGAGGGTTGGGACTGGTGCCGGGAGCGAACATCGGGCACGAGTGCGCCATTTTCGAAGCCGTGCACGGGTCGGCCCCGGACATCGCGGGAAAGAAGTTTGCGAACCCCACGGCGATCCTGCGCTCGGGCATCCTGATGCTCAGGCACCTGGGCGAGGACGCGGCAGCCGACCAGGTCAAGTATGCCGTCCACGCCGTCTACTCCGAAGGCAAGCACCTCACGCGCGACATGGGGGGCAAGGCGTCAACCGACGAGTTTGCCGACGCTGTCATCGCGACGATGCAGACGAATGCCTGGAAGGAACAGGAGCGCAGGGAAACCAGCCCGGTATAACCCGGCCGGCAGTCTGCGCGGGTGTCGTGGGTCGCTGGGGGACCGTTTGCAGTGTTGTTTCGGGAACAACTGCGACTTGGCCTCACCTTCTCGCATCTACTTTGGGTTGACCAGCATCTCCATTTTGTACTGGTAAAATGTCGGGTTTGCTTCGGTGCCCCGATGGGTGGTCGGCGGCACCGAATCCGGTACCAACCTAATCGACGTCACAGGGGAGTCTGCTACGAACGCGCAGAGCACACCTTACAACCGTGCGCACCATCGGTTCGCAATTTTGACTGCCGGTTGCACGTTTCTGCTGATCATGGCCGGAGCGCTGGTCACCAGCAACGACGCGGGCCTGTCGGTCCCGGACTGGCCGACCTCGTTCGGCTCGATGTACCGCATCCCTCCGATGACCGGCGGCGTGCTGTTCGAACACGGGCACCGCATGATTGCGCAGTTCATCGGATTGCTGACGATCATCCTCGCCGTGTGGACGCAAAAGGTGGATCGGCGTCCGTGGATGCGCATGCTCGGCTGGACGGCGCTGGGCACGGTGATCGCGCAGGGCATCCTCGGCGGACTCACGGTGCTCTTCTATCTGCCTCCTGCGATCTCCACGGCACACGCGACTTTGGCGCAAACGTTCTTCTGCATCCTGGTGGCGATGGCGCTCTTCACCGCACGCAATTGGGTCGAGTCGCTCCCTGAGCCGCTGGCGGACACGAGCCGTCCGCGAATTGCCACGCTCTCGACTCTGACCGTGGCGGCGGTCTGGTTGCAGCTCATCCTTGGCGCGGCGTTCCGCCACTCGGGGATGCGGCTGATCCCGCACATCATCGGGGCCGTGGTGGTGGTCGCGGTTGTTCACTGGGCCGCCATCCGGACACTGAAGCTCTACGGCGGCGTGGACCAACTGAAGAAGCCGGCCATCGCGCTGCTCGCCCTGCTGGGAGTGCAGGTGACGCTGGGCCTGGGCGCGTATCTGACCCGCGTGACCTTCCGCGAGGCCTCGATCGTGGAGCCGAGCCTGGCCATGGTGATCATCACGGTGGCACACGTCTCCGTGGGAGCGCTGCTGCTGGCCACCTCCGTCATCTTTGCCATCCAGGCACGCCGGTTGCTCGTCGTCTCCGAACCGGCCATGGCCCACAACCCGGGCAAGGCGACTGCATGAGTTCTGTCACCCAGCCGCTGGCCCTGCCTCGCACCGGAGCCGCCGCCCTGCTGCGCGATTACGCGGAGCTGACGAAGTCGCGCGTCACGACGCTGATCATGATCACGGCGTGGTGCGGGTTCTACTTCGGCGCGCTGAAGACCGGTGTGTCATCCCTGTCGTGGACCCTGGTGCACGCGGTGATCGGCATCGGCATGGTTTCCGCCGGGTCGGCCGCAATGAACGAAGTGGTCGAGCGGGACACCGACGCGAAGATGCGCCGCACGGCGATCCGTCCGCTGGTCACGCACCACCTCGGAGTGGGCCACGCGACCGTCCTGTCGCTGGTTCTGATGCTCGGAGGCGCACTCTACCTCGTTGCTGCCGCCAACGTGCTGACGGCCGGTCTTGCGCTTCTGACCGCGGCGGTTTACCTGCTGGCATACACGCCCCTCAAGAAGGTTTCGCCGCTTTGCACGTTGGTTGGCGCGTTCCCGGGAGCGATGCCCGGAGTGCTGGGATGGACGGCCATACGCGGAAAGCTCGAGGTGGAAGCCTTCGTGCTGTTCGCCATCGTGTTCTTCTGGCAGTTTCCGCACTTCCATGCGATTGCCCTGCTGTATCGCGACGACTACGCGCGCGCGGGCATCCGCATGCTGCCCGTGGTCGAGCCGGATGGACGCTCCACGGCGCGGGCGATCCTGCTGTACGGCGCTGCCCTGCTGCCCACTACGTTCTTCCCAACCCTGATGGGAATGGCCGGCCTGGTGTATCTCGTCGGTTCTGCCGCGCTGGGACTCGCGCTCTTCTACTTCTGCGCGCGCGTGTGGCGCGAGGACCTGCCGGTCTCGTCGCCCCAGGCCAAAGTGTTGGCCCGGCAGCTACTCAGGGCGACCGTGATCTATCTGCCTCTCCTGTTCGCTTTCCTGATGCTCAACAGCAAAGGCTAAGCTGCGCGAGTTAACCACCAGCCGGCCATATTTGGCCCTCAACATTCTTATAGAATTGACGAGTGACGACCCGCACTCCTGTTTCTGCGCCTGAGACGTCCCGAGAGAGCGCCAGCGGCGAATCTTCCGCCATCGTTCGGGTGGAAAACCTGCGCCACCTGTATGGCGACCGCGCCGCCCTCGATGGAGTGTCGTTCGATGTGCGCACGGCCGAGATTTTCGGGCTGCTCGGCCCGAACGGCAGCGGAAAGACTACGATGTTCCGCATCCTGTCCACGCTCATGCTGCCGACCGGCGGCCGTGCGGTGATCAACGGGTGCGATGTCGCGGGCGATCCGGACGGCGTGCGGCGACAGATCGGGGTGGTCTTCCAGGCTCCGTCCATCGACGTGAAGCTCTCGGCGGAAGAGAACCTGATCCACGTGGCTCATCTGTACGGGCTGAGCGGCAGTGCCATGAGGCAGCGCGTCGAGGAGATGCTGCGCAGAGTGGCCCTGCTGGATCGCCGCAGGGACCTGGCCGAGAAATACTCGGGGGGCATGCAGCGCCGTCTCGAACTCGCGAAGGGCCTGCTGCACCGGCCTGCGGTCCTGTTGCTCGACGAGCCAACGACGGGACTCGACCCCGGCGCGCGCATCGATCTCTGGCGCTATCTGCAAGCGCTCCGCGATCAGGAGGGCGTAACGATCATCGTCACCACGCACCTGATGGAAGAAGCCGAGAAGTGCGACCGCCTGGCGATCCTGAGCCATGGCAAGCTGGTCGCGCTGGGCAGCCCCTCGGAGTTGAAGTCGGAAATCGGCGGCGACGTCATCGCGCTTGAAACCCGCGAGCCTGCGCGCCTCGCGCAAGCGATCCGCGATCGCTTCGCCATCGAACCTACGATCGTGGAAACGCAGGTGCGCGTCGAGCGTGAGCAGGGACACCGCTTCGTCACCGAGATCGTCGAGGCCTTCCCCGGCCAGATCGAGGCCATCTCGATCAGCAAGCCGACGCTGGAAGACGTGTTCATACACCGCACGGGACATCGGTTCTGGAACGAAGATCTGCAATCGCAGTCGGAGCGCGCTTCCGGCGGGAAGAAGAGACACTGATGGCTACTCAGGTCACCACAGTTCCAGTTCCGCGATCCCCGCGCGCGCGGTTTTCGCTACTGCCGGCCGTCTCGCTCTGGCGGCGAGAGGTCGTTCGCTTCTACCGCAACATCAGCCGCGTTGTCGGTGTGATCGCTTCTCCGCTGCTCTTCTGGATCGTGATGGGCTCGGGCTTCGGAACGTCGTTCCGCAACGCCGCCGCCGGCAGCGCCGGAGACCAGCACTATCTCGATTTCTTCTTCCCCGGCTCGCTGATCATGATTGTGCTGTTCACGTCGATCTTCGCGATGATGTCGCTGATCGAGGACCGTAACGAAGGCTTCCTGCTGTCAGTACTGGTCGCCCCGGTGCACCGCTCGGTCATCGTGCTCGGGAAGGTGTTGGGCGGCACAACCCTGGCGACCTTGCAGGGACTGATGTTCCTTGTGCTTGCGCCGCTGCTCGGCATTCACTTCGGAGCCGTACAGTTCCTGCTCGTGCTGCTGGATATCTTCCTGGTCGCATTTTCGCTGACGGCACTGGGCTTCATCATCGCGTGGCCCATGGACTCGACGCAGGGCTTCCACGCGATCATCAACCTGTTCCTGATCCCGCTATGGCTGCTGTCCGGAGCGCTGTTCCCGCTGAGCGGAGCTTCGATCTGGGTGCGCGCGCTGATGAGGGTCAACCCGCTGACGTACGGCACAGAGGCTCTCCGTGGATTGATGTTCCCGGCGACGGCCTCACCCGAGTTCCCGCTGGCGCAGTGTTTCCTGGTGCTGGGAATGTTCACGGCAGTGATGTTCACCCTGGCATTCGTGGTCGCCAATCGACGAACTACGAAGCCCGCAGCATAGGAACGGCGGCCAACCACAGAGAGCACCGAGAACGCAGAGGAATACCAGAGGCGTCGTCCAATTCGGCGCGAACCCAACGATTTGCAATTTGCAATCTTCGATTATGGATACACTCTCGTACCTTCCGGCAGTCAATGCGGCGTTGAACGGAACCAGTGCCCTGCTGTTGGTGGTTGGACAGCGGCTGATCAAGCGTGGGCGCATCGAGGCGCACAAGCGCACGATGATTGCCGCGATCGTTTGCTCCGCGCTGTTTCTGATTTCGTATCTCTACTATCACGCCCAGGTCGGCAGCGTGCGCTTCCAGGGACAGGGATGGTCGCGTCCCGTGTACTTCACAATCCTGCTGACGCACACGGTGCTGGCCGCCGTGATCGTGCCGATGGTCCTCGTGACCTTGTATCGTGGGCTGAAGCGCATGGACGTGCGGCACAAGGCCATCGCGCGCCTCACGTTCCCGCTTTGGGTGTACGTGTCGATCACAGGCGTAGCGATCTACGCCATGCTCTACCATTTCTTCAGGGCCTGACGCGAAGCTAATGTGGGGAGTCTATCCCCACATCAGCTCTGCCCGCGGCTCCGCAATGTCAGGCGACCCAGCTCAGAACGTGAACTTCGCGGCGATCTGAATGTTCCGCGGTCCTCCGCCGCCGAGGAACGGATTGCCTGTCCCAACATCCGGCGTTGCGGTGATGGGGAGGAAGCCCGTTCCGGTCATGCGATCGCCGTGGATCTCCGAACCGTTGCTGAGGAAGTCCACGCCGAAGTTCGGCAGCAGCGGATTCGAGAAGTTCGGGTGGTTCAGGATGTTGAAGAAGTCCACGCGCAGTTGCATGGAGAGCCGCTCCGTCAGCTTCGTGTTCTTGGCGACGGAGAGGTCCCAGTTGGTGTAATCCGGCCCGCGGAAGGCATTGCGGCCGAGGTTCCCGAAATGCTGCGTTCCGGGAACGCAGTCCCCCGCCAGGCTGTCCCACGTACAAGGCACGGCAAAAGCGGCGAGGTTCAGAAAGCGGTCGGGAGTGCGCGTACCGGCCCAGGGGTCGCCGATCAGGTCGGGGCGACCGAAGAATTCGCCACTGCCGTTGAAGTCACCCTCGAACAGGTAGTTCACGTTCACGGGCTGTCCGGTGGAAAGCGTGAACACGCCGTTGATCATCCAGCCGGAGACAAGCCGCGAACCCGCGAACGGCAACTCGTAGGTCCAGTACCACTGCACCCTGTGGCGCGTGTCGAAATTCGAGCTGGCGCGTTCGCGTCCGGTATCGAAGCTGTTGTCCGGCTGCGAGGCATTGGGCACGTAATCCTGCCCATCGCTGGCGTTATCGATCGAGTGCGCCCACGTGTAGTTGAAGGTCGAGTTCAGCCCGTGGAAGCCCGCCAGCCGCAGGCTTGTCTGTAGCGAGTTGTAGTTCGAATTCGCCGTGGACTCGAACTGGTTCACGTACACAAACGCCGGGAACGCCACCGTGCCATCCGGTCGCACCTGGTTGATGTCGCGGTAGCGGAACAGCTTGCGTCCCGCCGAGCCGACATACCCGATCTGCAGGGCGACACCGCGGGCCAGCTCGTGCTGGACGTTCAGGTTGTAATTCTGAACGTAGGGAGTCCGCAGCCGCTGGTCAACCGTGAAGACGTCCGACGCAGAGTAGCCGGTGAATACCTGCGTGGCCGGTGTGATCGGATTCGCGCTGAAGACGAAGCCGACCTCCGAGCCGGGGACGCCGTTATACGCAGGCCCCGGATTGAAGGTGTTGAACGGCAGTTGTCCGACGAAGAAATCCTGCGAGAAGGAGTCGTAAAACAAACCCCACCCGGCCCGCAGGACGCTCCGCCCTGTTCCGAACATATCCCAGGCCAAGCCCAGGCGCGGAGCGAAGTTGTTCCAGTCGCGGGGATACAGCCGTTCGAGTCCATTGGTGCCGACCCGCACAAGAGTTCCGCTGTCGTCCAGGATGCTGAACCGGTCCAGCGCCTCACTGATCACGCCAAGATAGTCATATCGCAATCCATAGTTCAAGGTCAGCCGCGGGAACACACGGAAGTTGTCCTGGATGTAGAAACTGTGGTTGTTCTGGTGAGTCACGCGGTGTGAATCGCCGGTCGCGGAGCGGCTCGAGCCGGTCGGGATGCCCATCAGGAAGTTGTCCAGCGCGCTGAAGGCCGGTGTCGTGCCGGACGCTTCCGTTGCGTCAAAGCCCAGCCTGCCGCGATAGCCGGCGTCGAAGAATCCATTCACCGTCGTGCGCCGGTACTCGTATCCCCACTTCCAAGCGTGCTTGCCGGCGTTGTACGAGAGGTTGGTGAAGAACTGCGAATTCGTGTCCACGCGCCCGCGTGGCACGCTCGGAGTTGCCCCAAACGAGTTGTAGCCCGCGATGCTCACCAGCGGCAGCGCGAAGTCGCGCGGGTTCGCATCCGGCGGCAGAGTGTTCAATCCGATCGTGCGCGGGTCAAAACCGCGATCTTCCGGGAAGAACGTCTCATCGAAGCGGTTGTAGCCGCCGCGAAATTCCAGCACGAGTTGGTTGGTCAGCAGCTTCACGTACGACAGCGAGGCAATGTTGACCCGCGTCGGAGTCACCGTGTTGTAGCCCGGAGCGCTGTTGCCGCCACCGACGAGTCCCAGCGGGAAGCTCTGATCGCTGTCTCCGAAGAAGTACCGGACCGTGAGCAGGTCGTGGCGTTCGTGTCCGCCAAGGTGCTGGTCGAGTTTGGCGACCACGCTGTCCGCCCGGTTGCGGAAGGGCGTGCTGAACTGGACATTCCCATCCGACGCCGGCAGCGCGATGCCCCACGGGTTGCGGTTGAGCAGCGCCTGGATGACCGGGTTGATGGCGCCGATGCGCGTGAGCGAGTCGGCAATCTCCGCCTGGGTGGGAACCATGCCGGGGGTCGGCAGACTGCCGTACTCGCGCTGCCCTTCGTAGGCCGCGAACCAGAACGTGCGGTCTTTCACCAGCGGGCCGCCGAACGACCCGCCAAACTGGTTGTTGTGAAACTTGTTTCGGGGCTGGTCTGCGGTGTTGAAGTAGTTGCGCGCATCGAGCGCATTGTTACGGAAGAACTCGTAGAGCGATCCGTGAATCTCATTCGTGCCGGACTTGGTCACGAGGTTCACGATGGCGCCGGAGTTGCGTCCGTACTGCGCATCGACGTTCGACAGCACGGGAATTTCCGCAAGCGCATCCACGGGAAGAACGGTGGCCGGAGTTCCAAAGACTCCCGCTTCATTGATGGACGGCAGGTTGCGGTAGCCGTCATTCATGTCCGTTCCGTCGAGCAGGTAGTTGTTGGACCGCCCGCGGTTTCCGTTCATGCTGAACAGGCCGAACGACCCGGGTGAGTCGGTCGATCCCACGGGATCGCCAGTCGCGCCAGGCACGAGCACGAGCAGCTTCGTGAAGTCGCGTCCGTTCACGGGCATTTCCGCTACCCGCTTCTCGTCGATCGTTCCTCCGACGGTCGTGTTCGTACTCTCGACGATGGGGATGTCGGCCGTTACCTCGACGGTTTCCTTGACCTGTCCGGGCGACAGTTGCAGGTCCAGGCGCTTGAACGCGCTGACGTCCACAGACACTCCGCGGGCGAGGCGGGTCTGAAAGCCTTCCTTCGAGACGGACACGTTGTAGGTGCCGAGCGGCAACTCGGCGACGGAATAGTTCCCTGCCGAATCGCTGGTCAGCACGCGAGTAAGCCCGGTCTGTACGCCGGTGATGGTGATCTGTGCGTTCGGGACCGCAGCGCCACTGGCGTCGGTTACAGTTCCCTGAATGCCTCCGCGAAACGTTTGTGCCGCGACGAACACCTGTGTCGCGAACAGAAAGACGACAACCCACCGCATTCGCATAGCCCCTCCTCCCAAGAGCGGAAATGAGAACCGGAAAGTTAGGATCCAGGGGCTCGAACGATTTTGGGGCGCAATCATACCCTCAAAGCACGGGAACTGAAAGCTGAAGTAGTCCCCGCCGGATTGCGTGCCGCTGTATACTACCCATCGGTTTCAGCGACCTACACAATGGGCGGGTGCGTGTTATCGTCGTTTGACACGAAACCAGCAGACAGAGGCACTCATGGCGAAGAGCGTTAACAAAGTCATTCTTGTCGGGAATCTCGGTAAAGACCCGGAAATCAAGTACACCCCGCAGGGCACCGCGGTGGCAAAAATCACGGTCGCTACGTCGAGTTCCTATAAGGACAAGACCAGCGGCGAGTGGCAGGAGACGACCGAGTGGCACAACGTCGTGCTCTGGCAGCGCCTGGCGGAGATCGCCGGCGAGTACCTGAAAAAGGGCAACAAGGTTTACATCGAGGGTCGCCTGCAAACGCGCTCGTGGGACGACAAGCAAACCGGCCAGAAGAAGTACATGACCGAAGTCGTCGCCAATGAACTCGTGCTGATGGGCGGAGGCGAACGCGGCGCCGGCGGCGGCGGAGGCTTCCAGAAACGCGCAAGCGGCGGCAATGACTTCGACCAGAGCGGCCCGTCACAAGACTTCGACTCGGCCCCCGCAGGACGCGGAACCGAAATCACGGACGACGATATTCCGTTCTAGTTTTGACCTCTATTGTCGATGTAAACACGTCATCGATAACAGTCGTCGTCGGAGCTGTGGGAAAGTGGGAAACGCGAAGCGTTTTCCAAGCGAGGTGGAAAACTCTGCAGTTGAGTTTTCCACCTCGCGTCTTTTCCACAGCTTTGCGCCGGCGTGTGTTTGTGTTAGTGTCTAGGCCTATTCTGTACGGCGTGCACTGCGCCACCGTACCTGACGTACGTTCTTCGAGCTTGGTCTAGCCGGGCTGGAGAACGGGCCCGATCGTCTTTACGACCGGGGACCAACCTGTAGCGAAAGCACCCAGGTTGCGTTGTTAACACCGCGCCGACATCTCTCCGAGAGATGCCGTCTAGGTGCATACCATCGTCAGGACGTTAACAGTGACCGAATTTCACACTAAGACAGTCATTCTCCGTTCGGGCGAACGCCTGCCAGTTCTGCTCGACTGCACCGGGATCCCTCTGTACGGTCCGACACTGTTCGGGATTGCCGAAGTCAGGAACCGCCACCGGGCCTCGAACACAATCCGGAATTCACTATCGGCGTTAAGCCTCTTTCATATCTTGCTGACTGAACGCGGCATAGACCTCGACGCGCGACTTCAGCAAGGCAAGCTGTTGGAGATCGGCGAAATCGAAGCCCTCGTGAGCATGTCGCGGAGACATTTGCGCAGCGAAGGGCCGCCCTGCGTCACTGCGGACGTGTGTGCAACGAGATTGCGGACTGTTGCGAAGTATCTAGCGTGGCTGGCGAAGTGCCGGATTCTACGCGCAGACTACCCGCACACGCAGTCGCTACAGAGTCTCCTGAAAGCAACGATAGAAACCATCAGTGCCCGTCTGCCGCCGACGCGGCAGAACGACGACCCCCGACAAGGACTCGATCCGACGCTGTACGACAAGGCTGCCGAACTGTTCGCCGCACTAGCGCCGACTTGGCACGACCCTCACGTGAAGATTCGCAACCAGCTCATATGGGAGATGCTTTTCCACCTCGGCATTCGTGGTGGTGAGCTGCTTGGAATCAGAATCGGCCACATCAACCTTCGCGAAGGCAGCCTGCATATCGTTCGTCAAGCAGACAATCCCGACGACCCACGACGCGTGCAACCCAACACGAAGACGCGGGCGCGCGTAGTCCCTTTGTCGCATGTTCTTCAAGGACGGATATCGGATTACATCCTGCATTCGCGCAGGAAAGTACCCGGGGCACTGAAACATGACTTCTTACTTGTATCTCGGTACGGTACCCCACTTTCGCGTTCAGGGTTGTGCAAGATCTTCACGGTGGCTAGGGAGAGGTGCCCCGATCTTCCCTCCGACGTAACTGCCCACGTTCTCCGTCACACATGGAACGATCGGTTTTCAGCGGAGCTAGACGGAAAGAAAGTGGACCCGAATGTCGAGACGAGGGCCCGTTCTTACCAGATGGGTTGGTCGGAGACCTCTAAGGCAGCGGCTGCCTATACCCGTCGTTTCGTGCGGGCAAAGGCACAACAGGTGTCGCTCGAACTTCAACGGAAGAGCATGGTGAAGGAGAGCGATGAATAACGAGAACCTCGTTTCAACTGCATCCCTACCACCGGTCACAAGAACTCGCAGCGGAGTTGAGTTCTGTCCCGGTGACAATGTGTGGCAATACAGGGAAGGCGTGAAGACCGTGTGCTTGCGATTTGACACGCTCGATGTTGATGAGACCCTCAGACATGAAGCCAAGCGCGTGCTGATGTGGTACGCCGAAAATACGTCCCCGAGTCACCTAGTCAACTCGTTCAGCCGGTTCAAACACTTTGCTGCACGGATCAAACC
>DASPLH010000268.1:0-14867 GCA_035627675.1 Clostridia bacterium
GCCCAAGAAGAGAAAACCCATCGTGTACTCGCCCGTGGTCCGTCTGAGGGCGCCAAGAACGAGTGGCGGGAAGAACCCTCCAAGCCCGCCTGCCGCACCCACCAGGCCTGTCACCGCGCCAACCGATTGCGGGAAGTACTGGGGCACGAGTTTGAACACCGCGCCATTGCCGATCCCTATCGCAAGACCCATTGCGATGGCCCCGGCCGTGAACATCGGCATCTCTTTCGAGGTGAGCGGGATGGAGGCGACTGCGACGATCGGAAAGACGATGGTGAGCAGGGTTCGTCCGCCGACCTTGTCCGCCAGCCATCCGCCGAGAGGACGCATGGCCGTGGTGACTACCACGAAGCCTGCGGTGCGCAGCCCCGCCTCAGTTGGCTGAAGCCCGAAAGTTTCCGTCAGGTACGTCGGCAGGAAGACACTCATGGCCACGAACCCGCCGAAGGTCAGGAAGTAGTACATGCTGAGCTTCCAACTGGAGGCCTCCTTCAGCGGAGTCAGGATCTGCACCAGCGATTTCGGTTGGCGTTGCACCGGTGCATCTCTGGCCAGGATCGCGAAGAGGATCAACCATCCGGCGAGCAGGACGGCGAACGTCTGGAATCCCCAGGCGAAGCCGAGCGCCCCGGCCAGCAGCGGAGAGAAATAAGCTGCGAGCGACTGGCCGATGTTGCCTGCGCCATAGACGCCCAGCGCCATACCTTGCTTCTGCTGCGGATACCAGCCGCTGACGAATCCAACACCCACGGAGAAACTGGCTAGCGCGATTCCGACAAGGAATCCGAAGATAAGCAGCGCCGTGTAACTGGTGACGTGTCCCAGGACGAACGCAGGGACGATGGAGAATGCCATCACGGCGGAGAAGACGATTCGCCCGCCGAAGCGGTCGGCGAGCATACCGAGAGGGATGCGCCCCAGGCTGCCGAGAAGGATGGGTATCGCGATGGCAATGCTGACGCGGAGCGGATCGAGGGCCAGCTGCTTGCGAATCAACGGCATCATCGCCGATAGCGAACCGAAGACCGCAAAGCACACCGCGAACGCTCCGGTAGCGAGGATCAACTGGAGAGTATTGCCTCGCGGTTGCCCTGGTTTCGTGTCGCGGGGAGATTTCGCCCAGCGCACGATCTGCGGCCGGCGGAACACGTAGAAGACCGGAGTCGCGAGCATATGGATCAGTCGCGTGAAAGGCAGTAGCAGCAGCAGCGTCCATGCTCCGGCGACGTGCAGTTTGATCGGCCACGGCATGGCTGCGACGTACGAAGCGTCGGGGTTGAGCAACAGGATCGACCGGATATATGGCACGGCCGAAGCGTGATACCAGTAGGCCCCCCACGACAGGAAGAGCGCGATTCCGACACCGGACGCGACCTGCACGAGCAGGAGCGCGAGTACCGCCCAATCCGCCGGAGTCGTCACCGCGCGGATTCGCGCGACCAGGCCGCGACGCGTGACGGCCAGCACCAGCCCCAGGAGAGCAGTCGTGCCGAGAGCGATGCTCGTGACCTCGAGAATGTAGAGGCGCATCGGCACGGCATTCCAGAGAAGCACCTGGCGCGGGAAGAAGAATCCGGCGATGTGCCCGCCGAGCGCAGCCACGATGCCGTAATGAAACAGCACAAGCGCCCAGAAGTGCTTCTTGTTTTCCAGGAACTGCGAGGAGAGTGCCGAGATCGTATAGGGCTGCGTGCGCAAGCGGTAGAACGAACCCGCCACTGCGGTGAAGATAGCAATGTACGGGAGGACGACGAAGAGCAGGAGATCGAGCTTTGCGACGTTCATTCCATCGCTCCTTCGTTCAGAACGGTCAGTGTCACCGGCACCTCGGTTTCGCGTGCCGCCGGGAATGCCTCTTCCAGCGATTCGCGGATTGCGAGGAGAAGTGGCCGAAACGCATTTTCTTCAGGGATGGCGCGCAACATCTTATGGAGCGCCGGGGCGAAGCAGGCGGCGACGAAATACTCCGCGGGTTCAGGCGGCATGTTGGAGACGAGTTCCAGGGCGCACGCCACGTGATCGGGCAACTCGGAGCCTTCCGCGATGTTGTGGTCCCGGAGTTCCTGCCGCATGCGAACGAGGAATGCGCCGCGTTCGTAGGTCTCGCCGAACAAGTGCCACCCGAGTTCGGGCGCGCAGACCGGATTCAGATCGAACGTCTTCGTATAGAGCGCCTGGAGGCCGGTTAGGGATTCCGGCGCAACCAGCGCCGCGAAGTCCAGCAACGGTTGCGACTCCGGCGCGGCAGCCAGCGCAGCCTGAAGATGACTGAAGTAGTCCTCGCCCGGGTAGCGCGCCAGTGCCGCCAGGCGAAGGAACAGGCCGGTTCTCATGCGCCCCTCCTTGGAGAGTGACGGACGCCGAAGCCCGAATCTGCCTTGAACTCGATGGTGGCCATGGCTTGTTCAATCGTGGCCTCACGGTTCATCGGAGGAATGACAAAGCGCTCCTCCACGGCAGACAAGGCGGTCAGGTGGTAGATAGCCTGCGCTTCTTCCGGCGTGCAGCCGGCTGCGGCGAGCATCTCGCCGGCCTCGACATCGCCCACTGTCACCGCCCGGCGATATCGCCGAACCGCCTGTTGCTTCCGAAGCGAGTACCGCACCGAGGCCTCGTCCCCGGCGGCGAACAACGATGCGAGGTACTGCACGGGCACCCGGCATTGATCGGCGTCGATAAATATCTCGTCCGATCCGTTGCCTGTGCCCACTACCGGAGTGATCGGCGGGACGTAGAAGAGCATGGGGATCGTTCGGAACTCGGGATGGAGCGGCAGAGCCAGCCGCCACTCGACGACGAACTTATACGTCGGCGAATGCCGCGCGGCCTCGAGCATGCCGTCCGAGATCCCATTCTGCCGTGCCGCCGCAATCACCGCGGGGTCGTTGGGGTCCAGCAACAGCGAGCGGTAGGCGGCGATGAGGTTCGGCTTCTCCGCGGCAGCGATCTCATGGATCCGGTCGGCGTCGTAGAGGAGCACGCCGAGGAAGCGGATGCGTCCCGGACACGAGTGATAGCACGCCGGCGCCTCGCCGGCTTCCAGGCGCGGAAAGCAGAGAATGCACTTTTCGGACTTACCGGTTGACCAGTTGTAGTACGCCTTCTTGTACGGGCACGCCGCAACGCAGTGACGCCATCCGCGGCACTTCTCCTGGTCGATCAGCACGATTCCATCTTCACCGCGCTTGTGCAGCGCACCCGAGGGACACGCTGCAACGCACGCGGGATTGACGCAGTGATTGCAGGTGCGCGGCAGGTGGAACATGATCATCCGCTCGGTTGTGAAGAGCTGCTCCCGCTGCTCGGGCGTCAGGTTCGGATCGTTCGCCGCGTAGATGGGCGAGCCGGCCAGGTCGTCGTCCCAGTTAGGCCCGGCCTTGATCTCCATGTACTTGCCGGTGATCATCGACAGCGGTTTCGCCGTAGGCTGGTCGTCGCTCTTGGGAGCGCTGATGAGGTTCTGGTAGTCGTAAGTCCACGGCTCGTAGTAGTCGTCGAGCGCAGGCAGCGAGGGGTTGTGGAAGATGTTGAGCAGCGACGAGGTTTTCGTTTGCGAACGGAGTCCCAACTCCCCGCCGTTCTCCTCCCAGCCGCCCTTGTACTTCTCCTGGTCTTCCCATGCGATCGGGTAGCCCGTGCCGGGTTTGGTCTCGACGTTGTTCCACCACATATACTCGGCGCCTTTGCGGTCCGTCCAAAGGTTCTTGCAGGCGACCGAACAGGTGTGACAGCCGAGGCACTTGTCGAGATGAAACACGGTTGCGATTTGTGCGCGTACGTTCATGGATGCCTCCGCCGTCACCAGATGAGTTTCGGGAGCTTGCGAACGAGCACATGCGTGTCGCGGTTCGTGCCGGTCGGGCCCCAGTAGTTGAAGTGGTAGGTGAACTGCCCGTAGCCGCCCGCCATCAATGTCGGCTTCAGGCGGATGCGAGTGAGGCTGTTGTGCCCGCCGGCCCGATTGTTGTTCCGCAGAGGCGACTTCGGTATCGAAATCGTCCGTTCGGGCGAGTGGTACTGAATGCAGATTCCCTTCGGGATCCTGGCGCTGACCGCTGCGCGGGTCACGACGACGCCGTTGTCGTTGTGGACCTCCACCCAGTCGTTATCTTCGATCCCGATCTCCGCGGCCTCGGCGTCATTGAGCCAAAGCGGTTCGACGCCGCGGGACAGAGTCGTCATGCGGTGGTTGTCGGCGTACGTCGAGTGGATCTGCCACTTGCCGTGCGCGGTCATGAAGTTCAGCAACTTGCTGCCCTTCGCTCCGCCGGAGGCTTGAACGTCCGACTGTTCCAGGTCGAGCGGCTTCGGCTTGTAGCACGGCAGGTTCTCGCCGAACTGTATGTACAACGGGTGATCGAGGTAGAGATGCTGCCGTCCGGTCAGCGTGCGCCAGGGGACGTTGCACTCGAGGTTGTACGTGAACGGAGCGTACGGACGTCCCTCTTCGACCAGGCCGGACCACATCGGACTATTGAGCAGCCGGCGCGGTCGCGCCTGGAGGTCCTTGAATTCGACGCGCGTCCCGCGGTTCTTCTCCGCCAGATGCGCCAGCGGGACTCCGGTCTTCTCTTCCATGCGCTGGTAGGACCGGTACGCAAGTTCGCCGTTGGTCACGGTCGCCAGCCGCAGGATGGCATTGCAGGCATCGACCTCTTCGCCGATCGCGGGGCATTTCTTCCCGTCAACCTCGACCGTGGGCGCCGTGGCCAGCAGGTGTTCGTACTCGTCCCGGACGTCGTAGCTCGTCCCGTGCGCGCCGAGACCGTTCTTGGGAACGAGAGGTCCCAAGGCGACGAACTGCTTATAGAGGTTCTTGTAGTCGCGTTGCACCACTCGCAGGCCGGGCATGGTCTTGCCGGGAATGGGTTCGCACTCGCCTTTGGTCCAGTCGCGAAGGTCGGGTTGCGCGATCTCCGCGGCGCTGTCGTGAGCCAGCGGAGTGGCGACAATGTCCGCAACCGGGTCGGGCAGGTGCTTGGCGGCCATTTCGGAGATCTTCTCCGCAACGGTCTTGAAGATCTGCCAATCCGAGCGCGACTCCCACGCAGGCGGCACCGCCGCGGCCAGCGGATGGATGAACGTGTGCATATCCGTCGAGTTCAAGTCCGCCTTTTCGTACCAGGTCGCCGCCGGCAGGACGACATCGGAGTAGAGCGCCGAGGTATCCATGCGGAAGTTGAGGTCCACGATCAGGTCGAACTTTCCCTCCGCAGCCTGTTTGCGGAACTCGACCTCGTGCACGCTGCCTTCGGCAACTTCATCCGCGATGGAGTTGTGGTGAGTCCCCAGGTAGTGCTTCAGGAAGAACTCGTGTCCCTTGGCGCTTGCCATCAGGGCATTGCCACGCCAGATGAACCAGACACGCGGCCAGTTCTGCGGCGCGTCGGGATCCTCGACGGCGAAGCGCAACTTCTTCTGACGAAGTTGTTCGACGACGTATTGAACGATGCCGGGCTCGTCGGTCGCTCCCGCGCGCTTCGCGTCTTCGACCAGCTCCAGCGAGCTCCGGTCGAACTGCGGATAGAAGGGAAGCCATCCGGAACGCACGGCGCGCACCTGCATGTCCATCGTGTGGCCGGAGGCCAGCGAGGCTGCTCCGTTCGGCTTGGGAACCGTGTGGTAGGCCGTGAATTCGCGTTCATAGCGCCACTGGTTGGAGTGCACGTAGTGCCAGCTTGGCGAGTTCTGAAGGCGTGGCGCTGGAGACCAGTCGCGCCCGAAAGCGATCGCGGACCACGATTCCATCGGAGCCAGCTTCTCCTGGCCGACGTAATGCGCGAGCCCGCCGCCGTTGGTGCCGACGCATCCGCAGAAGAGCAGCGCGTGAATGGCGGCGCGATACATGAGATTCGCGTGGTACCAGTGGTTGACGCCCGCGCCGATGATCACCATGCACTTGCCGCGTGTCGCTTCGGCCGTCTTCGCCCACTCGCGCGCGAAGGCGATGATCTTCGTCCGCTCGACCCCGGTCATCTTTTCGGCCCATGCCGGGGTGTAGGGCTGATCGGCGTCGTCGTAGCCGGCGGGATAGTCACCGGCCAGTCCGCGCGATACGCCGTACTGCGCCATGAGCAGGTCGTAAACCGTCGCGACCAGAACCTCGCTGCCGTCCGCCGTTCGAATGCGTTTTGCCGGAACACTCCGAACGAGGTCGCCGGTGGTCGAGTCGAAATCGTGAATTTCGAGCGGAACTACCTCGTCGTGCGCCTCGACAAAGGTGAGGTTGGGTTCGATGTCCGAACCGTCCACCGCATCCTTTGGAATCAGGTTCCATTTCCCCTTTTCCGTCCCCCAGCGGTGCCCAACGCTGCCCATCGGCATCTTCGGCCTCGACGAGCGTGCGTCCCATACCAGGAACTTCCACTCGCCGTTCTCGGCCGTGGCGTAATCGGCCAGTCGCGACGCGCGCAGCATCTGTCCTGCGCGCCAGCGTCCGTTGTGGGGCATGAGTTCTACGAGGTAGGGCGAGTCCGTGTAGCGCTTTGTGTAGTCAAGGAAGAACGGCGTCTGCTTCTCGGCGTGAAATTCCTTGAGCAGGACGTGGTTGACGGCGAGCCACCAGGCGCTGTCCTGTCCGGCTCGGACCGGAAACCACTCGTCCGCATACTTCGCCACCTCGGCAAAATCCGGCGAGAACACGAACATGCGCGAGCCGTTATGCCGCGCCTCCACGGCGAAGTGACAGTCGGGCGTACGCGTCATGCTGAGGTTCGACCCGACCACCGCGATCATCTTGGCGTTGAACCAGTCGGCCGCTTCCGCAACGTCGGTCTGCTCGCCCCAGGTCTCCGGGGATGCGTTGGGCAGATCGCAGTACCAGTCGTAGAAAGACAGGGACACGCCGCCCATCAGCTGCATCATGCGCGCCCCGCCCGCGTAGCTGATCATCGACATCGCCGGAATCGGCGAGAAGCCCGCGATGCGGTCCGGGCCGTACTTCTTGATGGTGTAGATGTTCGCTGCTGCGATCATCTCAACCGCGTCGTCCCACTGCACGCGACGGAAGTCGCCCTTGCCGCGCGCCTTCTGCCACTCGGCGCGCTTGACCGGGTCCTCGACCAGCGACGTCCATGCGTCCACCGGATCGGAGTGCCGCAAGCGTGCCTGTTTCCACAGGTCGAGCAGCGCGCCGCGCACGTACGGATACTTCACGCGCAGCGGCGAGTACAGGTACCACGAGAACGAGATTCCGCGCTGGCAGCCGCGCGGCTCATGCGGCGGAAGGTCGGGGCTGATTCGCGGGTAGTCGAGCGCCTGCATCTCCCACGTCACGATTCCATCCTTCACGAACACGTTCCAGCTGCAAGACCCGGTGCAGTTCACGCCATGCGTGCTGCGGACTACTTTGTCGTGCTGGTAACGGTTGCGATAGAACTCCTCCCAGCCGCGCAGGTGCGCGCCGGACTCGTCTTTGATCCACGACAATGCGTCGTGTTTCTTCATTGGCCATCTCGCTTTCCGACGATCGCTCCGCGAACCCCGCGCGAACGTCCGCGCCAGACGAATCCCGCAACCAGAACGGCCAGCAGCGACATGCCCACGCCTGTCAACTGCACGGCAGTCCGCGGGTTCTCGCGCGCCTGCTCCGAATGTTCGAGGGTGGTGCCGAAGAAGGCCGCCAGCGCAGCGATCTCCTCGTTGGTGAGTTGCTTCTCCCGGTAAATTGCCGACATGACAGGCGTTGGCGGGCGTTGCAGCCAGGCGGAGAGCCCGCGTTCGCCTCCGAGGCGCTGTCGGATGAGGGTGAGGTCTGGCCCCAGCTTGCCGCCTGTCCCCGGCAGCCCTGCCGCCTGATGGCATGCCATGCAGGCCGCGCCGCCGCCGCTCAACTGCCGCGTCCCAATGAACAGCGCGCGGCCAACCTCAGGATCGCCGCTGGCATGCGGAAGACCGGGCTGCGGATGGGAACCTTCAGAGCGGGATTCGATATAGCGAAGCACTTCCTCGCCCATCCTGTCGGTCAAGTCGGGGAAGGCGGGCATTGCCATGCCCTGGGACTGCTCTCGAAGCTTGAGCGCATATGCGTCCCTGGCCGCGACCTTGCTGTCGGGGTCACGCATGAACTCGAGCAACCACTGTCGCCCGGCTCGCCCCGTAACGTCCTTCAGGTCCGGGCCGGCAAGATAACCGCCACCGATGCTGTGACACGAAGAACAGTTCTGTTCGTAGTAAGCGTCGCCGCTCTGTTGCGCCAGCGCGGGCGTCAGCAACAGCATCAGGACACAACAGAGCAAGTTCGTACGGGCCGAGTCGGCACGAGTGCTGCGGTCGGATGCATCCACGACGAAACCTCCCGCCAAAGTGGCGTACCAGCAGGGTTCGACATCTGTCGATTCGTTAGGTTGTAAGCTGCGTGTCTCGCGGTGGGTTCAGATCAGTGACCGGAATGATTGCGACTCCATCCACCGTGTCAGGGCGCAACGGTACTCCCGCCGTCGAAGCGCGGATGTGACTTTTGTCACACGATTGCGGAGCGTCTGGCTCAACCGCTCACGCTTGTGCCGTTTCAGGAATAGTGGACGAACGTCGTTACCGTACCAGCGAAACCATGCCGATGAGATCATCCGGCGAAGCGAGTCGATTCCGGGCTGAAACAGCAGGGACGAAGGCGGCGCGTGATCTGGTTCGCTTGCTTGCGTGACCTGGTCTGCATCTGTCGCTACAATCGACTCGGGTTTCGACTTGCGGATGCGACCCTTCGGAGTGCTTCTTGATCACCATAGTTTTGCTGGCGATTGCCGCCATTGGCGCACTCAGTTCCACCGTGTTCCTGGTGTTGGCCGTACTGGGTGCCCTGAGGTTCCGGCGGCGCGCTGGAGCCAGGCGTGTCACCGTTGACCCGCTTCCTCCGGTCACGGTGCTCAAGCCGCTGCACGGCGACGAGCCGAATCTTCGCAGCAATCTGGCCAGCTTCTTCCGGCAGGACTATCCCGCTCCGTTCGAACTCATCTTCGCAGCGCGTTCCCAGGCCGACGCCGGTCTCCTGCTGGCAAGACAACTGGCCGATGAGTTTCCCGGCGTGCGCGCGAAATTCGTCGTCACTGGGGAGCCGCCGTGGCCGAACGCCAAGGTGTATTCGCTTGCCAGGATGCTCGAGGCCGCGGCCTACGAGTGCCTCGTCATCAGCGATAGCGATGTCTTCGTCGCTCCCGAGTACTTGCGGAACGTGGTTGCGCCACTCACGGATTCGAATGTCGGTCTGGTCACGTGCGTTTATCGCGGACGCAACGTTGGAGGGTTCTGGTCGCGGCTGGAGGCGCTGGGCATGACGGCGGAGATGTCGTCAGGAGTGATGGTGGCCGACATGCTCGAGGGCATGAAGTTCGCCCTGGGCCCTTCCATGAGTACGAAGCGAAGTGTGTTGCAGGAGATCGGCGGAGTCCAGGTTCTCGGTGATTATTGCGCCGACGACTTCATGCTGGGACACATCATTGCCGCCGCCGGGCATCGCGTCGAGCTTTCGCATCACGTCATCGATCACTACGCCCTTCACCGCACGTTCCACAACTCGGTCGCGCACCAGGTGCGCTGGATGCGCAGCACTCGCTTCTCCCGTCCCGCCGGCCACTTTGGCACCGGACTGACATTCGCCACGCCTTTCGCGCTGATCGCGGCGATCGCTGCTCCGTTCAGCAACGTTCCGGCAGTGTGCGCGGCTCTGGCCGCATGGGGCGTGCTCAATCCGGTCATCCAGGCCGCAGTGCTCGGCTGGGTTCTTCGCGACCGTCACGCGCTCCGCTTGTGCTGGCTGTACCCCGTCAGGAACTTGTTGGGATTCGCCTACTGGCTCGGCAGCTATGCCAGCAGCTCCGTCCAGTGGCGGGCGGAGACCTACCAGCTCTATGCCGACGGCAAGATGCGACCGCTCGCGTCCGCGGAGCCGCTCACCGGACAGGTGCATCACCGCTGATTAACGTACAGCGCCTTGCCGGAAATCTCCGCTACCAGTTTTCCCGAATTGCCGATGAGCCGTGCCACATCCTCGCGCCTCTCCCGTGGCACGAACACATACGTGCGCGTGCCGGACTCCCACGTCCGCATGAACTCCCGATCGTCGTAGAAGATGCGAGGAGCATCCGGAAATCTCGAACCGAACTCCATGGAAGTCGAGCGTCCGTTGACCAGGTTCACCGGGTGATCGAGGTAGAGAAGAAGTGACGACCCGAAGGCCTGGTCGCCGTAGATGAACACCTTGTCCGAATCGCGCAACTCCGGCGCCATCGCCCGAGCAAACGCTTTCGAGGAAAGATAAGGCTCGAAGCGTCCCAGCGCGATATGAGCCGCCATCAGGAAGGTTGCGAACGTCAGCACCACCATCGCAGTCGCAGCCTGATGGCGATGCTTGAAGCGCAGCAACAGCGCTGCCAGCGGCCCAATCACGAAGGCCGCAATGGCCAATGCCGCCGGCAGCCGGAGCGCAGCGAAAGCGCTTCCGGTCAAGTCGAAGAAGTGCGACATCGACAGCGTGTAATCGCCTACTCCGCGCTGTTCCAGCACCGTGCCGATGTCGGCTACGAAGGGCAGGTGTCGCGAACTCCACAGCCCCGCGCCCAGCACAGCGGCGCATGCCGCGCCCATGCCCAACAGGATCGAGTTCGCCACCATCGGAAGCCGCGATGCAGAGTCTTCCGTCTCCGCCGCAGCCTTGGCCAGCAACAGGCAGAGAGGGAAGTACACGGGGAAGGTGTAGTACTCCTGGTTGGTGGAGAAGGCGAAGAACGCGAGGATGAACGCCGACCAGATCCACAGCATCAGAGTCGAGCGGTTCTGGAACGTCAGTGGCCGCGTGCGCGGCAACCGCACAACGTTCGGCAGGTCGCGCACCACTGCCGGCAGGTACAAGGTAAAAGGGAAGAGCCACACGAGGTGCATCGTCCAATACGCTGCCGCGGGAAGCTTGTTGTAGTCCTTCGGGTAACGCCGGCCGAGGAACCGCAGTATGTGCTCGTTGACGAAGTAGAACCAGAAGAAGCCCTCGTTGCGGACACCCGCAAGAATGTGCCACGGGGCGGCGACGGCCAGGAACACCATCGTTCCGGTGAGCACGCGGAACTCGCGCCACCTGCGCCACTCCCCGCTGACCAGCAGGTAAATCGCCGCCGGCCCGGCCACGAACGCAATTGCCACCAACCCCTTCGTCAGCACTCCCAGGGCTGTCGCAGCGTAAACGCCATACCACCACGCGCCACGGTTCGAAGACAGCGCCATTACCAGCGCGAACATCGCCGCGCCCAAAAACAGCGTAAGGATGACTTCAGGAATGAGGATTCGCGTGAACAGGTAAAAGCCGATTGCCGACGGCAGGAACAATCCCGCGTAAAAACCTGCCTTGTCGCCGAACGCCCGCCTGCCCCACGCGCAGGCGAGCAACGCACACAGCAGTGCCGCAGCGAACAGCGGTAAGCGCGTGGCGAATTCGTTCACGCCGAACGCCTTGTAGCAGAGGGCGACCGCCCAGTACATCAGCGGAGCTTTCTCCAGGTAACGGATCCCATTCACGTGCAGGGTGACGAAATCCCCGGTTGCCGCCATCTCTCGCGCTGCCTGCGCGTGAGTGGCGTCCGCATCGTCGAGGATCGCGGGAGAAAAGCACGACACCAGGTACACCAGCAGCACGGCGGCCGCAGCCACCCATAACGCTGTCGAATGCCTTGTGGTTTTTGTTTGGCGTTCTAAATCGGACGCAAGCGCGGTGCTCATCTGCCTCTCTTGCCTGTCTTGGTTTCCGCTTCTATGGCAGCACATCCGCTGCCCTGGAGCAAGAGAACAGCGCAAAAGATGATCCGCGGAGAGTGCCGGGGGCAGAGATGACGGCCTAAGTCTCCGCGATCTCGCCGTCGTACGAGAGTTGCAGCGCCGTACAGTCGTCTTTCAGCGGCACTCCGGCGCAGAACTCGTTCAGTGATGCGAAGAGTTGATCTACCGTGCATTCGCATCGCACCGCATTTTCCAACCTCTCGTCCATGTAGAACTCGCCGGCTGCGTCTTCGGCCTCCACAACCCCATCGGAGACGAACATCAGTTTGTCGCCCCTCGCGATCCGAATGGTGTCTGCCTCGAACACGGCGGGGACGAGTAGCCCGACCGGGAGATTGCCGTTGGGCAGGCGCTTCACTTCTCCCGCCGAGCAGAGCACCGGTGGGACGTGCCCGCAGTTGATGTATTCCAGCGTGCCGTCCTCGCTGAGTCTAGCCATGACCATGGTCGCGTATTTCTGTCCCATGACGCGGTTGTAGATATAGAGGTTCAGCATCTCCGCGATCTTGTTGAGCGCCACTCCCTGCAGGATCAGCGGGTACACGGCTCCCTGGAGCACGGAGGCAAGCAGTGCGGCGGAGACGCCTTTGCCCGACACGTCGGCGACGATCACCGTCATCGAGCCGGGCACGGTGATGACGTCGTAGAAATCCCCTCCTACGTCCCTGCACGGCAGGCTTCGGGCCTCGACGGTCGCGAAAGGCACGCTCGGAATTCTCGGCATCAGGCTCTGCTGAATGGTGGACGCAATTTGCAATTCCCGCTGGTATGCGAGCGCATCCTGCTCGGCCTTGGCGAGGTAGGCGTTGTCAACCAGCGCCGCGGCCTCTCGCGAGATGGCGCGCAGCAGTTCCTTGCTGACCGAAGACAGCTTGCCCGTCAGCAGATGGCTGTCGAGATAAAGCACGCCCATCACGCCGGAACCGTTTCCGTTCACAGCGTCAGATTGCCGGAATTGGGACTTGCGAAGCGGGATGCAGACGATGGTCCGCAGGTCGTGAGCGATGATGCTTTGGCGTCCCGCCAGCGTCGGGTCGTCCCCCGTTTCTGTCACGAGGAATTCAGAGGCGGTCTTGCCGGCTTCATACAGCATCGAGCGGGAGATGCCTTTCGCCTCGCTCAGATCGATTCCACGATCGTTCCTGCCGGCTGCCAGTTGCAGCGTGCCCGCTTCGTCGTAGAGGAAGACGAAACCACGCTCGGCCCTGGTCAGCCTGAGTGCGGTCTCGACCAGCGTGATCAATACATCGGTCACCACTCCGCTGGTGTTCAGGGTCCGTGCCGCCTCCATGAACATGCGCAGTGTTTCCAGTTCGCGCGCATCCTCGGCCGCCGGCGAACTCTTCAGTCCTGCGAATTGCGACAAGAACTGTGCCGCGACCGGCTGTTGCGGCTGTTGTGGCGGTTGTGGCGTGAACGCCGTCATGGCGCTTCCGAAGGTGATGTAGGTGGAGCTCTGGCCGCCGACGTCGATGCGGTCGCCCGGACTGAGCAGATGTCGCTGAATGCGCTCGCCGTTCACGAACGTGCCGTGCGTGCTTCCAAGGTCCACGATGTAACAGCTGCCGCCGTCCACTTCGATACAGGCGTGGTCGCGAGACACGTGAGGTTCGGTCAGCACGATGTCGCGGTCGGCGCGGCGTCCGATGGAGATCTTGTCTTTTGACAGTGGATATCGTTCGAACGAAGTCCCGCGAACCACCACGATCTCTGGGCTGGGGGCTTGCTTGGGAAGCGTCGCGCTGGATGCCATGCGGTCGTCCTGCCTTTCTGGAACCCGCGTAAGGGCAACTAGAGTACCCCGAAACCGGAGTTCCAGCGGACGAAACTCGCTGTTTCGCGACAATAAAGAGCCGGAGCGTCGGTTTCGATTGACGGGCGCAGGGGGAAAGAGCAGACTTCATGAACTTTCTTCGGTGCGCCGTCCGGCGTCCATACCACGCGGGTCTCTTAAGTTGGGGAGGGTAGAAATGTCACGTTTCGCGTGGGTTGTGCTCACGATTGTTTCAGCCGCGATGCTGTGTTCGGCACAGAGCGTGGTTTATGTTTCCAACGCCACCGGGACCCAGGTGCTGGCGATCAATACCGCCACCGGCACTGCCAATACGATTTACGCCAGCAACGGCGCCGTTCCGGAAGACGGAACCTACGGCCCCGACGGACTGTTGTACTTCTGCGACCCATCGCGCGGCTTGATCCTTCAGATCGATCCGTCCACGAAGGCGACGAGAACGGTCTATGCGGCAACCGCCGGTGGTTCTCCTGCTGCGCCGCAAGGTCCAAGGTTCACGCCGACGGGCGACCTGGTGTTCAACGACAAAGGGTCCGGCGGCCTTTGGATCATCGACTCGGTTGCCGGCCAGACTTCCTTCTCCGCGCCGCGTTCGCTGTTTGCACCGGCGGCCGGGGCCGGCGGAGGCATCGCCTTTACCAACAAGGGCGATCTGCTCTTCGTTTCGGGGAATGCGGTGTGGCGCTCGCGCCGCCCGTACACGAGCGGATCGATCGTATTCGATGGATTGACTGGCCCGGCCGGGCTGGCGCGAGACAACTACGACAAGATCTACGTGGCGAACGGCAACGGCGTGTTGCAACGATGCGTTCTGCCCGCGGTCGAGGGACAGAAAGGCACGTGCTCGGCGTCCTATACGTTCAGCAGCGGAGGCGTGCCGCAGGTCCCATACTTCGTCGAAGTCACGGCGGACCAGCAGGTCTGGGTGGCGACGGCAGATGCCGCCTTTGCAAATGGACGGGTATGGCGGATCGATCTCACTCAATCTTCTCCGCAGCCGCAGCTCATCGCCGTGCTTCCCAAGGTCAAGGGGAAGTATCCACCCGCGGTCGGCATGGCCATCCCGCCGACTGCTTCGAGTGTGGTGACGAAGCCAGTGGCCACGGGCACGCCGGAGGCATTCCAGTTCGGCCCCAACGCGTTCGAGTTGACGGTGCAGACGTGCTCATCGGCGAGTCCGCTGATCGCCAGCATCCGGTCTTCGCAGCGCCTGCCTTCGCAGGTGAACGCGATGATGGCGGGCGCCACTTTCAACGGATCCCAGGTCAATCCCACGGCTGTCAACGAGAGCGGGCAAGAAGGTTTCTCCAGAGTG
>DASPLH010000269.1:0-5962 GCA_035627675.1 Clostridia bacterium
GGATTGATCGCGCGCTACAGCGCCGAGACGGTCAGCTAGAGACAGCGTTGGCCTTTCGTGTCGCAACACTCCTTTCAAGCCTGGGTTAGCATAGGCACCGCCACGCTCGTGAGTTCGCATCGTAAGGAGTGCCTGGAGATACGCATGAATAACGCTAAAGCCATCCGGAAAGTGCTGCTAAGTTTGCTCGTCGTCGGCGTGATGCTGGTCCTTGCGGCGTGTCCGCCACAGAAGTCCATCGCAGACATTCAGCGCGACCCCGCGCGGTATGCCAATGACGAAGTGGCGATCAAGGGCACGGTAACCGAATCCTGGGGCGCCCTTGGAACGGGTATGTACCAGGTGGACGACGGCACAGGGAAAATCTGGATTCTGAGTTCCGGATACGGCGTTCCATCCAAAGGAGTGAAGGTAGGCGTCGCCGGAACCATTCAGCCGACGCTGAGCCTCGGCGGGCGGAACTTTGCGACCGTGATGCGCGAGACCAAGCGGCGCAGGTGATTTGATTACGAAATGATTACCATCCGGATTACTTCCGTGACATTTACAAGTGTCGAGGAGCCGGGCACAATGAGTTCGTTCGATGGCAGTTCTGGGGGAGGGCTGCCAAAGGCGCTTCGGAACTTCGAAGCGCCTTTAATTTTTGCTGCGGCATCCGGGACGCCGCCCCCCAACCCCGCGCCCGAATCTGATCCCTCCTTCCGGCATCTAATAAGGTGATAGGATACGAAGTTCCGCTGAGGCCCCTGGCTGCACAGAGCGGTCTAGCTACCTGTACGGAGGACTAATGGCAACCGACGCAATCATTGAGATCACCGACGCTAACTTTGACCAGGAAGTGTTGAAGTCGGACCAGCCGGTGATGATCGATTTCTGGGCCGCGTGGTGCGGGCCCTGCCGCGCGCTCGCGCCGGTGGTTGACGAGATCGCGAAGCAGTACCAGGGCAAGGTGAAGGTCGCGAAGATGGACGTGGACAAGAACATGGCGACCCCGCAGCGCTATGGCGTGCGCGGAATCCCGACGCTCCTGATTTTCAAGGGTGGCCAGGTGCGCGAGCAGATCGTGGGTTTCGTGCCCAAGGATGCCATCGAAAAGGCGATCGACAAGAACCTGGCGTAATCCCAGCTTCGCGTTCGAGCCCTAAGATCAAAAGCCCGGCTTCGTGCCGGGCTTCTTATTCTTGCTGGCCGCGCCTACCTGCGGCTCAGTATTTCCTCAGAACTCCCACAACGCGTCCCTGGATCTGAACCGAGCCTGCCGGGACCAGGATCGGCTTCATCGCAGCGTTCGAGGGCTGGAGCCGGATCGTGTCGCCTTCCCGATAGAAGCGCTTCAACGTAGTCTCGCTGCCTTCCACCAGCGCGACCACGATTTCGCCGTTGTGCGCCGTCTGGCTCTTCTCCACCAGCACGTAGTCGCCGTCCACGATGTGTTCGTCCTGCATGGACTCGCCGGTCACCTGCAGGACGAAGACGTCTTTCGCCCTCGTGAAGTCCGTCAGGGAGATCGTTTCGGGCTGCTCCACCTGCTCTACGGGCCTGCCGGCCGCGATGCGTCCCACGAGCGGAAGAGTGAAGTCGGCTGTTGCCGCCGCGGCCTTTGCCCGGGGCCTGAGGGGCAGAACGTCAATCGACCGGCTGCGGTTGTAATCGCGTTTGATCAGGCCTTTTTCTTCCAGGTTGGTGACGTGCTTGTGGACCGTCGCCAGCGAGCTGAGGCCGAGCGCCTGCCCGATCTCCTCGAAAGAAGGTGAGTAGCCGTTCGAGCGAACGAAGTCCGCGATGTAGTCGTAAACCTGCCGCTGACGCTTGGTTAGTGCCACGCCGTCCTCACGGCACAAGTGTGGCGAATAAAAGGCGAAGTGTCAACGGCAATTTCGCTCTCGGGCCCTGTCTCGCGGAACCGGGCGTGGAGCCTGGTGTTGTGCAATCAAGCAAAGCTCCCCGGCGGTAACCCGTAAGTCCAATCCCTAACGTGTATTTCCCTATGCCATTGGCCCGCTTACACTTTGAGGGTCGCCATGTACGACCTCAGCAGGCATTTCGAGAAAGCCGACAAACATCTTCAGAAGGGCAAGCCGGAGCTGGCGCTCGAGTGCTACATGGCTGCTCTCCAGGAGGAGCCTCGCGACGAACGCTCGCGTGAGGCCGCGGCCGATGTTTGCCTGTCGCTGAACCAGACCGCGCGGGCCTCCGAACTGCTGGCGGGCCTCCTGCGCGATTACATGCTGACCCTCAATATCGACAAGGCCGTTCCGATGTTCCGCAAGCTCCAGCGCGCGGGACGTCCCGACCCGGACCTGACCCTTGAGTTCGCCCAGATGGTGGAGCGAACCAACAAAAAGCAGGCGGTCGAAGCCTACGACCAGGTCGTCAAGACCTTCATCCAGTCGGGCCGGCACATTGACGCCATGCGCGTTTACGAGCACATCGTGCTGGTCGAACCGAGTGCTGAGAACTTCCGCAAGCAGGGCGAACTGGCGCTACAGTGCGGCAAGAACAGCGTGGCCGCGAATGCCTTCGTCCGGTGGGCGGTCGCGTTGGAACGGGCGGAGATCGACGGCTCGGAAGCCTTCGAGCGTGCCTACGTCGCCGATCCCACCAACATGGCTGCCTGTCTGGGACATGGACGAACGCTGGTCGCGCGAGGCAGGGCTGCGGAAGCCGTAAGCCTGCTCGAGCCGATCGCGGCCTACCCCTCGGCTCCCATCGAGGCGCGTGAGCCCTACGCGATGGCGTTGCTGGCCGCCGGACGCACGATCGATGCCGCGCCGTTCGTATGGGAGCTGTTCGAGCGCGATCCGCAGCGGCATACCTCAACGGTGACCGAGGTTCTATCGGCCATTCTCAGCAGAGGCCAGGGACAGAGGGCCGTCGAGCTGGCCCGCAAGACCGCTGACTTCCAGCGCAAGGCCGGGCGTCGCCGCGAGTTTATCGCGCAGATGAAGGAGATCGCGGACGCGCACTCCAGCGACACCCATTTCCTCGAGTTCATGGCCGAGCTGTACAACGAATCCAACCGCGAAGCCGATTTCACGGCGACACTCGCGAGGCTTTTCGATCTCTACTTTGCGGAGCGCAATTACCGGAAGGCCTGCGCTGCCCTCGAACGCGCGGTACAGGTGGATGCTTACGAGCCCGGACACCGCGAACGCCTCGAGCGGTTGCGGGGCAAGGTGGATGCTCCGCGGCTGAACACGATTGCCAACGACATCGGCCTGAACGTCGCCGAAGAGCAGGTCCCGGTAGCGGAAACCGCAGACGACCATCCGACGGTGCTGGAAGACCTCATCCTCCAGGCCGAAATCTTCCTCCAGTACGGCATGCGGCCCAAGGCGCTCGACCGCATCGAGCGGATCGCCAAGCTGTTTCCGCGCGAAGAGGAAAACGACGAACGGCTTCGCGATCTGTACCTGAATGCCGGGTTCCAGCCGTCGTATGCGGGAGAGCCGCCGAGCGCGGCCGCTGCTGCAAAGCCGTTTTCCGGCGCGCCGCCGGCAACACCGGCCACTCGCGAGGAAGACTTCGACGACCTTACCCGCTCGGCGGAAGTGAACCGCAACATCTCCCGTCAGACGGCGGTGAAGTCGGTTTTGTTCACGGCCGTGAACGACGTGGGCCGCAACTGGAATGCGAGCCGCTGCATTGCCGGACTCTGCATGCCGGGCAAGCCGCCCTCGGCAGCCCTGGAGTACTGCGCTCCGGGCGTGCGCCCGTCGGATGTGAACTCCGTGGTGAAACTCATCATGACCTTGCAGGCCGTGTGTGCCGCGCAGGGTGGGCCGGTGATCGTCGGCGACGCAACCGCCGCTCCGGAACTGGCGGCGCTTTCCGACGTGGTGAAGGCGTTTGACATCGGCGCGCTGCTCGCCGTCCCCATGCTCGAGGGCGACGACCAAGTCGGCATCCTGATCCTGCAACAGTGCGGAGACACGCGCCAATGGCGCAGCGCCGAGTTGGCCGTCCTGCGAACGATCGCCGATCAGATGGTGATGGCCGTGAACAATGCCCGGCTCCGCAGCCTGGTCAAGAACCTCGCCGTGACCGACGAGAAATCCGGCCTCCTGAAGCGTTCGTCGTACTTCGACGTCACCATGTCGGAGGTGCAGCGCGCGTTGCAGTCGAGTTCGCCTCTGACCGTGGTGTTGCTCAGCTTCGGCAAGGCGTCTTCGATGATCCGCGAGTATGGCGACGCGGCGGTCGAGCGAATGATGCAGGAGATTGCGCAAACCATCAGCTCGCACGTCCGGCAGAACGATGTTGGCATCCGGTACGAGATGACCGAGGTCGCGCTCCTGCTGGCCGACACCGGGGAGAAGAACGCATTTCTCGCCGTCGAGAAGCTTCGGCGCGCACTCAGCTCCATTCGCCTGCCGGGCAAGGATCATGGCCCGGCGCTCTCCGCCGGGATCGCCGAAGCGCTGCTCGTGCGGGAGTTCGAACCCGTGGATATCGTCACAGAGGTTGTGAACCGTGTAGAGGCGGCGCTGGCGATCTCGAAGCTCGACCCCAGGGGCGCGGTCAACTCCCTTGCGCCTCAACTCGCTTCCAGCAGCGCTGCCGACTAGCCCACCGGACCGCCCCTGCTCTGCATCACACGCTCGCTGCACGGCGCCGTGCTAAACTTTGCCGGGCAAAACGTGCCCAATCACCTTTATGACAACCAGCGCAATCGTCGCAAAGTTCCGCGAAGCTGCCGCCCGTTATCCGGAACGCGCAGCTCTTATCGGGCCTGAGCAGTCCATCACGTACAGGGAACTGGAGCGTCGCACAGCCGCCGCAGCCGCCTTGATCGCCGATAAGGTCAAAGGCAACACATTGGCGCTTCTCTATCCGAACACGCCGGCCTTCGCCCCACTGTTCCTGGGCGCGCTGTGGGCCGGCAAGAGCGTCGCCGTACTGCCCACGCTGGCTCCTCCGCCGCTGCTCAAGCTCATGACCATGGAGGTTGGAGCGGAACTGGTGATCACCTCCGAAGATTTCGTCCCGCGCCTGGTCGAGGCCGGAGTTCCGTGCTGGATCGGGGACACCAGCGGAGACGCCGATCCCGCCTCTGTGGCCCTGCACGAGTTGAACAGCGACGCCGCGGTGATGCTGTACACCTCCGGCACCACGGGCCGGCCGAAAGCCGTAATGCTCAGCGAGATCAACATCCTCGACAACATCGAGGGATGCCGCCTCGCGACCGGGTTTGACGCCAACCAGGTGATGCTGGCCATCCTGCCGCTGTTCCATGCCTATGGACAGACGGTTACGTTGCTGCTCCCCCTTGTGACCGGAGCAACCGTGGTCATCCCCGACCGGTTCATCCCGCGCTCGATCCTCCAGACCATCGAGAAGCACAAGGTCAGCTGTCTGGTCGCCGTTCCAAGCCAGTACCGTTTGCTGGCCAAGGAACCCATCGAGATCGACGCCTCTTCCCTGTGGCTCTGCATCGCGGGCGCAGAGCGCCTGCCGGAGCAGACAGCCCATGAGTTCCAGGAGCGCTTCGGCCACCCGGTCTTGCAGGGCTACGGCGCGACCGAGATTTCGCCCGTCGTTTCGCTCAACCCTCCCGACGCGAACAAGCTTGGCTCGGCGGGCAAGCCGCTGCCGAACCTCGAGGTCACCATCCGCGACGAGCAGGATAACCTCCTGCCCAGCGGCGAGATCGGCGAGGTGTGCGTGAAAGGGTCGGCGGTCATGATGGGCTACTACCGCGATGCGGAGTCCACCTCGCGCAAGATCCGCGACGGTGTGCTGCACACGGGCGACAAGGGTTTCCTGGACGCGGATGGATTCCTGCACCTGGTGGGTCGCGCCGACGACCTGGTGAAGGTCTCGGGCGAGAAGGTCTATCCGTCAGAGGTCGAAACCGCGCTGGAAACGATCGAGGGCGTGGATGAAGTCGCCGTCGTCCCGTTCCCTGACGAAAAGCACGGCGCGCGCCTGCACGCGTTCCTCACAACCAAGCCGGGCGCGG
>DASPLH010000270.1:0-2620 GCA_035627675.1 Clostridia bacterium
GGAAGCAGTGTCAGCTCCTTCACGAGAGCGCACGACTCCTCGGGAGTGATCGTGCCGCGGACCTGCGCCATGTGCATGGCGAACAGGAACAGCGCCGTCAACTGTGCCGTGAACGCCTTCGTCGAAGCCACGCCGATTTCCGGACCCGCGTGGGTGTAGATCGTGCCGGCGGCTTCGCGGGCGATCATCGCTCCGACCACGTTGCAGATGGCCAGCGTCTTGGAGCCCTTAGCCTTGGACTCGCGCTGGGCGGCGATGGTGTCGGCCGTCTCACCGCTCTGGGTGATGAGGAGGGTGATCTCGTCGGGACCGGTGAGCGGGTCGCGATAGCGGAACTCGCTGGCGTAGTCGACCTCGACCGGGATGCGCGCCAGGCGCTCGATCATGAACTTGCCGGCCAGCGCGGCGTGCCAGCTCGTGCCGCAGGCCGCGATGTGGATCTTGCGAACCTTCTTGAAATCGTCCTCGCTAACATCCATCTCGTCGAGGAAGACCTTGCCGGTCTCCTGCGAGACGCGTCCCAGCCATGTGTCGCGGACGGCGCGCGGCTGCTCATAGATTTCCTTGAGCATGAAGTGCTTGAAGCCGCCCTTCTCCGCCATGATCGGGTCCCAGGTGATGTGCTGGACGTCCCGCGTGATGGGGTTGCCGTCGAAATCCGTGAGCTTCACGCCGGTGGGCGTGATGACCGCGAGGTCGCCGTCGCCCAGGAAGAACAGGTCGCGCGTGTGATACAGGATGGCCGGGACGTCGGAGGCGACGAAGTACTCGTCGTTGCCGAGGCCGATGACGGCCGGAGGGCCGTTGCGGGCGGCGATGATCTTGTCCTGCTCGTCTTCCGAGATGACGGCCAGGGCGAACACGCCGGTCAGCATCTTCACGGTCTGACGCACGGCGTCTTCGAGCGTCGCACCCTGCGAGATGTGTTTCTCGATCAGGTGCGCGATGATTTCGGTGTCCGTCTCGGTGACAAACTTGTGTCCCTCTTCGCGGAGCTTCTTCTTGAGGGGCAGGTAGTTCTCGACGATGCCGTTGTGGACGACGACGATGCGGCCGGAGCAATCGCGGTGGGGGTGCGCGTTCTCCTCGCTGGGGCGCCCGTGGGTAGCCCAGCGGGTGTGGCCGATGCCGTAGGTGCCGTCGAGCGGCTTGAGGCGGATGGTCTCTTCGAGGTTGCGCAGCTTGCCTTCGGCGCGACGGACCTGCAGGCCGTCACCGTTGCCGGCGACGGCGATTCCCGCCGAGTCGTAACCGCGATATTCGAGCTTCTTGAGGCCGTCGATGATGACCGGCACTACGCGTTTCTTACCAACGTAGCCAACGATGCCACACACGGCGTTTCTCCCCCGGACCCGAGTCGGGCCCCCACACTGACTTCGCGCCAGATTTGCTGGATCTACCGGACGGCTCGTCCACGCCGACGAAGCTCAGTCTTCGATCGAGTATCGGTACTCTTCGATGACCGGGTTCGTGAGCACTTCGCGGGCCATGCGTTCCACTTCGGCCTTAGCGGCGTCGCGGTCGAGGCCGTCGAGCGCAATCTCGAAGTACTTCCCCTGCCGGATGTCCCCGACGCCCTTATAACCCATCTTGCTGAGCGCGCCCTGGATGGTCTTGCCCTGCGGATCAAGCACGCTCTTCTTCAGCGAAACGTAAACGTAAGCTTTCATGGAGATTAGTCAAGATTATATCGCGACGGAACTCTCGGGTCCGGTACGGTGAATGAAAGCGGCCCAACGAAAGTGCCGGTGTGGCAAGGGGAGTTACAGGCCAAACAGTTCGCGCAGGCGCCTGGTTTGGGCGCGGCTGACCGGGATCTCGGTCTGCTTCTTGTCGTCCATGCGGATCTGGTACGAACTCTTGAACCACGGGACGACTTCCTTGATCCGGTTGATATTGACGAGATAAGAGCGGTGCGCGCGCCAGAAAATGTTCGGGTCCAAGGCCGCGAGCAGTTCTTCGAGAGTCCGGCAGTTGGACTGGCCTTCCATGTTGTGGGCGACCACGGTGATGACGCCGTCCTCGATGGAGGCGAAGCAAATCTCGCGCGGATCGACCAGGAAGAGGCGTCCGCCGGATTTCAGCAGGACCTTGGAGGGCTGAGGCTTTTGTGCCTCAAGCATGGCGACCAGCGTGTCGAGCTTCTCGGCAGGCGTCTCGGCGGCCCTCTGCGAGCGCCGGGCCTTCTCGACTGCCTGCTGGATGCGCTTCTTGTCGAAGGGCTTGAGGAGGTAATCGAGCGCGTTGACCTCGAAGGCTTTTACGGCGTATTGGTCGAAGGCCGTCGAGAAGACGATCTTCGGGAGTGGAATTTTCTTTTCCAGAAGCTTCTTGATGACCGCGAAGCCGTCGAGGCCGGGCATCTGCACATCGAGGAAAACGAGATCGGGCGACGTGTCCTTGATGAGGTTGATGGCTTCGAGTCCGTTCTTGCCTTGCCCGACGATATCGACGTCGTCGATCTGATGTAGGAGGTAGGCGAGTTCGTCACGGGCAAGCTGTTCGTCGTCGACGATGAGAACGGATACGGGCATAGGGAACAAAGGAGTATAGCGCGGCCAGAACAGGGGAGGGAACTAAGGAACTCAGTCGCGGGCGGGGACGCCCGCGCTACACGGCT
>DASPLH010000271.1:0-13426 GCA_035627675.1 Clostridia bacterium
GACAAGAAGGACCGCCTGCGCGTCAAAGTTGACGGCGAACAGAATGGGGACATCATCGCCGTGAAGAAGATTGAATGGCAGTAAGATTCGCGGGCGAGACGCCCGCGCCACACACAGGCAGTAAGATTCGCGGGCGAGGACGCCCGCACCACACAAAATCACCGGTGATCACGTTGGGGGACAAGAAAAGGCGCAGACCATGGTCTGCGCCTTTCGTGTTTTGCGCCCGCTTACTTCTTGTGCGGCTTGGGGCCGGCCTTGCGGACCGTGTCCGGAACGTCGAACTTCCTGATATTGGTCTCGAACAGTTCGGTGAGGTGCGCGGCTGTCTTGTCGTAGTCGGCTTTGTCAGCCCAGGAGTTGCGCGGCATGAGGACTTCGTCGGGCACTCCGGCGACCTTGGTAGGAACCTGCAACCCGAAGGCGGGATCTTCGACGAACTCCGCGTTGCGCAGCGAGCCGTTGACAGCGGCGGTGACCATCGCGCGTGTGTACGGGATGTCCATGCGCTTTCCGACGCCGTACTTGCCCCCTTGCCAGCCCGTGTTTACCAGCCAGACTTCGGCGCCGTGCTCGGTCATCTTCTTGCGCAGCAGTTCGGCGTAAACGCGCGGAGCCTGGAGCATGAACGGCGCGCCGAAGCACGTCGAGAACGTTGCCTGCGGCTCGGTAACGCCCGCTTCCGTGCCGGCCACCTTCGCGGTGTAGCCGGAGATGAAGTGGAACATCGCCTGCTCGGGCGTGAGCTTCGCGATCGGAGGCAGCACGCCGAAGGCGTCCGCGGTCAGGAAGACGACGGTCTTCGGGTGTCCGCCGACGCCGGGGATCACGGCGCCATCGATGAACTCGACGGGATAGTTGGCGCGGGTGTTCTCGGTGATCGAGCCGTCGTCGTAGTCGGGCATGCGCGTCTGCGGATCGAGAACGACGTTCTCGAGCACGGAGCCGAAGTGGAGCGAGTTGTAGATCTGCGGCTCCTTCTCCTTCGACAGCTTGATGCACTTGGCGTAGCAGCCACCTTCGAAGTTGAAGATGCCGTCGTTGCTCCAGCCGTGTTCGTCGTCGCCGATGAGGCGGCGGTTCGGGTCTGCCGAGAGGGTCGTCTTGCCGGTGCCGGAGAGTCCGAAGAACAGCGCGGTGTCTCCCTTGGCGCCCACGTTGGCCGAGCAGTGCATGGGGAACACGCCGCGGTCGGGAAGCATGTAGTTCAGGGCGCTGAAGATCGACTTCTTCATTTCGCCCGCGTAGCCCGAGCCGATCACGAGCACCGTGCGGCGCCCGAAGGAGACGCCGATGAAAACCTCCGAACGGGTGCCGTCCACCTTGGGGTCGAGCAGCAGGCCGGGTACATCGATGACAGTAAATTCGGGGTCGAAGCTGGCGCGTTCCTCGTCGGCCGGACGCAGGAACTGCTGGTGCACGAACATGTTGTGCCACGCCATTTCGTTCACGAAGCGCACTTTGAGGCGATAGGCCGGATCGGCCCCGGCGTGCAGGTCCTGCACGAAAATCTCGCGGCCTCGCAGGTACTCGATCGCCTTCTCGTAGAGGCGGTCGAAGAGCTCCGGCGCGCAGGGCTGGTTGATCTCGTTCCAGTCAACCTTGCCGGCGGCCTCGTCCTTCACGATGAACCGGTCCTTCGGAGAGCGCCCGGTGCGGGAACCGGTCTTGCAGACGAGGGCGCCATTGGCGGCCAGCGTGCCTTCGCCGCGGCGGACGGCGAACTCGACCAATTCGGCGGGAGTGAGATTGCGGTAAACCTTCTCGCCGCGAATAAGCTGTGCGAGATCGGGAGCTTGTGTAGCGGTTGACATGATTACGGCTCTCCTTGGAGTCGATCACCAGCAACGTGATCGCGACAGTCTTCTATGCTCCGCGCCGCATACGCCGGGCGCGGATAAAAACAATAGCCGCGCAAAGAGCGCGGCCGGGAACCTACTTGCTCGCCGGTGTGCCGGCGGCTTCCAGAACACGGTCGAGGTGGTGGAGGGCTTCCTCGAGGGTCAGCGAATACATTTCGCGACCGCTCTCTTCGCCATTCTCGATGATGCTCTTCAGGTAATGTCCGGCGGTGTCCACGGCGAGCATGTCGTTGATCACGTTGCCGGTGCGCCGGTTGTACTCGGGCCATGCGGGGTGCGGCAGCGCGATCCAGACGGGGCGGTTGTTCACCAGGAACTTGATGTCCACGGCATCGGCGTGCCGGGTGGCAATCGCCATGATGGTTGACTGGTACATGCAGCGAACCTCTTCGCCGGTCCAGCGGTCGATAGTGCGGAAGTCTTCGAACATGACCTTGGAACTATATGCGAGCACGCATGGGGGCGGCAAATGAGCTGTAGCCCGGCCCCGCCGCGCGGCGCGCCTCTTTCCTGGATTTGTAAGCCGCAGGCGCGTCGTGAAGGAACGGCTCGATCTCCCGGCAGGCGCCCCGGCGAAACCGTATATCGTACGAAGCTCCGGCGATTACGGCAACTGAACAGTTCTCCCGAACTCCACGCCGGTCACGCCGGTTGATCGCGGCGTTCGGGGTATTGGTTCAGTGCCTTGCCGGCCCTGCGTCCAAGCATGGTCAGCGGAGACCTGGAGACGGCGGTTTCGCTCTCCTTGCCGCGGTGACGCTCCTTCGATTGCGCGTTGGTGCCGGGCATGAACCGGTTCACTACGCCCAGCATGTTCACCGTGGTGGCCGGCATGAGGCCGTGAACGCGCGCCGCGATCATCGCCGGAAGGCTCAGGATCGTCTCTGCCTGGCCGCGCCGGATCGCATTCACGATGCTGCGGGCAGCGCGCCGGGCGCCGATGGCCGACACCGGGCTGGTCGCCCCGAGGCTGAACCAGGTGTATTCGGACTGGCTGTCTCCCTTGAAATAGGCGTTGACGTGCGAACCCGTGCGCATGAGTCCGGGAACGACCGTGGTGACCTTCACGCCATCTTTCGCCAGTTCGGCGGTGATCCCTTCGGAGAAACCCACGGCGGCGAACTTCGCACAGCCGTAAGGGACGAGGTGCGGAACCGCGATCTTGCCGCCGATGGAAGTGATGTTCGCGATGCGGCCTTCGCGGCGGGAGATCATCTGCGGCACGACGGCCAGCGTGGGATAGACGACGCCCCAAAACATGACGTCCATCGACTCGCGAAAATCCTCCACGGTTTGCGTTTGCAGCGGACCGACCTGGATGACGCCTGCGTTGTTGACCAGGATGTCGATGCGGTCGAACTCGGCGGTCGCGCGCTGCACCATGCGTTCGACTTCATCGCGATTGCCTACGTCGGCGGCGATGGCGAGCACGCTTGCCCCCATCCGGCGCAGCTCTTCGGCTGCAATGTCGAGCGCGTCCTGCTTGCGGGCGTTGATGATGAGCTTGCAGCCGTGGCGGGCGAACTCCTGCGCGAGGGCAAACCCGAGTCCGCGCGATGCACCGGTGATGAGCACGACCTTGCCTCGCAGGTCCATCCTGTTCATGGAGTTCCAGGCGGCGCGGGCGGCCAGCGCCACGCCTACACCGGCGGCGACGGCTCCGGCTGCGCCGATTGCGGTGGCTCCCGCGGCTCCCATCAGGAGATTGCGACGGTTGACCTTCCGAAGAACGGAGGCGACACGCGAACCGGATTCGGCGATCCTTTCAGGGTTTCTCATGCTTGCCCTCCTTTGGCTGGTGCTCGTTCATCCGTCGATGCGCGGTCGAGTGCTTCCGGGGCGCTCTTACATTGACAGGTGTCGAAACAAGCCGAATTGCCGACTGCTCTTGGGTTCGAGCCGATGGGCTGGTTCGATTTCAGGCACGGCGGGTTAGATGCGAGACCGCAATATCCCGCCCGGCTGGGCGACCCGTCGAGAGTGGAACCGCGGCAATTACGAGGCAAACCTCCGGTGGTGCATGCGTTTCTAACCTGGTGCGCGCCCTCACTTAAAACGAACAAAAGGACCAGGAGAACCCAGGAATGAACAAGCTTCTTTATGCGAGTTCGGTTCTGCTGCTGACAGCGGGCATCGCAGTGGCCCAGTCGAGCACATCGGGCACGGTGAATTCACAGAGCAGCAGCCAGGACCAGAACCAGACGAATACGGGCACCAGAGGGTCCACGACTTCGGACCGGACAGGTGGCGTGCCGGATTCGAGCGACCGGGCAACCGGAACCAGCTCCCAGACGACCGGAAGCACGACCGGCACGACCGGCGGCGGGATGAACGAACAGCAGAACAGCGGCACGATGACGAACCCGACAGGCGCCTCGACGTCGGGCAGCACCAGCACAACGGACCCGAATGCGGCGTCGTCAACCTCGTCGGGCCAGACCGGCACGAGCGGCGCGGGCAGCAGCGGTCAGACCGGAACCAGCGGCACTCCTGGTTCCATGGGCACGAGCACGACCGGCCAGACGGGCACGACATCGACCACGGGGCAGAGCTCGACGACTACCAGCACGACGGGAACCAGCACCACCGGTGCAGGCACGACGGGCGGAACCTCGGGGATGGGCAATACTCAGGGGATGACCTCCAGCTCGACCCATGGCAGCTCGGCTGGAACGGACACGGCGGGCGCGGGCTCCGCGACGGGCCAGGCACACACGCAGCGCGATAAGGCCAAGGCGAAGAAGAAGGCCAAGAAGAGCAAGCGCGCGAAGGCCCAAGGCGCGGCAGACGCCAACGCCGACACGGGTACGGCGGGCAGCATGAGCGGCTCGGCTTCCGGCACGGGTTCCACGTCCGGATCGACTGCGGGCGCGGGCACGGATGCGGGCGCAGGTTCTGGAGCGGGTGCCGGCGCGGGTTCGACCGGTACGAGCACGACGACCCCTCCGCGGTAGAACACAGCGTTGTTCAGTCGAAGCGCAGTGGCGTACCCGCTGCGCTTTTTCTTTGCGCTGACATGCGTTGCCCGCGTGGCTCTTATCCCCGCCGCACATGGGAGCTCGGACGCAACCGAATGCCGTACGATCTTCCGCTCTCGTACATGAGAACGCGAACCGCGTCTTCGACGCGCGCCGGACGAACCGTAAACTTAGAGCGGAGACCAAACAAGAAGCGCCACCCGCGGGTGGCGCTTTTCTCGTGCGCGTGAGTCCGAAGCTTATGGCACCTGGCCGTAGTAGCAGTTTGCCGCGTCCTCCAGCACCGGCTGCTCAGGCGGCGAGGGTGGGGTGAGCCACGTCGCCCGCCGGAAGTCAAAGAACTCCCGCATGCTCGGCTGCGCCGCGTCACGCTGCGTGAGGCTTGAAAGACCGAAGCGCTCCTCGATGAACTTGAGGATGGCCGTGAAGTCCATTGGGGTGTGCGAAACGTAGGACTTCTTGACCCAGGGGGAAATGACGAGCAGCGGAATGCGATGGCCCGTCATGGTGAAGTTGTCCGCGAAGACGCTGGTTTCCTTCTCCGTAAGTTTGGGCGGGATGCCGTCCGGATTCACGGCGGGAACCGGTGGGACGTGGTCGTACATGCCGCCGGCTTCGTCATAGGTCAGGAAGAACGCAGAGCTCTGCCATGAGGTGCTGCCCATGAGCGCGTTGATGATGCGCGCTGCGTGCGCGGCACCCTTCTGGATGTTGTTGCCCGGATGTTCGTCCAGCCCCGTCGTCAGGCCGGTTTCGATGTAGGCGACCTGAGGAAGCGTGTTGTTCTGTAGATCGGTGAAGTACTGATCGAGCGGCACGATGTTCGACGCGCGCTGATCGGCAAACGGCTGGAAATACTTCAGCGTAGTGACGCCAGGGTCGGTGGTGTACACCTTCCACGAAATGTTCTTCTCATCGAGCAGGTGAAAGATGGTGCGCTGCGAGAGCGTGCTGTCGGGAACCGCGATGAATCCGCCCGAAGTGGCCGCATAGAGGAACAGCCGATTGGGTTCGGATTTTGCCATGATCGGCGAGAAGAAACGGTCGGAGATGGCGAAGTTGGTCGCCATGAAGTAGTAGTACGGGAGATGGGTCTGATCGTAGTAACCCATGGCGCGCAAGCCTTCCTGATCGCCGATGTTGTTGCTGCGCGCGTAAGAGGCCGCCGTGAACACGAATCCATCCATCAGCGCCGGGTTCGTGACGTCAGGCGTGGAGCGGTTGCGCTGGACGTGGGCTTCGTTCCACGACGGGCTGACGTCTTCGTGGCACACGGTTTTCATCCTGAAGACCGGCACGGCAGTGGTGCCGTCAAACGACGGGTTGGAGGCGTTGACCACGCGGTCGAGTCCGTCCACATCCGCCGGGGCGCCGTTGGCGGTGCGGTAGGCGTTGAGCTGGCCGAAGTAGTTGTCGAAGGAACGGTTCTCCTGCATGAACACGATGATGTGCTCGATGCGGGAGATATCGGCATTGCCGGGAGGTGTGTTGTCGTCCACCGGGCCATCACCCGGTCCGGTGCCGCAGCCAAGCATCAGGATCACAAGAGAGACTAGCGAGAAGAGCCGCCGCATCGCTTCACCCAGGACATGGATTTATACCCCGGGTTAGAGCGGCAGGAGCGGGCGAGAGTTGCCCTTCCGGATTGGCCGGCGAACACGCGAAAGCCGCCCAGGTGAGCGGCCTTGCACGAGCAGTTGATGTGGGCCGGCCCGCGCTACGTGCCGGTGGACTCGAGCGTGCCCTGTTCGAGTTTCTCCTGGCAGGAGAGACAATGGCGGGCCCACGGCACGGCTTCAAGGCGCCGCGGTTCGATCTCGTTGCCGCACGAGATGCACTCGCCGTAGTTGCCCTCGCGGATCCGCCCGAGCGCCCCCTCAACCATCTGCAACATCTGCCGTACGTTGGCGCTGCGGTGGAACAGGAACTCCTTCTGGTAGGAGCTGGAGGCACGGTCGGCAATGTCCTGAGCGATGTCACCGACATCCGCGGTGCGCCCGTCTTCTTCGGTGCGGCTCACCTCGGCCCTGAGTTCGCGCTGACGCTCCTCAAGCTTCTTCTTGAACTCGTCTAGTCTCTTCTTGTCCATAAGTTCGTACCGGCTCTCGTTCACGACACGCAACGAATTGGGAATCATATGCGGAGGGTCGTGGTGCGTCAAATTCGCCCGAAGCTCCGGCAGTCCCGAGGAGTTCAGGGCAAACCGGCGGTGCAACGAAAGCCCTAACATAAAAAAGCGATCCTTCGCGGATCGCTTTAAAGAGGCAAGGGAGGGAGGGAACTTAGGGAAGGCGATGCAAGACGCCGTTCCAAAACTCGGAACGTACACAGAGAAGTCGAAAATGATGGAAGAGAGTCAAACTCATCGGTTCTACGGCCTCTTTAGTTGACCTTCATTAAGCACTTGCAGAACCAAAGTTGATACTCGGGTGCCGACTGGCGGCACAGTCGGCAAACTAACGAAAAGGCAGTCACTTACAAACGAAAACGCCCCGTTTTCCACAACAGAGCGTGTCTAAATCGCCACTCATCGAAGAACAGGAATGGAATTCGCGTGCCACTATTGGACAGCTTGCTGCCTAGGATGAGCAGCTCGATTCTGTTCCTCGATTGCCTTGAGTTTATTCAGCAGGGCCTTGTAGCTGATCTTCAGTATCTTGGCTGCCTGACGACGGTTCCAACGAGTCTGAGCGAGCACCCGCTCGATGGCTTCGCGCTCGGCAATCATGGCGGCCCGCTTTCCGATTTCGAGCAGTGACGGCATCTCGACCTCGCCGGCAGCGTTCACGTTCGGCGGAGGGGCAGAGGGCTGCGACGCGGCGTTCTGCGTTCCGGGAACCGAAGCGGTCCTGGCCGCGCCTCCGTTGCCGGGTTGGTTTCCGGGATCCTTGAGTCCCCAGATCGGGCTGGCGCCGGTCAGCGAGGAGATGACGGGCTTGTGCGTCGAAAGCTCGCGGATGATCTGGGCCTCGTTGCCGACGATCACGTAGCGCTTGACCAGGTTTTCCAACTCGCGGATGTTGCCTGGCCAGGTGTATTCGAGCATGCGGTTGACCGCATAGTCGCTGAAGGTGGACGGGTTCTTGCCGTAATACTCGCTGTATTTCCGCAGGAAGAAGTCGAGGAAGATCGGTATCTCCTCACGGCGCTCGCGAAGCGGCGGGATGTGGATGGTGACCACGTTCAGCCGGTAGAAGAGATCCTCGCGGAACATGCCTTCTTCGACGGCGCGCTCGAGCGGCTTGTTCGTGGCAGCCAGCACGCGGACGTCAACCGCGATGTCGCGCTTGCCCCCCAGGCGTCCGAACTCCCCGTCCTGGAGCACGTGCAGCAGTTTCGCCTGCAACGCCGGATGCATTTCGCTGATCTCGTCGAGGAAGATGGTTCCGTTGTTGGCCTGATCAAACTTGCCAAGCTTCTGGCGATTCGCACCGGTGAATGCACCGGGTTCGTACCCGAAGAGCTCGCTTTCGAGTAGTTCGTGCGGAATGGCCGCGCAGTTCACTTTCACAAACGGCTTTTCGCGCCGGGGCGACTGCGCATAAACCATGCGGGCGACGACTTCCTTGCCCGTTCCGCTCTCGCCGCGCACGAGAACCGTCGCGTTCGTGTCCGCCACCTGTTCGATGGTGTTCTTGACGTCTTCCATCTTCGGGCTGGTGCCGAACAGCATGGAGAAGTCGCTCTGGCGGCGCACCTGGTCGCGCAGCTGGGTCACTTCACTCGAAAGCCGCAGTTTTTCTATGGCCTTGGCGATGCGCGCGTCGAGGTCGCGTGGCTCGAACGGCTTCGCCAGGTAGTCGTCGGCTCCGAGCTTGGAGGCGCGGAAAATCAGCTCCGGGTCGTTCTGGCCGGAAATCATGATCACGCAGACGTCGGGTTTGATCTGCTTGAGGCGCTCCAGCGTTTCGAGTCCGGACATGCCCTGGGCCGCGAGGTCCAGAAGGACCACGGCGGGGTCCACGACGCGGAACATGCGGATGGCTTCTTCGCCGGTGGCGGCCGTGCTGATGTCTATGTTTCGGCGCACGAGATACGTGCTGAGGAATCTTGCGATACCCGGATCATCGGCAATCGCAAGCACGCGCGTTTTCTGCGACGGCAACATGCACTGGCCTCCAACGCCAAACGTGCTGAAGAGACTGACAATCGGCAGCGGGGGTTCCAAACACGGTCAAGGTAGGGAACAAATGGGACTGCCAACACCACGTAGGATGCCAGAGCCTCTGCCCACGGTCGCCTTTGCTGGTGATGAAAGTGAAACTTACCCCCGCAGATCCCTCGACCTATCGCCAATCCCGAGGTTCCGAGTAGAAGGACGGCAAGTTCGGCGTACTTATTGTAGCTGGATTCCCCTGCGTGGCACGCGGATTCCCATGCGCCGAACGGCCACGGGTCCGGCGTTCCCGGCCACGGTACCCCGGAGCTCCTGTGCGGCTCCGCAAAAAGCTGAAGGCCGGCTCGCGCCGGCCTTTGGATCCCTGGAAAACTCAGTTGCCCTTCGTGGGGCGGCTCTTGTTCGCCACAAAGTGGTACGGGGGCCACGGTCCGGTCAGTGACACCTTGCAATCTTTGAAGTGACGCATGGCCGCACTGTACCGGTTCTGGTACTTCTCGACCGAGCCGGTGTCGATCAGGTGAGCGATGTCGATCATGATGCCGCTGTCCACCCTCTTGCAGACGATCTCTTCCTGCAGGGGATTGAACAGCTTATGGGCCTGAACCGACAGCGCGCGAGCCTTCGACTGCCGCTCGCGGTCGCGCGTCGCCTTCTCGCGGAGCTTGCTGAGGTACTCGCCTCCGGCCCTGGTTGGCAGGTCGGAAGGGAGGATTTCGTCGAGGGTGCCGTTTTCGCGCACCACCAGCTTGAGGTGCATTTCGGCTTTGCCGCGCAGCTTGGAGACCGATTCGCCGAAACCCTTGCGGTTCGCGCGGACGGACTGGCGGAGCGCCTCGTCATTGTCGAACACGGTTCCGAAGCGGAAGGGCAGAACGGTTGTTATTTTGAAGCAGTCACTGATCACGCGAGCGTGGTCGAAGATGGACTGCTGTGTCAGTGGCAAGCCGGGAGTCCAGGGACTGACGACGACGACAAAGTCGCCGCTCGGATAACCGAGAACCGGCAGTCCATTGATGCCCTTGAGTTGGTCGATCGGGAACGGACGGCGAACACGATTTTGCTGAAACGTGCCCTGTTCGGTGATGCAGTACGCGTACCACGCCATCTTCGTCTCTCCAGCTACTGCCGGGCGGGAAGAGCTTGACGCCTCGGGATTAGACCCAGCTTGCGAATGTGAACCAGGGGATTAACGCGTGTGACTGCTTGCAAACTTCGGGAGAAGCTCCCGCACTGCAACTATGTTACTGCCGGGGGACGAAGCTTTGCAACCGGAGTGGCGGGGATTCGACTTAGTTCAGCGGGATTTCACCCGTCACCGGCCCAGTGCTACCGCGGCGGTAGTGGCTGGGCGATCCCTGAGGGCGGCGGCGATGCGGCGGGCTTCGTCCTCGGCCATGGCGAGGTAGCGGCGGACATTCTCATCGGTGGTGTGGGCGGCGGCCAGTAACAGGGCGTTACGGATAGCAGCCAGGGGGCTATGGATTTCGTGCCTGAGCTCCCGCAGATCTACTTGCATAAATCCTCCTTGGCCCTTGAACCCTAGCCCGGATTAGAGCAAGGAAGTGGCCAGCAAGCACGGTGAATCGTAAGTCGGTGCGGAAGCAGACACTTGTGAGCGCATGCGGGCCGCGCGGGCGCCTCGAGGGTAGGTAGTTTTTGCGCGGCGGCACGCATTTCGCCCGTCGCTCCGGCCCTGAACTGCCGTGTGAGGCACACTGGCAGCGCGGCGAGGCTGCTGACGCATCCCTGTAAGGGCCTGCAATGGTTGGGCACGCGCTGCTCGTGTGTCCCGGCCCTTCCCGGCGCGCCACGGGCATGCCCTCTGAGCATCCATCCCCGATCGTGTCACCTGAGCAGTTCGCGGTGGACGTGTTTTCGGAGTTGCCGCAGGAAACCATCCAGCGGCGCTGGTCCGAGCTGAACGTGCTGCTACGGATGAGCATGCTGACGGCGCTCGACATGCAGCTCGACGCCACCTTGAACATGATCTGCGACCTGGCGGGCGAGATCATCCGCTATGACCGGGGAGCGGTGTTCCTCTGGGAAGAAGAACAACAGGTGATGCACACGCGCGTCACCCGCAACATCAAGGAAGACGAGGCCTTCTTTACCCGCGCCAATGTCCTGAACTACTGGACGGCGAAGACACAGCGCCCGCTGCTGATCAAGAGAGGTCTGCACCCGGAATCGGACGCGATGCTGAAGGGCCTTCAGGCCGCAAGCGTGCTGGTGATCCCGCTGTTCGTGCAGAACCGGGTCATGGGCTCGCTTCAGTTCTTTGCCGACGACGCGGAGACATTCTGCGCCGAGGATGCGCAACTGCTCTGGGTGTTGGCGTTGATTTCCGAGAACCTGCTGACCCGGGATTTCGCCAACGAGGCGCTGCTGCACTTCGCGTTCACAGACTTCCTCACCGGCATGAAGACGCGAGGATACTTCGAGCAACAGCTTGAGCTGGAATTGAAGCGCGCCGAACGCGCCGGCAGCCCGCTGGCGCTGCTCATGGTGGACATCGACTATTTCAAAAAGCTGAACGACAACTTCGGGCACCACGTAGGGGACCAGGTGCTGCGCGATATGGCCACCATCCTGATGAAGGACATGCGCGAGATTGACACGGTGGCGCGCTACGGAGGCGAGGAGTTCGTCATCGTTTTGCCGAACACAGGGGTGCGGGAAGCGATGCAGGTGGCACAGCGTCTGCGGCGCGCCGTGGCGCAGGCAAAGTTTTTCGCCGGCACTCCCGACAACGTCCAGCACCTCACGATCAGCATCGGGATTGCTGTCTTCGGGCAGGATGCGCAATTCAAGCGGGACCTCATCGAAAACGCCGACGCCGCCCTCTACGAGGCCAAGGGACGCGGCCGCGACCAGGTCGTCCTTTACTCGGACCTCGTACATCAACGAGACGCCTCGTAACCCGGGCCTTCGAGCTTCGCCCGATGCGCCGGACGGTCGCGCTCGAGGGAAGAAGGAAGAAAGGCGCAGCCCGCGGGCTGCGCCTTTCCGGTAAGAGAGCGTACGTTTACTTCTTTTTCCCAACTTTCCTGGCCGGTTTTGCCGGCTTGACTGCCGCTTTCCTGGCGACTGCCTTCGTTGCAGCTTTCGCCGGAGCCTTGGCGGGCGCTGCTTTGACCGCCACGGCTTTCGCCGCTGCGGGCTTAGCGGCGACGGCCTTCACCGGAGGCGCTTTGACAGCGGCTCTCGCCGGAGTCGCAGCAACGGCCTTGGCCGGGGCAGACTTGGGCGCGGGAGCGGCAATGGGCTTGTGCTCCAACTGCTCGGCCTCGCGCTCGCGGGCTTCGTCCTCGGCTCTCGCCGCGCTCTGTGCCTGGAGAATCGCGCGTTGCACGGCCGCCGGAGTCGCGGGCAGGGGACGTTCACCGAGCTGGCGGAATACCTCCTGCCGCATTTCCTCCACCGGCGCCGGTTTTCCGGTCCAGATCTCGAATTGCCGCGCGCCCTGTGCGACGAACATCTCTACGCCACTGATCGCGATCAGGTTCTGTGCGCGTGCCATCTTGAGCAAGCGTGTCTCGTAAGGGGTGTAGACCATGTCGAATACGACCTTGGTCCGCAGCTCCTTTTCTTCGAGAGGTGACTGCTTCGGATTTCCCATGCCGACCGGAGTTGCGTTGATGATGACGTCGAACTCCATCCTGGCGAGGTCCGTGCGCTTGATGCACTTTGCTCCGGCTTTCCTGGCGAGCGCCTGCGCGGTCTGCGGGGTGCGGTTGAGGATGAAGATTTCCGCTCCGCGGGACTTCAGGCCGAAGACGGCGGCGCGGGCGGCACCACCTGCGCCGAGCACGAGCGCCTTCGCGCCGTCGAGGCTGACGTGTTCCTCGAGCGGGACGAGCACGCCGGCGACATCCGTGTTGAAGCCGAAGAGACGCCCATCCTGTCCGCGAACGACGGTGTTGCACGCGCCAGTCTGCTGCGTCCACACGTCGCTGTTGTGCAGGTGTGGGACGATCTCCTGCTTATAAGGCATCGTGACGGAGAGTCCGTGGATCGGGATCTCCCGGACACAGGCCATCAGGTCGTCCATCTTCCTCGCGTGCAGCCGCACGAATACGCCGTGGACGTTCTCGCGGCGGAAGGCCGTGTTCATCGTGTAAGGCGAGAGCGACTGTGCAATCGGGTCGCCCACCACCCCAAACACCTTCGTTACAGCATCGACGTTCTCGATGCGATAGACGTCGCGCAGTTCGCGCATGGTGACCTGGCCGGGTCCTGTCTCTTCGCCGGCCTGGGCGGCTCCGAAGGTATAGACGCTGCCCGCGCGCACGCTCAGGACGCGGCTGATGATGCCTTGTTCGCCCATGCAGTGGCCGACCATGAAGTGGTGGTCGCTGGTCTGCTGGAGGAACTTCATCATGACGACGTTGTCGTGGAGATTGGTGGCCGTGGAGATCAGCTTGTAGAAGTCGGCGGGGTGCTTGCGCATGCGCTCGAACGACTCT
>DASPLH010000272.1:0-3114 GCA_035627675.1 Clostridia bacterium
CCACCGCGTCACGCAGGGCGTCGAACACGGGATATGCGTTGAACTGCTTCAGGGCCTTTCGCGGATCGAGTCCGGCTTGCATGGCGCGGACCATCGTGCTGCCATCGACGATTGCGCCCGCGGCAGGACTGTTGCCGTCGATTCCGTCCGTGCCGGCGCTGAGGACCGTGATGTTTTCTCCGGCGATTTTTTCGGCGCAGTAGAGCGCGAACTGCTGATTGCGTCCGCCGACTCCCGCCTCTCCCTTGACGCTGACCGTAACCTCGCCTCCGGAGATGAGGCATACGCTCGAGACTCCCTTTCGAAGCTGGCGCGCTCGCTGGAGCAGGTGATCCGCTGCTGCCTTGTAATCCCAGTCGTCGCAGGTGTTGTCGATCTCAATGGCGAAGCCTGACATCGCAGCTTTCTCGACAGCAGCCTTCTGCGCGGAGGCGTTGGAGAGGACGTTCCACCAGCGCGATTTCAGGAATGCGGCGTCGCCATACTTCGGCGTCTCTTCCAGGATGCGGCGCTCGAAGATCTCGCGGACGGACGGCGGGAAGTGCGGCAGCATGCGGTAGTGGCGCACGATCTCCATGCACTGGTCGATGCTTGTGGTGTCGGGCATGGTGGGGCCGCTTGCTAGCGAGTCAAGCGAGTGCTCGGGGACATCCGAGATCAGGATCGAAAGCTGGTGGGCGGGCGAGGCGGCGATGGCGAGGCGTCCCCCCTTCACGGCGGAGAGGTGCTTGCGCACGGCATTGATTTCGGCGATCGGAGCGCCCGAGTGGACGAGCACCCTATAGGTGGCGACCAGGTCGTAGAGGCTGATGGACTCGAAGGCCGGCTTTTCCACCAGCGAGGAGCCCCCGCCGCTGACGAGGAAGATAACAAGCGCGCGCGACGAGAGCGACTCGAGCGAACGCAGGATCGTTTCCGCGGCCTTGACGGAATCCGCGTTGGGCGTGGGATGTCCGCCGCGGTAGTAGCGGTACCCAAACACCTGCGCCGCCGGATCGTCAGGTGCGCAAACGATGCCGGTTGCTCCCGCGCCGCCGCCAAGGCGGTTCATCAGGACTTCGACGGAAGTGTTGGCGGCCTTCCCGAACGAAACGACAAAAAGGCGGGAGAACGAACTCAGGTCGTAGAGATCTTCGCCGACTCGAAGGATGCCGCGCTCATAGGTGACGTGGCGATCGAAGGCGCGGTCGAGACTGCATTGCTGAAGCGCGTGGTCGAATATCTCGCGCGCGGTGAGGCGCATCTGCTGGAGACGCACTTCGTCAAGGGCCTGCGGCCCGGTGCTCGAGTCGGTGAGCATCCGGGGATTATACGGTAGGACCTGCTGCCGGTTGGAGCACGTCGGCAACCCAAACCTGGATGGCCGCGCGCATCTCATCCAAGTGTCCGGCGAAGTAGTGGTCGGCACCGGGGATCAGCACGAACCGCTTGGGCGAGGCCGCCGCCGCCGCCACGGCTGCCAGTTGCTCGGGCGAGGCGTACTCATCGTTGCCTCCGCTGAGAAGCAACTTGGGCTTGGCGCAACCGGCCAGCATCGGGTAGGAGTACGAGCGGCCTTCCGCCCCGATCGGCGTGCCCAGCGAGATGAGCGCGGCGACGCGCGGGTCAGGACAGGCGGCGCGCAATCCTATGGCGGCCCCGAAGGAGAACCCGGCGAAGATCAACGGGAGATGGTACTCGCGCTCGAGCCAGTCGAGAGCGGCCCGCACGTCATCCATCTCACCGGCGCCGTTGTCATGCGTGCCCGCGCTGTGGCCGACTCCCCGGAAGTTGAACCGAAGAACAGGGAAGCCGAAGGAGTTCAGCGCCTTCATGGCGTGAAAGACGGCTTTCGTGTGCATGGTGCCGCCATAAAGAGGATGCGGGTGCGCGACAACCGCCGCGTATCCGGCCGATGGAAGCCCGGCGTTGAGCAGAGCTTCAAGGCGTCCGGCGGGTCCTTGAAGATAGAAGGAATGGATCTTCGATTCAGACATTCTGGGATTCAGTCATTCCGGTGTCGGTTGGGCAGTCGGCGGTCGCGCCTGCCGTCGGTTCAAGGATACACGCGGCGGACCGGACTCCGGCTTTACGACATCCAAGAGACGGGGAGTTTGCCATGCCGGATGCGATGCAGCGCGTCAGGACCGAAATCGTCGCTCAGCTGAACGGTGGAAATGCCCACGCAACGCTCGAGCAGGTGGTCGCCGACTTTCCTGCGCAGAGCCGTGGAGCAGTGCCCGAGGGCCTGCCGTACTCGGCGTGGCAGTTGCTGGAGCACATTCGCCTGGCGCAGGAAGACATACTGAAGTTCGTCGTGAACGACGGCGGCGGCTACGTAGCACCGAACTGGCCTGACGATTATTGGCCGGAAGCGGCTGCGCCTCCGAGCGAGAAGGCATGGCAGGAGTCGATACGACGGATCGAGGCGGACCGAAAACGGTTCGCTGAAGTCGTCGAGAACCCAAACTCCGATCTGCTCAAGCCATTTCCATGGGGAGACGGACAGACTCTGCTGCACGAGGCCTTCCTGATCGTCGACCACACGGCATACCACCTGGGAGAAATCGTAGCGATCCGGCGGATGCTCGGAGTCTGGAAGTGAGGCAAGTCGCGTCTGAGCTGCAGACGCGTGGCACTGCGCGTGAGGCATGGTGCGCAGCCCGGCGGCGGCGATGATGCGGTGCTGTGTTGGCGCGTGAAGATGGTTGCGAGGACGACGCGAGGTCGCGTCAGAGTGGGCGCGGTTTTGACGAAACTCAGTGCTCTGGTTACAATGTGTTTGTAACAAGCAAATAGAGCTTCCGCCCGGAAGCACTCATACACTCCTCAGTAGCTCAATGGCAGAGCATCCGGCTGTTAACCGGAGGGTTGTAGGTTCGAGTCCTACCTGAGGAGCCATTTCTTTTCTGCACTTTACAAATCCCGCCGCACCGAACTTCACCGGATTTTTGTGGAGTTATGGACGTTCAGGTCTGCCACAGCGAATGAAAGGCTAAATCCCAGATGAATGTGTCTGGAGGCGCATCAGGCCCTGTCAGTCGTGCAAGTCTGCAAACCAAACAATGCAGCGCCCATGAGCCCGGTGCGATCGTCAAGGATCACGCGGACCGGGATCTTGCGCAGCATCTCCTC
>DASPLH010000273.1:0-7867 GCA_035627675.1 Clostridia bacterium
AACGGAACCAGCGAGGCGGCCACGGAAACGAGCTGCTTCGGGCTGACGTCGATGTAGTCAACCTCTTCCCGGTTGACCAGCACGAAGTTGCCGGCCTTGCGTGCGTTCACCAGTTCGGTGACGATGCGGCCCTTCTCATCGAGTTCGGCGTTGGCCTGCGCGATGACCCATTTGTCCTCTTCCCATGCGGACAGGTAGAAGCTGAACGGCTCGAAGTCGATCGGCTTCTTGCGGCGCGAGCGCAGGTCTTCGTTTGCCTTGAGCACTTCGCTCTTCTCAAGGTGATCGCCAACCTTGTAGTCGCTGTCGCCGGCGTTGAGCACCGTGACGTAGTCGAGCACGCGGCCACCCTTCACCTTGCGATACGGCGACTCGATGAAGCCGTAGTCGTTGATGCGGGCGTAGCAGCTCAGCGACGAGATCAGACCGATGTTCGGGCCTTCCGGCGTCTCGATCGGGCAAATGCGGCCGTAGTGCGTCGGGTGGACGTCGCGGACTTCGAAGCCGGCGCGTTCACGCGACAGACCGCCCGGTCCAAGTGCCGAGAGACGACGCTTGTGCGTGATCTCCGACAGCGGGTTGGTCTGATCCATGAACTGCGAGAGCTGCGAGGAGCCGAAGAACTCGCGGATCGCGGCCATGACAGGCTTGGCGTTCACGAGGTCGTGCGGCATCGCCGTGGACATCTCCTGGTACACGCTCATCTTTTCCTTGATGGCGCGTTCCATGCGGACGAGGCCGATGCGGAACTGGTTCTCCATCAGTTCGCCAACGGCGCGCACGCGGCGGTTGCCGAGGTGATCGATGTCGTCCACGGCGCCCACGTTCTTGCGCAGCTTGAGCAGGTAGCGGATGGTCGCGTAGAAGTCATCCGGCTCCAGCGTGCGGAGCTTGCGGTCGGTGGCGTCGGCGTTGTCGAACAGCTTGATGTTGAACTTCATGCGGCCCACGGCCGAGAAGTCGTACTTGCGCGCGTCGAAGAACATGCCGTGGAACAGCGAGGTCGCCGTATCCAGCGTCGGGGGGTCGCCCGGACGCAGCTTGCGGTAGATCTCGATGAGCGCTTCCTGCGGAGTCTTGACCGAGTCGCGGCGCAGAGTGGCGCTGACGACCGTGCCCACGTCGTCCCGCTCGGGGAAGAACACGTGGATCTCGGCGATGCCGGCATCCATCATCTTCGAGAGCTTGTCGGCCGTGATCTCCGCGTTGGCTTCGAGCAGCACTTCGCCCGTGTTGGTGTCCACGATGTCGGAGGCGGCGTATGCGCCTTCGAGATCGGTGAGATCGACATGGATGTCGCTGACCTTGGCCTGGTGAATCTGCTTCAGGACGGCGGCGCTGACCTTGCGTCCGGAGTGCGCGACCTCTTCGCCATTCTTGCTCTTGATGGCGTGCGAGAGCTTCATTCCGAGCAGGTTGGTCGGGCGGTCCACACCCGGCTCCAAGGTCCAGTAGAGTTCCTTGTCGCGGATCGCGATGCGATCGACGGTGTAGAACGTGCGCAGGATCTCTTCGTCCGTGCGCAGGCCGAGGGCGCGGAGGAAAATCGTGCCCAGGAACTTACGCTTGCGGTCGATGCGGACGTACAGGATGTTCTTCTGGTCGTACTCGAACTCGACCCACGATCCGCGGTAGGGAATAATCTTGCCGAGGAAGTAGGTGCGGTTGTTGGCCGTCTCGAAGAAGACGCCCGGCGAGCGGTGCAACTGGCTGACGATCACGCGCTCGGTGCCGTTGACGATGAACGTGCCGTTCATGGTCATCAGCGGAATGTCGCCGAAGAAAACTTCCTGCTCCTTGATGTCGCGGATGGTCTTGTTGCCGGTCTCCGGGTCCTTGTCGAAGATCGTCAGACGCATCGTGACCTTCAGCGGAGCGCTGTAGGTCATGCCGCGCTCTTCACACTCGGCCACGTCGTACTTCAACTGAAGCCCGACCGGGTCACCGCACTTGGAACAGAAATCAGGAGTATTGGCGTTGTAGGTGCCGCACTTGCCGCACAGCACTTCGCCTGGGTGGAACGGATCGGTTACGACCGTGTGTCCGCAGCTGCGGCAGGTGGTGCGCAGGTGGTGGAGACCCTTCAGGTGTCCGCACTTGCACTCCCAGTTGCCGATCGCGTAGTCCACGAATTCGAGTTGCGATACGTTGCGGAAGTCCGTGATTGGAAATACGGACTGGAATACCGCCTGCAAACCGGCGTCTTCTCGCTCGCTCGGCAACTTGTCCATCTGGAGGAAGCGGTCGTAGGATCGCTTCTGAACCTCGATCAGGTTCGGGATCTGGATGGTCGCCGGGATCTTGGAAAAGTCGAGTCGTTTGCGGAAGGCAGTTTTCTTTTCAGCCATGTAGAAAACCTCGCAGTAGTGCCCTCGCCGCAATTGGCGAAGGTGAGCGCGGCAGTTTCGCCGCGCATCGGCTCCCGGCAGCCCCAGCCGGGAACCAAGGGGTACAGACAGTCGCTGAAGGTCCTATGCACTCTCGACGGCGCGCCCGCCGAGTTCCGCCATCAGCGCAATTCAAGATTCCTGCATCCAACTCGCAGGAACATGCCCTTGCGGGCTAAACCAATTCGCGGAAGGTATGCCCTTCTGTTCTACTTCGGGCTATACCGCCCCGGAAATCTCTTTCTCCCGCGGGTCGAACCCACAGGACGGAGTCGTGTTACGGCACGGTGCCGCGCGTCTCGTCCGCGAGAAAGTCAGCGAGATCGAGAGACGCGACAAGGTTTCGCGGCCAACGTGGGCTTTGAAACCCGAAAAACAGCGAAACGCCCGGAGGACAGACTTGCCCTCGGGCGACCTTACGGACGTCTTGTGAACTTAGCCCTGATGATTTGGGCCATCTGGATCTTGTGTTCCCGCGCCAGTGTTTGATCTTTCTTCAGCTCGCCCCGTCCGGAGCTCGTAGGACGTGGGTTGCTGCCGTCGATCTGTTTCCGCCGTCAGACCTTCTCCGCTAAGGCCTGATTGAAACTACGCCCGGGAATTCTGCGGTCTGGGTATTTGATGACCGCTCCGCTTCACCGGCTTCAAAGCTTGTTCATCTTGTCGAATCTAATGGGCTCCGCAACGCTTCGCTGCTTCGCCCTCGCCCTCAGGACCCACTACTTCGCCCAGAGTGCCCCGGCCTCGCCTCTCCGCTGCGGTTGAGGCTGGGTTGCCGTCCGGACCGGCCGCCAAGCCGCCCCGACGCGCCATTGACACAACGAAAATGTCCGAACCGCTGTTGTTACTGCTGGGGTCCGGGACGCCGGAGCGCCCCGGACCTCCAAACTACCTCAATTCGACCGTCGCGCCGTTGCAGGCGGTGCCTTGCTCCAGCGCGACCGCGGCGAACGTGAACTACTTCACCTCGACGGTGGCACCCGGACCGGCCAAGCCGATCGCGAGACGTCCGAGGTGAGAGAAGATTACTTCACCTCGACGGTGGCACCCGCTTCGGTGAACTTCTTCTTGATGTTCTCGGCCTCATCCTTCGAGACGCCTTCCTTCACGGTCTTCGGAGCGCCATCCACCAGGTCCTTGGCTTCCTTCAGGCCGAGGCTGGTGACTTCGCGGACAGCCTTGATCACGTTGATCTTGTTCGCGCCGGCGCTCGTCAGAACGACGGTGAACTCGGTCTTTTCTTCCGCCGGAGCAGCGGCAGCCGCAGCGCCCGCGCCACCGGCCACAACGACCGGGGCAGCGGCCGCAGCCGACACGCCCAAACGCTCTTCCAGCTTCTTCACCAGCTCAGCCGCTTCGAGAAGCGACAGGCCAACAATCTGTTCTTCCAACTGCTGCAGATCCGCCATTTTGATTTCTCCAGTTCCTTATCGTTATTCGTTGTGTTGATTTCGTTATGCCGCGGGCGTCGCGCCTCGAGGTTTACGGGTGGCCATCACGCAATCGCTGCGTTACTTTTGCCCGCCTCAGTCTCGGCCCCACCATTCAGTGAAAGCCCGGCTGAGTTTCCCCGGCCGCTGCTCCAGACTAAGCAGCGAACCAGACACGCCCCCAACAACGGATAACGGAAGTCGTCATACAAGGGCTCCGCAGCGCTTTGCCGCTTTGCCCTCGCCCGCGGCGCTCGCTATACGGCGAGCGTCCCAGGCTTCACCCGGCCCTGCCCCAACGTTAAAGGCGCGCCGGGCTGGACAGCGATTAGGCCGAAGCCGCCTCGCCGCCCTGGAACTTGTTCTCTTTCACGCCCTGGTTCACCACCACGGCGAGGTTGCGGCCAACACCGGCCAGGGCCGAAGCCAGGCGCGTTGCCGGAGCGTTGAGCATGTACAGCAGCTTGCTGTAGAGCTCTTCCTTCGACGGCAGGTTCGCCAGGCTCTCGATGTCCTTCACCTGCACGGCGCGGCCTTCCACAACGCCCGCCTTGAAGGTGAACTCCGGGTTGTCCTTCGCGTACTTGGTCAGCGCCTTGGCCAGGGCGACGATGTCGCCCGAGGTGTAGGCGATCGAGGTGCGGCCCTTCAGGTCCTTCACCACGGTCTCGAATGCGGTGCCTGTGGCAGCGCGCTCGGCCAGCGTGTTCTTGACCACCTGGTAACGGCCGCCCGCGCTGCGAACTGCCTTGCGGAGCTCGTCGTCCTGCGCAACCGTCAGCTTGCCGAATTCGGTGACGAAGCCGTTCTGCGTCTGCTTGAGAGCTTCCGCCAGCACTCCTGCCTGTTCGATCTTCTTTGCTTTCGTAACAGCCATTGCTGAATCCTTCTAGGTCTGGTGTGGCGCGGCGCAGTGGCCGCGCGTCGATGCTTAAGCCTTCGCGGCCGCTTCCACTGCCGAGGTGTCGATTTCGACGCCCGGACCCATCGTCGAGCTGATGTAACAGCCCTTGATGTACTTGCCCTTGGCGGCAGCCGGCTTGGCCTTCACGACCGAGGTGATGATCGTCGTCGCGTTGTCCACCAGCTTGTCTACCGAGAACGAAATCTTGCCCACCGGAACGTGAACCAGGGCGGTCTTGTCGGTACGGAATTCGACCTTACCGGCCTTCACTTCCTGAACAGCCTTGGCGACGTCGAACGTCACCGTGCCGGTCTTCGGGTTCGGCATGAGTCCGCGTGGACCGAGAACCTTACCGAGCTTACCCACCGACTTCATCATGTCGGGCGTGGAGATCACCGCGTCGTAGTCGGTCCAGTTTTCCTTCCGGATCTTCTCGACCATGTCCTCGCCGCCCACGATGTCGGCTCCGGCAGCTTCCGCCTCGCGCAGCTTCTCGCCGCTGGCGATGACCAGCACCTTCTTGCTCTTGCCGAGACCGTGCGGCAGCACGACCGTGCCGCGCACCATCTGATCGGCGTGCTTCGGATCGACTCCGAGGCGAAGCGTGACGTCAACCGTCTCGTCGAACTTGGCGAACTTCACCTTCTGGAGCAGTTCGACCGCGTCCTTAAGGCCATACGGACGGCCTTCGACTGCCTGGCGCGCCTTCTCGATGTTCTTACCTGCTTTGCGTGATGCCATTCCTACTCCTGTCTCCCACCGCATGCGTGTACTGCCTCGCAGCCGTGGTGTTTACGACTGGCGGACGTTTGCCCGCCAGAACTTGTCGTTCCGGGCGAGTGCGCCCAGAACCATCACTGCGCGCATACGAGGCCAAGAATCTCTAACCCGCGCGCAGCGCGAAAACTACCCGGCGACGACTTCCAAACCCATCGAGCGCGCGGTGCCCTTGACGCTCTTGATCGCAGCATCGAGCGATGCGGCGTTGAGGTCCGGCATCTTCTGCTTCGCGATGTCCTTCACCTGGGCCTCGGTGACGCGGCCGACCTTATCCTTGTTCGGCGTGCCCGAGCCCTTGGCGATGCCGGCGGCCTTCTTCAGAAGGACGGCAGCGGGAGGCGTCTTGGTGACGAACGTGAAGCTGCGGTCGCTGTAAACGGTGATGACGACGGGAACGATGAGGCCGGCCAGTTCCTTGTTCTGCGTGCGAGCGTTGAACTGCTTGCAGAACTCCATGATGTTGACCTGCGCCTGACCAAGGGCGGGGCCGACCGGAGGCGCCGGAGTCGCCTTGCCCGCTTCAATCTGCAGCTTTACCTGTCCTGTAACCTTCTTTGCCATGATTCACCTTTCTGTACGCTTCCCGCCTCGGGCCTTCCGCCCTTGGCCCCGGGTCTAGGATTTTCGGCCCGGGCGATGAAGAGGAATGCGCTTTGAAATCCTAATAAGTTCGAACTGCAAGACTGCGACTAGCTGAGAACCTTCTCGACCTGGCCGAACTCGAGCTCCACCGGGGTCGAACGTCCAAATATCGTGACCATGACCTTGAGGGTCTCGCGGTCTTCGTTGACCTCGTCCACCACGCCGGTAAAGGTCGCAAACGGGCCCTCGGTGATGCGCACGCTCTCGTTCTTCTCGTACTTGACCTTGAGTTTCGGTTTTTCCTTGCTGTCGGCGACGCGGTAGACGATCTGGTTGACTTCGTCTTCACTGAGGGGCGTAGGCTGCTGGCCTGTGCCGACAAAACCAGTGACGCGCGGCGTGGACTTGACCACGTGCCAGACGTGATCGTCCATGTCCATCTCCACCAGCACGTAGCCGGGATAGAACATGCGCTCGCTGGTGTACTTCTTTCCGTTGCGCACCTCGGTGACGGACTCGGTCGGAATCAACACCTTCCCGATCTTGTCCTGAAGACCGAAGGCCAGAACGCGCGACTCGAGCGACTCACGCACCTTGCGCTCGAAGCCCGAATAGGTGTGGATGATGTACCACTTCATATTCGGGTTCGCGGGAGCCTCGGGCGCGCCCGCTGCTCCGGGCGTCGCGCCAGCGGCTGGCTGCGCGGCCTGGTCGGAGTTCTCCGGCTGTCCCTTGCTCTCGTCGTTGATGAAGTCTTCCATATGCTCAAGTGGCGCAGCCCTCAGGCCGCGCTGCTCACTCTCTGTTGCGGGCCGCCTAGCGCCCGCTGAAGTTCCGGATCATGTAATCAAGGCTCCGGCCGATGACGCCATCGATGGCCCAGAAGTACACGCCGAAAATGAACACGGTGATGATCACCACCGTGGTGGTCGCCTGGACTTCCTTGCGCGACGGAGACGTGACCTTCCTCATCTCGTTGCGGACGTCGCCGAGGAAACCCTTGGTGCGCTGCGGCCACGACTTGATCCGGGTCGTGAGTTTATTGTCGTTCGTTTCTGCGACTGCTACCTTCGCCATTGCTAATCCATTTCCCGCGCCGAGTGTCGCCCTAACGGCGCCATCACGGCGGTACTGCTATGCGGCCTTGACCCTTGGCTCACCCGGAGGTGACTGGCAGGGGCGGAGGGATTCGAACCCCCAAGTCCGGTTTTGGAGACCGGCAGTTTAACCGTTGAGCTTACGCCCCTGTACCGAGCGGGAGATCCCTCGCAATAAGCTCGGGATGACGCCTGCGGGCTCCCGCTTCGCTTACGCCCGCAAGACGGCGTTACTTCACTTCGCGATGCGGAGTGTGCTTGCGGCACTTGCGGCAAAACTTGCTGAACTCAAGACGTTCCGTGGTGGTCTTGCGGTTCTTGGTCGTCGAGTAGTTGCGGTCCTTGCACTCAGTGCACTGAAGCTGACAGATTTCGCGAGGCATTGCTTTGATCCTTTCCGTTTACCCGAACGTTTGGCGTTCGAGCCTTGTCCGGGTCGAAGCCCGGAAATCAGCGGGCGACTGTCTCCAACCGCCCGCCGAGTGAACCCTACAGGGCCGAAGCCCCAACTCTAACTACTGGAGAATTTCGGTGATCGTACCGGCACCCACCGTGCGGCCGCCCTCGCGGATCGCGAAGCGCAGGCCCTTTTCCATCGCGACCGGCGTGATCAGCTCGATCGTCAGGGTCACGTTGTCGCCCGGCATCACCATCTCCGTGCCTTCCGGCAGCTCGGCCACGCCCGTC
>DASPLH010000274.1:0-14175 GCA_035627675.1 Clostridia bacterium
ATGTACACGATGGCCGGATATTTACCGTTGCGAATGATGTTGTGCGGCACGTATGCGTAGGCCGAGATCGTCCACTTGCCGTCGCGGCTGGGGTAGCGAACGAGCGACGGCTGCACCATGTCTTCGGGACGCACACCAGCCACCAGCGAGATGGTGAGTTGCGTGTTGTTCTGTGTGTTGAGGTCGTACGTCCAGAGGTCGTTCGGCAAGGTCGGGCCGTTGTGGTGGTAGAGGAGCTTGCCGCCGTCCGGGCTGAAAGCCGTCGGGTTCCCCGCAACAGAGTTGACGCCCACCGGCAGCGCTAGTTTGGAGGTCTTGCTGGTTCGCAGGTCGTGGACGTAGATGTGCTGCTCGCCATCGACGTTGGCGGTCCAGGTCACAAGCTTGCCGTCGCGAGAGAAGCCTCCGGCCTCGATCTCCCACTTGTCTTGCGTGAGCCATTGAATCTTCTTCGTCGCGATCTCCAGCAGCCCAACGTTGTCGTAGCCGTTTGCCGCGTTGGAGGTGATCAGCAGCGTCGTGCCATCGGGCGAGAACTCTTCGGCCGAATACGTCCGGTCGCCCTCATGCGCCGTCAGGTTCGTGATCTGTCCTGTCGCCAGATCGGCGATCAGGATGTTCGAGTCCTTGCCGCTGGCGTGGTCCTGCGTCCATGCGAGCAACTTGCCGTCCGCCGACCAGACCGGACTCATGTTGCCGAGTTCGCGGGGGGAGTTGCGCGTGATGTGACGCGTCTTGCGCGTGGCGACATCGATGATGTCGATTTCGAAGCTCGGCGAAGTCTTCGGCTTCGTCATGTACGCGATCTGCTTGCCGTCCGGCGACCACTGCGGAGCCTCTTCGGCCGTCTGCCGAGAAGCGGTCAGGTTCACGACCTCTCCGTTACGCGGCGAAACGAGAAAGATGTCCCACTGCTCGTCGCCGTCATAGTCGCTCATGTAAGCGATGTACTTGCCGTCCGGCGACCATGTGGGCGAAGCCTGGCGCTGGTCGCTGATCGTCAACTGGCGCGGCCAGCCACCGCCGGCCGGAACAAGCCACAGGTTATTGCGTCCCGAGATGTTGCTGACGAAGACGACTTGTTTGCCGTCCGGCGACCATGACGAGCCGCCGACGGCGCGCGTCATGTACAGCTTCTCGATCGAGAGCGGTTGCAGGTCTTCGACCGGAGTGGTTTCCAACAGTTTCGGATCGGTGATGGCCGACGGTGCCGGGAGAGTCTGGGTGAGAGTCGTTGTGCTCATGATGAGAATCGAGAGAACCAATACGAACCAATGCCGAGAACCCATCGCTGTCCCTTCCAAAGAAGATCAACAGCAGAGGATACCCTTCAGGCTCACGCAAACCAAGCTACGGCTGCGCCGTGATGTGGATGGGCACCGTGCTCCAGGTCTTGTCGGCCGCGTGGCAGATGGTTTCCAGCGGGCACTCGGCGCATTTGGGTAGTCGCGCCACGCAGAGCGCGCGTCCGTGGTGGATGACCTGGTGCGAGAAGTCAATCCAGCGCTCGCGCGGGATCACTTTCATCAAGTCCTGCTCGATCTTCTGCGCGTCGTTCTCCTGCGTCAGCTCCAACCGGCGCGAGATGCGATGCACGTGCGTATCGACCACCACGCCTTCGGCCTTGCCGAACCAACTGCCGAGCACGACGTTCGCGGTCTTGCGGGCGACGCCCGGCAGTGAAAGAAGCGCCTGCATGTCGTCCGGAACCTTGCCTCCGAAGTTGCCGACGACCTCGCGAGCGGCTCCAACCACCGACTTCGACTTGTTGCGGAAAAACCCTGTGCTGCGGATGTCCGGTTCGAGTTCCTCGGGATCGAGGGCGGCGAAGTGCTTCGGCGTCGGATACTTCTTGAAAAGCCCCGGCGTCACCATGTTCACGCGAACATCGGTGCACTGCGCGGAAAGGATGGTCGCGACCAGCAGTTCCCAGGCGTTCGAGTGCGTAAGCGCGCACTTCACATCCGGGTAGGTCTGGCCTAGGCGCTTCAGGATCTCCTGAACGCGGTCAGGCGCGAGCGGGTTATAAGTCTTCGGGGGCTTGATCGCCTCGCCGACGGCGTTGAGCGCAGCCCTGGGCCGGGCGGCTTTGGCCGGAGCCGGCGGGCTCGGAGCCGACGCTTTTACCGGCCTTGCTCCTCCGCGAACCTTCTCTGCGGCTGTGTGACGACCTGATTTCGAGGGCTGTCTTGGCATGTTCCCGCGCGCCATGCCCTGCAGATTACAATGGACGACGGGTTTGCGACAAAAACACTGTCAGTCGCGACGAGGTGAGTTCATGGCGTCCGAGAACGTTGGAGTGCAGGTGCGCTCCGAAGAGATTTACGGCGTGCCGATGACAATCGAAGGATCGAGCGTGTTGCACCAGGTGTTTCGCTTCCGCTGGGCCGACTGGCGCAAGCGGTCCGCATCCGAGCGCCAGCAGATCGTCGCCGAGGCGGAGAAGGCGTTCAGCGCCGCCGAACAGGACGGCACTACGGCCGTGTACTCGATCCTCGGACACAAGGGCGACCTCCTGCTGATGCACTTCCGCGACTCATTCCAGGAGCTGAACAGCACGGAGCTCGCCTGGAACAGCCTGCGGCTCCAGGAGTTCTGCGAGCCGGCGACGTCGTACTTGTCGATCGTGGAATTGAGCCTGCACGACTCCTCGCTCAAGCTCTACAGGAGCATGGCCGAGCAGGGAATTGAACCCTTTTCCGAAGCGTGGAACGCCCAGGTGCAGGAAACGATGGAGCGGCAGCGGCAGGCCATGGCTCCGCGACTGTTCCCGAAAATCCCCGAGACGACCTACGTCTGCTTCTACCCGATGGACCGCCGGCGCGGCGAAGACAAGAACTGGTACACGCTGCCGATCGACGATCGCCAGCGCCAGATGGATCAGCACGGTACCGTGGGGCGGCGCTACGCGGGCAAGGTGCAGCAGGTCGTGTCCGGCTCCGTTGGATTCGACGATTGGGAGTGGGCCGTAACGCTGTTCTCCAACGATCCCGTCCAGTTCAAGAAACTCATCTACGAAATGCGCTTCGACGAGGTGAGTGCGGTCTATTCGAACTTTGGACAGTTCATGGTGGGCCTGCGTTGTCCTTTGTCGCAGCTTGGTTCGCTCTTAGACGGAACCGCCCCGAAGTTTGACGCGAAGGACTTGCCATCGCCGATGGGCCGTCCCCAGCATCCGGGTGGCGGGCGACCGCAGGGAAGCTGACTCGCACTCTTGAGGTGCGGAACGCTTGGTACACTGATCCGGAAACAATGGAGATTTACTGATGGCTGTGAAGGCCTTGCAACTTGGACAGGTGTGGCGTCACGACGACACCGGCCAGAACTATCTTGTCACCAAGCTCTACAACGAAGTCTTCTCGCAGTTCGCGATGCTTCGTCCCGCGGATTCCACTGCGGCTACGACCGAGACGCGCCGGGTGAAGGTGGCGAAGAGCGCCGAAGGCGCGTCGCTGCCCGGCTACACGTTCACCCAAGACTCGAACGAACAGTTCTAACCCGGTAACCGGATTCGCGGAAGGCTCGCATGATCGAACAATTTTTCGCGCTCGCATTTCAGTTCGTACGCTGGGTCATAGACGCCACGGGATACCCCGGCATCGTGATCCTGATGGCGATCGAGTCCGCCTGCATTCCACTGCCGTCGGAAATCATCATGCCGTTCGCCGGCTTCCTGGTCACCGAGGGACGCTTCAACCTGTTCTGGGCGGCGACAGCCGGAGCTTTCGGCTGCAATGTCGGCTCGGTGCTCGCCTATGAAGTTGGCGCCTACGGCGGACGTCCGCTGATCGAGAAGTACGGCAAGTACATCCTGCTGAATCAGCGCGACCTCGAGATTGCGGACAAGTTCTTCCATAAGTACGGAGCCGCCACGGTCTTCATCGGACGACTGCTGCCGGTGATCCGCACCTTCATCGCGCTCCCCGCGGGTATCGCCCGCATGCCGCGTTTGAAGTTCCACATCTATACGTTCATCGGATCGTGGCCCTGGTGCTTCGGACTGGCGTGGCTTGGCGTGAAGCTTGGTCAGAACTGGATGGACATCAAGCCGTATTTCCTGCGCTTCAAGGAAGTGATTGCGGTATTCCTGATCGTCGCCGTTGTGTACTTCATCTGGACGCACTGGCAGCACAGGGTAAAAGGCGCGGCAGCAAGGGCCGAAGCGGCAGAAGCAGAATAGTCGTAGGATCTCCACGGATAGTTAGTCCTGGAACAGCGCCACTTGTCCTCAGCGAAGTGGCGCTTTTGTTTTATTTGCGTGCCTGTCCTGATATCAATTGCACGAACACTCTGTGGACCTTACCGTTGTATGTTCCTGCCGTTCGGGATAACAGCATGGCAAAGCTCTCGCGCATACGGTACGTTGCCGCTGCAGTGCACGCCGGATTATTCCTTGTTGGGTGCGCGTTGTTCGTAAGCGAACCGCAACCGCTGGTAAACGGAATCGCCGGAACCCTGTTGTTCGGTCTGTTCTTGGCGGACAGGCCGATTTCGTCCTATGCCGTCGCTGCGATGTTCACAGGCCGCAATCTGTTTGTTTGGACGATCACTTGGGGAGTGATCGGGACCCTGTGGTGGTTCTTTTTGGGTTGTGTAATCGAACTGGCGGTACGCGTGTCCGTGTTCGGGTTCCAATCGGCTTCTCGCTGCTTCCGGAGGAAGCCCACTGCTACTCACTGATAGATGAGATCCTGCCAGGGTGCCCCACGTTCGCGAAGCTAACGTGGGGTAGTCCTTCGCCCAACACGGCACTCATGCTGCTCTTTCGCTACAAACAACCAGCTCCCACCTCCTGATTTGAATTAGTTCATTGCCCGCCATAGACTCCTGACCCTTGAGAACACCGAGGAGGCAGCTATGCCTGCAAACAAGGAGTTTTCGGTCCGCATGGAAGACAAGCCTGGCACTCTGGGCAAGTTCTGCCGCGCGCTGGCGGAACGCGGAGTGAATATCGTGGCTTTTGAAGCTTGGCCAGCCCAATGGAACAGTGAGGTTCGGCTGGTGGTGGACAATCCCCAAAGCGCGAAAACGGCATTGGACAACCACAAGGTCGACTACTCGGAGCGCGATGTTGCTCTGGTCAAGATCCCGCACCGCCCCGGTGAGCTGGCCAGGGCAGCCTCGCAACTAGGCGACGCCAGTATCAACGTCGATTACGCGTACGGCGGAGTCGAACCCACAACGAACTCTCCAATGCTGATTTTTGGCGTTGCGGATGTGTCGAAAGCGGTGAAGGTTTTGGACGAAGCCTTCTCTAAGGCCGCTTGATTGAACTGAAAGACATCCAGCCCCACGGCTTCGCAACCTAGCGTGGGGTTTTTGTCTGGATCAAAGGCCGACTTTCCTGGCCACAATCCTCTCGTAGGACTTCCACGGTACGAGGCGCTGCACCCAGGTGAAGAGCTTCGCGTCGCGTCCCACCACGTATCGGAGATGTGGATTCGGCTCGCTGGCTACGGCGGCGATCAGGCGTGCGACTTCCCGGGCGTCACGCTTCACCACCTGCTGTTGAACGTGGTCGCGAAACTTCAGCGAGCGCTCGTGGTTCGGGGAGTCCTTGTCGAAGGCGCGTCTGGCCACCCTGACGTTCTTCTCCCAGATGTCGGTCTCAAACGAGCCGGGTTCGACGATCACGACCCGGATGCCAAGGGGATTCATCTCAAGCCGCAATGCCTCGCTCCAGCCCTCAAGCGCGAATTTCGAGGCCGAATAGCTGCTGATGCCGGGGTGAGCCATGCGTCCGGCGATGGATGTGACCTGGATGACATGTCCCGAGCGCTGCGCGCGCATCTGCGGCAGAACTGCCTTGGTCACAGAGACGGCCCCGAAGAAGTTCGTCTCGAATTGTTCCCGGAGCTCCTCGAGCGACACGTCTTCGGCAAAGCCAGCCATGCTGAAACCGGCGTTATTGACCAGGACGTCGATGCGACCGTGATCGCGGACGACATCGGCCACAAACGGCTCGTGCGACGCGAACTCCGTCACATCGAGCCGCCGGACCTCGATGCAGGGTGGGTTTCCGCACTCGGCGATCGTGCGGTCCAGGCGATCGCGTTTCGCGAAATTCCGAATCGTCGCGATCACCTTGAAACCTCTGCGGGCGAGTTCGACCGATGACAGAAGTCCGAATCCGCTGGATGCGCCGGTAACGACTGCAACTTTCTTGTCCATATAGTCCCGATTGAGCGGAGTTACTTTACAACCACTCTGTGTCGCAGTTCGAGTGGTTCTAGCCGCAGCAGAGTACAACACGGTTTACAAATCGCCCTGCGGGTGAAAAGATATCGAGTTTGTAACCCGCAACATATACTGCATTCAAGGAAGTGACGCACTCGAAATGGCGACACGGCAGAACTCTGCTACCTCCCCGAAATCCACTGAGATCGTAAAGCCTAACGGCAAACTGGGAATCATGATCCCCGGCATGGGTGCCGTTGCCACGACGTTCGTAGCCGGTGTCGAAGCCGTGCGCAAGGGTATTGCGGCGCCGATCGGCTCACTGACGCAGATGGGCACCATCCGTCTCGGCAAACGCACGGATGCGCGCTCTCCGAAGATCAACGAGTTCGTGCCGCTGGCCCAGCTCAATGACCTCGTCTTCGCCGGCTGGGACATTTTCGAAGACGACGCCTACACGGCTGCGAAGAAGGCCGGAGTACTCGAGAACGAGCACCTCGACCAGGTGAAGGGCTTCCTCCAGGGCATCCAGCCGATGTCCGCAGTATTCGACAAGAACTACGTCAGAAAGCTCGACGGCCCGAACGTGAAGAAGGGCAAGAACAAGATGGAGCTTGCCGAGCAGGTTCGGCAGGATATCCGCAACTTCAAGACGAACAGCGGCGCCGAGCGTGTCGTCATGATCTGGTGCGGCTCCACCGAGAGCTTCATCCAGCAGAGCGAAGCGCACCAGACGGTAAAGGGCTTCGAGAAGGCCCTGGCCGACAACGATGAGACGATCGCTCCGTCCATGGTTTACGCCTACGCCGCCATGATGGAAGGCGTGCCGTACGCCAACGGCGCACCGAACCTCACGGTTGACATTCCGGCGATGCACGAGCTGTCGCGCCGCAACAACGCTCCCATCTGCGGCAAGGACTACAAGACCGGCCAGACGTTGATGAAGACCATCCTTGCTCCGGGCTTCAAGGCGCGCATGCTGGGCCTGAGCGGCTGGTTCTCCACGAACATCCTGGGCAACCGCGACGGAGAAGTGCTCGAGGATCCGGGCTCATTCAAGACCAAGGAAGAGTCGAAGCTGTCCGTGCTGGAGCACATCCTGCAACCGGAGCTCTACAACGAACTCTACGGCAACATCTTCCACAAGGTCCGTATCAACTATTACCCGCCGCGCGGCGATAACAAGGAAGGCTGGGACAACATCGACATCTTTGGCTGGCTGGGTTACCCCATGCAGATCAAGGTCGATTTCCTCTGCCGTGACTCGATCCTTGCCGCGCCGCTCGTGCTCGACATCGTCCTCTTCATGGACCTGGCACAGCGCTCGGCCGAACTCCGCGGAATCGGTATCCAGGAGTGGCTGAGCTTCTACTTCAAGTCTCCGATGACCGCGCCGGGCCTGTATCCCGAGCACGACCTGTTCATCCAAATGATGAAGCTGAAGAACACGCTGCGTCACCTCCGGGGCGAAGAGCTGATAACGCACCTCGGCCTCGAGTACTACGACTAGGCAAAAGCGGTCGGGAACAGACAAGGCACAGAGCCGGCGCTCTGTGCCTTATCTTTTTACCGCCCCCCAAGCCGCAATTTTTCGCCTCTGAGGGGTGTTTCCTCTCGACCGGGCAGCGCATCGAATCGCTGCATGAGACGCCAACTTCGATCCATTGCTGCATTGGCTCTGTCGCTGCTGTTCTCACTCCCGTTGCTGGCCGCAACGCCGGGGAGCTTCCGGGGAGTGCTGATTGACGCTCCCGGAGGAGAGAAGAAGGACGGCTACATCTTCCTCCAGGCAAGGAACGGGAATGTGCGCAAGGTGGAGGTCGCCAAGGCCACCGTCACCTATGACGCCGCCGTACCCGAGAAGCAGCGCCATGCGAAGGCGCAGGAATCGCTCGTTCCCGGCGCGGAGGTGCGCATAACGGCCACGCAGGGGAATGACGGCGAATGGCATGCCTCTCAGGTCGAGATCATGGGCGACCATCGCGAACTGATCGAGGACGACGTGGAAGAACAAGACGACGCCACGATCACCATCGACGACGCTCGGCAGGTCACTCGCAAAATTTAGGGAGCTCCCCGGCAGTGTCTTTCAGGACACCGGGGCGCGAAATTGTCCTGTTCAGGTACTTGCGAACTCTTCGTTGCAGGGCGTTTACCCTCCGGAACTTTCGTCGAACGAGCGGGTTGGTGCTCAAGACGGGATTCCCGCGGGCTCGGGTTTTCTGCCGTCTCTGTTGCGTCCCGACCACCCGCGGTGGAATCCAATGTAGTGCGGGTGGGAAGCCCTCCGGCCAGCGGTCGGCCCGGGTGCGGAGCGTATAATCTCGGCAAAGCTGGCCCTATTCGAGCATTACAGGTTTGTTGGCAGGGTGCTCACCCGGAGAGGATCCGAGCAATGAAGTTCAAAACCAGTCTGGCGGTGTTTGCGCTGGCGTTCGCGAGCTTGACCCCCTACGCCCTGGCACAGGACAAGGACCAGGACAAAGACAAACCAAAGGTACAAGCAGAAGAGAAAAAGCCGGAGCAGAAGCAAACAGAAGTAAAGCCTGGAAGCAAGGATGACGTCGATAGCATCGGGAACCGGGACATCGGCAAGCGTGGCGCCGGGAATTGGTACTCGCTCGAGAAAGAGATCAAGATGGGCCGCGAGTACTCCCAGATGGTCGAGTCGAGCGCCAAGCTGGTTCAGGATCCGGTCGTAAACGAGTACGTGAACCGGCTCGGGCAGAACCTCGTGCGCAATTCGGATGCGAAGGTTCCGTTCACCATCAAGGTCATCGATTCCGACGAAGTGAACGCTTTCGCGCTGCCGGGCGGGTTCTTCTACGTCAATAGCGGGCTCATCCTGGCCGCGGACGAGGAAGCCGAACTGGCCGGCGTGATGGCACACGAGATTGCACACGTCGCGGCGCGCCATGCGACCCGCCAAATGACGCGTTCGCAGTGGGCGAACATCGGCACGCTCCCGCTGATCTTCATGGGCGGCGGCCTCGGTTACGCCGTGCGTACTGCCGCGGGCTTCGGACTTCCGATGACCTTCCTTCAGTTCTCGCGCGGATTCGAGTCGGAGGCCGATTATCTCGGGGTGCAGTACTTGTACAAGAGCGGGTATGACCCGCAGGCATACGTGGCTTTCTTCGAGAAGATCCAGGCCAAGGAGAAGAAGAAGCCCGGTTCGCTGGCGAAGGCGTTCTCAACTCACCCGCAGACTCCGGACCGCATCGAGAAGTCGCAGGAAGCCATCGCCACGATCCTGCCGGCAAAAGACAACTATGTCGTCAGTACTTCGGAGTTCGACGTTGTGAAGGCGCGCCTGGCGGCGTTGAGCAACCGCCGGAAGGTGCAGGACGACAAGGACAGCAGCCGTCCTACGCTGCGTCGTGCGTCCAACGACGATAAGGACCGCGATAAGGATCCCGCGAAGGAGGACGACGACCGTCCCACCCTGAAGCGCCGGGACAACTAGCGCACGACCACCTCGCGGATCCTCAAAGCAAAAACCCCAGCCCAGGCTGGGGTTCTTCTTTGTTCAAGCCATTCGGTTGACCCGATTCCTGGGTGAACCCGAATCCTCGGTGCCCCACATTCCTCAGTGCCCCACATCTGCGGAGCCGTCAGGCGGAGCAAATGTGGGGAAACCTGTGCCCTGTGCCTGGTTAACTCAGTTCTCCGTCGCCCAGACGCCTGACGTCAGGTACTGGTGGATGCTGCTGGCGGCGCGCCGTCCGGCCCCCATGGCCAGGATCACCGTCGCGCCTCCGGTTACGATGTCGCCGCCCGCGAAGACTCCGCGCTTCGAAGTGCGCTGGCTGCGATCGTCCGCCACGATGTAGTTGCGCTTGTTGGTCGCAAGATCGGGCGTGGTGGACTGGATCAGCGGATTTGCGGTCGTGCCGGCGGCAATGATGGCGATGTCGCACGGCAGATCGAACTCCGACCCCGCCACCGCGACCGGGCTGCGGCGGCCTGAAGCGTCAGGCTCGCCGAGCTCCATACGGACGCATCGCGCGCTGCGCAGCCAGCCCTTATCGTCACCGACGAACTTCACAGGGTTGGTCAGCATCCGGAACTGCACGCCTTCCTGCTTGGCGTGGTGGACTTCCTCTATGCGGGCCGGCATCTCCTCTTCGGTACGGCGGTAGACCAGCGTCGAAGACTTCGCTCCCAGGCGGAGCGCCGTGCGAACCGCGTCCATCGCCGTGTTGCCCCCACCGACCACGATCACGTCTCGTCCCTTGCAGTCGTAAACGGGCTCGTCGTACTCGGGGAAGCGGTAGGCGCGCATCAGGTTGACGCGCGTCAGGAACTCATTGGCCGAGTACACCCCGTTCAGGTGCTCGCCCGGAACGTTGAGGAATTTCGGCAGTCCTGCGCCGGTGGCGACGAATACCGCGTCGTAACCTTCGTCGTGCATCAGTTCGTCGATCGTGACGCTCTTGCCGACGATGACGTTGGTCTCGAACTCGACACCCATGCGGCGAAGGTTGTCGATGTCCTGCTTGACGATCTGCTTCGGCAGGCGGAACTCGGGGATGCCATAGACGAGCACCCCGCCGAGTTCGTGCAGCGCCTCGAAGACGCGCACACGGTGGCCTTTCTGGATCAGATCGCCGGCACAGCTCAGGCCGGCGGGTCCGCTCCCAACGATTGCGACCGACTTACCCGTGGGCGGTTCCATCACTGGCAGGCCAAGTTTTCCGGTCTGCTGCTCGTAATCGGCCACGAAGCGCTCGAGATAGCCGATGGCAAGCGGTTCGCCCTTCTTGCCCAGCACGCAGCCGCCCTCGCACTGGTCTTCCTGCGGGCAAACGCGTCCGGTAATCGCGGGTAATGCATTGTCTTCGCGGATCTTGGCAGCGGCGGCCAGGTAGTCTCCGGCGAGGATCAGGTCGAGGAACTCCCGAACCTTCACGCCCACCGGGCAGCCGGTCATGCAGGCGGGCTTGGCGCACTCGATGCAGCGCATCGCTTCCCGGGTCGCGACGTCCGCGCTGAGTCCGAGGTTGACCTCGGCAAAGCAGGTTGCGCGCTCCTTCGCGTCGCGTTCAGGCATGCGCTGGCGCTCGATCTTGACTCGCTCTTTGTTCGGCAGCGGATTCTTATTCGCCATTGCGCGCTCCTACGGGTTGCAGCTTGCAGTTCTGCCGCAAAAGATTCAGATCGCGCTGCGGATCGGCCAGGAAGTCCTGCAAGGACTGCTGTTCTTTGTCCCGGTACATCGCATTGCGCTGCATCAGGACCTCGAAGTTCACCTTTGCCGCGTCGAACTCAGGCCCATCCACGCACGCAAACTGGCTGGAATCCCCGACCAGCACGCGGCAGCCGCCGCACATGCCCGTTCCGTCCACCATGATCGAGTTGAGACTGACCATCGTCCTGATCCCCAGGGGAAGCGTAAGGTTCGAGACCGCGCGCATCATCGGCACCGGTCCGACCGCGAGGACGAAGTGGACGATCCTTCCCGAGTGGATGAGCTGCTGGAGCTTGTGCGTCACCAGCCCCTGCTCGCCATAACTGCCATCGTCGGTCATGAAGTAGGCCTCGTCCACCACGGCGCGAACTTCTTCCTCCAGCACGATAAGGTCGCGGCGGCGTGCTCCTTCGATGAGGATCACGTGGTTGCCGGCTTCCTTCAGCGCCTTGGCCGTTGGGAAGGCCATTGCCGTGCCGACCGAGCCGGCAACGATGGCCACCGTGCCGTAATGCTCGATCTCCGAGGGCTTGCCGAGCGGACCCGCGATGTCGAGGATGGAGTCGCCGGTCTCGAGCAGGTTCAGCAGATGCGTCGTTTTGCCGATCGCCTGCGCGACGATGGTGATGGTGCCACGCTCAGGGTCGGAGCCCTCGATGGTCAGGGGGATGCGCTCGCCGTTCTCGTGCAGCCGAAGGATGACGAACTGCCCGGGGCGCTGCTTGCGCGCGATGCGGGGAGCCTTGATCTCGAAAAGCTTGATGCCCGTGCCGAGGACACGGGTGTTTACGATTGCGTACATGGGGAACCGTCCAGCATGAGTGTTGCAACCGTACGTACGCCAGTGCTGTGACTCGGGTCACGACACGGTGTGAGGCGTGCCGGAAAGGAGCTAGGAGACGAATCCTTCCCTCGACGGAACCTCGCCGGAAGCCGCGCCGACGGCCAGTCCGAGTGCCTGCAGCATCTCTTCGACCGTGTCCACCAGCACATCCGGAGGATGCGCCTGGAGCGACTCCGGCGACAGCCCGTAGTTCACGCCGAGCGACCACATCCCGGCATTCTGGGCGGTCAACACGTCGTTTTGGGAATCGCCGATCATCACGGCCTCCTGCGCCTTCGTGCCGGTTTCCCTGAGCAGCGTGAGCGCGCCGAAAGGATCCGGCTTCTTGGTCTCAAAGCTGTTGCCGCCGTAGATCTGGACGAAATATTCGCCAAGCCCCAGTCCGGCGCAGATGTCGCGCGAGGGACGCACCGGCTTGTTCGAAAGCACCGCCATGGTGATCCGGCCCGTGCGACGGATCGTCTCCAGCGCCTCGGGGATTCCGGCGTAGGCATAGGTGTGGTCGAGCTTGTGTTCGCGGTAGTAGGCCATGAAGAACTGCAGGGCTTCCATGACGAACTGCTGGTCGTCGGGGTCTCCCAGGGCGCGCCGGACGAGCATGGGCGCGCCGTCGCCAATGTAGCTGCCGATCACCTCGATGGGTAGCTCGGGACGGTGGTAGTGACGCAGCATGGCGTTTACCGAGCAGGCGAGGTCCATCTTGCTGTCCACCAGGGTTCCGTCCAGGTCGAAAATCAGGAGCTTGATGCGGTCGGCCGGTATGGGTCGTGCTACGCGAATCATCCCCTTCAGTATATCGGCCTCAGGCGATTGCTTCGGCCCAGGGGAGCTTGCCGTGAAGGGGAGACAGGGGTGAGCGCAGCTCTCCTGCGGCGAGCCCTTCCGTTGGGGCATCGTTTACAATGGCAGGGAGTTTCTCTCAGCCCTCGGGACGCATGGGGAGTGCGTCGTGACCCGGCAGTTGGCCAGGCCTCCAGACGAGGGCTTTCGCATTGGATCTGAGGAGACGGATGGCACCCAGCAAAGTAGCCCAGAAGAGCGCCCCCTCGGGCGCTACGGCGGAGCGTTCCTACCAGGGGCTTACCCCGCAGCAGTTGATCGATATCTACAGGCTGATGTTCCTGTCGCGGCGAATCGACGACCGCGAAATCCTGCTGAAGCGGCAACAGAAGATCTTCTTCCAGATCTCCGGCGCGGGACACGAGGCGTTCCTCGTGGCGGCCGGCATGAACCTGCGTGCGGGCTACGACTGGTTCTACCCGTACTACCGCGACCGCGCACTCTGCCTGACCCTGGGCATGACGCCGCTCGAGCAACTGCTCGAGGCCGTTGGAGCCGCCGACGATCCGAACTCCGGCGGCCGGCAGATGCCGTCGCACTGGGGACACAAGCAGCTCAACATCGTGACGCAGTCGTCGCCCACCGGAACGCAGTTCCTCCAGGCCGTTGGCTGCGCCGAGGCCGGACGCTATTTCAGCCGCCACCCCAAAGCCGCCGAGCAGGCGAGCGGCGATTACCGCGAGTTCAAGGACGTCATCCACCACGACGACGAGGTCGTTTACGTCTCCACCGGTGAGGGAACGACCTCACAGGGCGAGTTCTGGGAATCGCTGAACACGGCAGCCAACAGGAAGCTGCCGGTGCTCTACTTCGTGGAAGACAACCAGTACGCCATCTCCGTGCCGGTTGAGGTCCAGACCGCCGGCGGCAGCATCAGCAAGCTGGTAGCGAACTTCCCGAACTTTCACTTCGAAGAGTGCGACGGCACCGACCCCATCGAGAGCTACGCCGCCATACGCCGCGCGGTCGAATACATCCGTGCCGGCAACGGCCCGGCGCTGGTGCATGGCCACGTCATCCGCCCGTACTCTCACTCGTTGTCCGACGATGAGAAGCTGTACCGCCCGGAAGTCGAACGCCAGCGTGATGCGGAGCGCGATCCGATCACGAAGTTCCAGTTGTT
>DASPLH010000275.1:0-9002 GCA_035627675.1 Clostridia bacterium
GGCGACTATGACGCCGCGTTGAAGTATGTGGACCGTGCCGTCGGCCTCAATGCCAAGTACCCGCCCATCCAGCTGGTGAGGGCACATGCACTGCTGGGGTTGCGGCAATACAACGAGGCGGTGAGTTCGCTGGAACTTTACCTGACGCGTGAACCGTCAGGACCTAACTCGGCACGCGCTCGCCGCGTCTTGAGCCAGGCAAAGGCGTTCGTCGCCTCCGGGGGCAAGTAGGCGCGAACGCGACACGAGAGCCTTGTCATCCGACTGCCCGCTGGAGCGCCCTGGGCCTGCGCTCAAGGCGTGGCGAGATACTCTCGCGGCACTTCACGGATTCCTACGCCGAATACAAACCGCGGAGTCAGATACCCTCGTCCCCAGCGATTCACGTCCCAATGGGCGCGAAGGAACCGCACATCCGCCGTTCGGGAGAGATCCAGCAGTAAGGGTACACTTCCCGGATAGAACGCCTGGGGAGCCGTCATCAACGGCTTCTGCGGCCAGGTCTGGCCATCCGCGGAACCGAAGATCGATACCTGCAACGACTCCTGTTCCACGACTCCGGTAACACTGACTGTGATGAGAAAGACTCGTGTTTGTGCGGCGGCGGAGATGTCAACGGCACCGCCGACTCCGTTGGACTGCGCGACAGTCTCAGGGTCAACCAGATGAGCTTCGAGCATCGGCGGCAATAGTACGCTATCGCGGCAGAGTGTCAAGGAACTGCCGCAGCGCTATGCCGACCTCTTCCGGCTGCTCCATCGGCGCGAGGTGTCCGGCTTTCGCGATGATCTTCAGCGACGCGCCCGGTATCCCGGAGGCGATGCGCTGCAACTCCTGCGGCGGACTCAGGCGATCTTCCTCGCCACCGAGCACGAGTGTTGGAACCGCGATCGTGGCCAGCGTCGGCGTCGAGTCGGGGCGTTCGGCCATCCCGCGCTGTACCGCCGCGAAACCCTCGGCCGTCGTGCGGTTCATCGTGCCTCGCGCGGCGGAAACTACATCCGGCCGGTTGCGTTGCGTGGTTTCTCCGAGCAGTCTCGCGAACATGTTGCCGATGACATACTCGGGGCCGCGTTGCCCTGCGTCCTCCGCCGTCTTGAGGCGCTGCGCCCGGCCTTCCTCGGTATCCGCCAGGGCCTTCGTGTCGCAGAACACGAGAGCACGAACCCTCTCGCGAGACCGCCGCCAGATTTCGAACAGGATGTAGCCGCCGATCGAACATCCCACGAACACCGCTTTGGCGATGCGCAGTTCGTCGCACACGCGAGCGATGTCCTGGGCGTGCTTGTGCATGGTCGCCGGACCGTCGCCGGCGGTGCTTTCGCCGTGTCCGCGGAGGTCGGGCAGGATCAGGCGGTACCGGGACTCCAGCCGCTCGGCAGCGCCGCTCCAAAAAGTATGGTCGGACGGGAATGGGTGCAGGAGCACCACGTCCGGCCCGTCGCCCCGTACCTCGTAGAAGATATCTGCGTCTCCGCTGCGAACTTTCATGCGGTGCATTGTAGCTCCGTCGGTAGAGTTTCAAATTTCGAGTTTCAAATTTCGAGTTTCGAGTTTCGGCAGCCGCCTCGGCTCCGTACAACGCCTTGCCGGAACATTTTCTATCTCTGCCGTCTCCTCTGTGCCCCGTGGTGGATATTCGTCATAGGTGAGCGCTCACGTACAATGGAGGAACATTCCCGAGGTGACACGTTGATGCGCTTTTTGATTACCGGCGGCGCTGGATTCGTCGGTTCCCATCTTTCCGAACGCCTGCTGGGGCAAGGACACGAGGTCGTTGCCGTCGATGACCTGTCCACGGGCAGCGTGGAGAACATCGCCGGTTTCCGGAAGCACGCGCGCTACACGTTCCATGCGGAGACGATCTTCAACCGGCGATTCATGGCCGAGCTTGTGGACTATTCCGACGCCGTGTTCCACCTGGCTGCCGCCGTCGGCGTGAAGCGCATCGTGGAGTTCCCCGTTCAGACGATCGAGACCAACGTGGCAGGTTCGGAAATCGTGCTGAGCCTGGCGGCGAAAAAAAGCCGCCGCGTGGTCCTCACCTCGACGTCAGAGGTTTACGGGAAATCGACAAAGCTGCCCTTCAGCGAGTCCGATGACCTTGTGCTCGGCTCCAGTTACCACTCGCGCTGGGGCTATGCCTGCTCCAAAGCGATCGATGAATTCCTGGCGCTGGCCTATCACCGCGAGCGCAAGCTTCCGGTTTCGATCGTCCGCCTGTTCAACACCGTGGGTCCGCGACAGACCGGGCAATACGGAATGGTCGTCCCGAACTTTGTGCGCCAGGCGCTGATGGGCGAGCCGGTCACGGTGTTCGGCACCGGCGAGCAGACCCGCTGCTTCGGACACGTCTCCGACATCGTCGAGGGCCTGATCGCCGTCGTGCAGGAGCCGCGTGCGGCCGGCGAGATCTTCAACCTCGGCAACACCGAAGAGGTCAGCATCAACGAACTCGCGCGGCGCGTCATCTCCGCCACGTACTCGGAGAGCAAGATCGTTCATATCCCCTACGCGGAGGCGTACGCTCCGGGCTTCGAAGACATGCACCGCCGCGTTCCCGACATCACCAAGGCCAGGCAGTGGTTTGGCTTCGAGCCGAAACGCTCGCTCGACCAGATCATCGGCGATGTCGTGACCTACGTTCGCGGACAAGTCGGCTGCGAAAGCTCGATGGCTACCCGCGCCTGAGGAAACGCATTGCAGCAGTGTTGCGGCTTCGGCCGCTATTCTTTGTTTTCAAGGCTTAAGTCGCGGCCTTAGTCGTCCGATCTAGTGGTTGAGGAACTATGCCGGCGCGACGTTGCGAGCAACGCATCCAATCGATTCTTCCCGTACGGGTGTATGGGACAAACTCCGCGGGCGCACCGTTTAACGCGGTCGCGCACACGCTCGACCTCAGCCGCCACGGCGTGAGGATCGGCGGCCTGCGCCAGTTACTCGAGCCGGGAGACATCGTGGGCATTCAGCGCGGCAACGCTCGCGCGCGTTTTCGCGTGACCTGGGTCGGCGAGGCACCCAGAGCTCAGGATCAGTTCGGACTCGTCTGCATGGAACCCGAGAAGAACCTCTGGAATCTCGACCAGGAGCTCCCCGCCCGGCCCGATCAGCCCGAACCTTCACCATTGGCAATCGCAGAGGCTCCGCAGGGCGAACGAGGCGAGCGGCGCACCCACCCTCGTGTGGCTTGCGATCTCGGCGTGGAACTCAGCTTGCCCGGCACGGCAGCTCGAATGTGGGCCCATTGCAGCGACATCAGCATGGGTGGATGTTATGTGAACACTCGCACTCCGCTGTCCACCGGGTCGGAGTTGACCGTGGTACTTCGCTCCGAGCGGCGCCGGCTCGCGGCTAATGCCATCGTTCGCACGACCCACCCGCAGGTCGGGATGGGGTTGCAGTTCCAGCAGCTGACGGATGCCGACCGCGATGTCCTGCGTATGGTGATGGCGGAAGTGACCGGCAACGATCAGCCGGAACGGGTGAAGCTTGCTCCGACGCCGGTCAGGCGACACTCCGATGCACAGGTGAGAGCCGTCGCCGACAGACTCGAGGCCATCGTCCCCGTCCTCGAAGACTCGGATATCGGAAGCGTTGAACTCGCGGAACTGCGAGGCGCGCTGCAACACACCCTCGAAGTGGTCGAGATGAGAATCGCTCGCGTCGGCGCCCGAAGCCTCCCCGAGCTCCCTGTCGTCGCCCAGACGGTCAGCTAGGCTTCTTCGGTTTTCCCGGCAGGCTGGCAGGGTTCTCATGCGTGCGCTCGCGGAAGCGACTCTTCATGCCGGTCGCGAGCGAGACCACGCCCTCTCCGAACTTGTCGCGCAGGCGATCCGCCGTCCCAAGAATGTTCCGCAGACGCTCGTCGCGAGTATCGCCCAGCAGGTCCAACTGCTGCGCTTCGCCGAACAACGCGGTCTGAACACCGATGAGCCGCACCGTCTGCCCCGGATTCCAGTTGGCGTAAAAAAGCTCGCGAATGTTGGCGAAGACCTCGGTGTCGAGCTGGGTGGTATGGTCGAGAGTGCGGGCGCGAGTGATGGTCGTGAAATCCGTGAAGCGCAGCTTGAGCTGCACGCGCCGGGCGTGAAGTCCCTGTTCGCGCAGTCTGCGGCACACCATCTCGCTCAGCCGTGCCAGCATCGACTCGATCTTTTGCGGGTCGCTGGTGTCGCGGCCGAAAGTGTGTTCGTGGCTGACGGACTTCGGGTCTTCTTCCTCGCCGACTTCCGTGTCGTACCACGCGCCGGCATCGCGTCCTCGCGCTTTCTCCGCCAGTGACACCGCCCAGTCTCCGATCTCTTCGCGCAGCTTCCGATCGCCGAATGTCGTAAGGTCGCGCACGTAGCGGATTCCCAACGCATGCAGCCGCTGCTCTGTAACCTTCCCCACGCCGGGAATCCGCCGCACCTCGAGGGGCGCCAGGAACGCAGCCTCCTGCCCCGGCGGAATCCACAGCATCCCGTTCGGCTTCGCCTGGTCCGAACAGATCTTCGCCACCACCCGAGCCGAAGCAATTCCGATGGAGCAGTTCAGGTTGGTCTCGCGCTTGACGGCCTCGTGCAGCAGATGGGCCGCACGCCATGGCGGACCGTGCAGCCGTTCGGTGCCCGTCATATCGAGATACGCCTCATCGATCGAGGCCATCTCAACCAGCGGCGAGAAGCTCAGCAGCACGTCGCGAACACGGTGCGAGTATTCGCGGTAACGCTCCGGGTGGCCCTCGATGAAGATCGCGTGCGGGCAAAGTTTCGCCGCCGTCCGCAATGGCATCGCCGAGTGGATGCCATACCTCCGGGCCGCGTACGACGCGGCTGCGGCGACCCCGCGCTCGTCTGCCTTGCCGCCCACAACGACCGGTTTCCCCTTCAGGGCCGGGTCGTAGAGTTCTTCGACCGACACGAAGAAGGCGTCCATATCGACGTGGAAGTAGGTGCGCAGCGGCATGCGTTCGCTCCATTCTAGAGCGGTTTGGACGCCGGATGTAACCGGAACTGCCGGCCCTGTGCGCATGGCCTTCCCACGAAGCTCGTCCTCACGCAAAAGAAACGGCTGCCCCGAAGGGCAGCCGTCAAACAAGAAGTGCTCGCTACTTCTTAGCGCCCTGCAATTCGTCCGCCAGCGGGCCTGCATTGTAGATTTTGCGCAACGATTCGATGATCGCGCGCGAATCCACGTGAACGCACCGTCCACCCTGGCTCTCGTCATAGGCGAAGTTCCACACCAGCGACGGCATGTTCATGTCGAAGACGATGCCGACGACTTCGCCGGCCCGGTTCACCGTCGGCGAGCCGGAGTTGCCGCCGATGATGTCGTTGGTGGAAACGAAGTTGAACGGCGTCTTCATCTCGAACTTGCCCTTCGCCGCGACCCACGAGGCCGGCAGTTCGTAAGGTTCCTTGTTTCCATGGGCAGCGGCGTGGTCGTACGTGCCGCCCATGGTCGTGAACCACGGGATCGTCTTCCCGTTATGCTGGTAGCCCCGCACCGGGCCGTAGCTCAGACGCAGCGTGAAGGTCGCGTCCGGATACGTCTCGGTTCCCTGCGTAGCGGCAAAGCGCGCCTTCGCAATCTTGGTCGTGTTCGATCGCAGCACGGACTCAACCTTGTCTTCGACGTCCTTGCGGATCGCGCGGGATTCGCTATCGATGGAGCGCATCATCACGATCAGCGGGTCGGTGCTGGCCGCGATGGCTTCCGGGCCACCCTCGTAGAGCTTCTTGCGGAACTCCACGTCTTCGAGCTTCGTGTTCTGGATCAGGTTCTGCGCGACTTCCGCCGGAGTCTTTCCGCCGAGCACCTTCTGCACCGTCGGGTTCCCCGCGCCGAGCTTTTCCTGCATCACGCTCAACGAGTTCGTCAGCAACGTGCGCTCGAGGTCCTTGTAGATCGGGGCCGTCGAGAACAACTGCTGTTCCAGCGAGGGCAGCCGCGCGTCGCTGTACTCGGAGAGGCGCTGGTTGCTAGGCTTCTGCTTCTCGACCGTAACGCGCACCAGCGTGCGGGCAAGCGCCGCCAATTCGCCGGCGAACGCCGTGTTGCGGTTGAACATCACGTTGGCGAGGAACATCGAGCGCTGAACCTCGACGGCCTTGGCGATCTGGTCCCAGGCGTCGCCATAGGCGGCCTTCAGCTTCGGGTCGCCCATCACCGTCTTGCGAAGCTGGTCTTCTTCCGCCTGCTTCTTGGCGACGAGTTGCGGATTGTTGAGTCCGTCGCGGCGCCCCTTCACGACCTTCAGCGAGTTCTCAACCCCGAAGATGTCATCGCCGGCGACACGCGCGTTCTCCTCCGACTCGCTGGCGAACTTCTTCAGCACGTTGTTCGTGCGCGTCAGGTTCTCGATGTTGTAAGGCAGCACGACGTCGCGGAGATACTTGATCTCGGCCATGCTCAACAGGCGCTGCGTTCCCCCGGGGTGGCCGGAAACGAAAACGAGATCGCCTTCCTTGACGCCCTGGCTCGACCACTTCAGGTAGTTCCGGCCGAGCTGAACCGGCTTGCCGTTCTCGTAAATTCGGAAGAACGCGATGTCGAGGTCGTAGCGCGGGAATTCGAAGTTATCCGGATCGCCGCCGAAAAACGCCATCGACTCTTCGGGGGCGAACACCACGCGCACATCTGTGTACTTCTTGTACTTGTAGATGTGATACATCCCGCCCGCATAGAGCGTGACGACATCGCAGCGGAATCCGCTGGACTTCGCGCAGTCCGTCTCGAGGCCCGAGATCGTCTCGCGCTGCGCCTTGCCCACCTCGGCGTCCGCCATTCCGGGCTTCGCCACCGCCTGGACCTTCTCCGTCACGTCCTCGATCCCCACCAGCACGTTGAGTTCGAGGTCGGGACACTTGCCTTCTTCGGCCTGCGTGCGCGCATAAAATCCGTCGCGCATGTAGTCCTTGTCTTTGGTCGAGAGCTGCTGAAGGCAGATGCGTCCGACGTGGTGATTGGTGAACGTCAGTCCGTCGGCAGATACGAAAGACCCCGATCCGCCGTTGTTGAAGCGCACGGAGCCCACACGCAGGTGATCCAGCCACGCCTGCGTCGGCTCAAAGCCGTACTTCGACTTCAGGCGCGATACGGGAGGCTTGTTGAACAGCCACATACCCTCGTCGGCGACAGCCGAGAAGGCCAGCATGCAGATGAAAGCGGCGAGTAGAAGGCATTTCTTCATCGTTGATCGTCCTCGGAATGGCCGCCGTGCATATCTGCCCCGGGCACTGCGGCAAACCATTCATCATACGGAACGAGTGCGGCGGTGTCGAAGCTGAATCCGCTGGGCGCTCAGGCCACACGCCACTTTGGGCACGCATCGCACCTTTGGATTTCTACTCCCGTTTCACACTCGGAGGGATGAATGAAGCAGCGCGAAGTCGTCGTGATTACCGGCGCGTCCGCCGGCATCGGACGAGCGACCGCCCGCCTTTTCGGACAGCACGGCGCCTGCGTCGGCCTTATCGCGCGAGGACGCGAGCGCCTCGAAGCCGCCAGGGCCGAGATCGAGTCCGCGGGAGGCAAGGCGCTTGTACTGCCGGTTGACGTCGCCGATCACGATGCCGTCGAGCAGGCCGCAGCCCGCGTCGAGCGCAAGTGGGGACGCATCGATACCTGGATCAACAACGCCATGAGTTCCGTGTTCTCTCCCGTGCGCGAAATGCAACCCGAGGAGTACCGCCGCGTAACCGAGGTCACCTATCTCGGATACGTCTATGGCACGCTCGCCGCGCTCCGCCGCATGCTCCCGCGCAACCGGGGCGTAGTCGTGCAGGTCGGCTCCGCGCTCGCCTACCGCAGCATCCCCCTGCAATCCGCCTACTGCGCCGCCAAGCACGCGATTGCCGGCTTCACCGATTCCCTGCGCTGCGAACTCCACCACGACCGCAGCAAAGTGCGGCTCACTGCGGTCCACATGCCGGCCGTCAACACGCCGCAGTTCGAATGGGTGAAGAGCCGCCTGCCGCGCAAGGCGCAGCCCGTGCCTCCGATCTACCAGCCAGAGGTCGCAGCCGAGGCGATCTACCACGCCGCGCATCACCCGCGCCGCGAGTACTGGCTCGGATGGTCCACCGCAGCGGCCATCACCGGGCAGAAGTTCATCCCCGGACTACTCGACCGCTACCTGGGACTGACCGGCTACCGCTCGCAGCAGTTCAACGGCCCGCGCGATCCCGCCGTCCCAAACAATCTTTGGGAACCCGTGCCGGGAGATCACGCGGCACACGGCGCTTTCGACCACCGCGCTAAGGACCACACCAGCGAATGGTGGTTCAGCAAAAACCGCAACTGGCTTACCGTCACCGGAGCCTTGGCACTGGTCGCACTCGCAGGCTGGCTAGCACCGCGCTCCATCCAGCACCAGATAGAGGAGATCGTTGAGGATGTGGCGTAGTTCGAAGCGGTTTCTCAACAGCTGCTCGCGACATGATTACGACTGGCCAGCACGTTTTGCCAGCTTGTTACCTACAACGAACGCGTAAGCGGCCGTCGCGAGATAAACGACAGGGATGACGATTCGGCCTCCGCTCTCCCACGCTGGCCGGATTATCCACGCGATCGCACCAACGCAGAAATAGAGTGCGCCCGCGTACATTCCGGTCATTAGATTGAAGCTCGAAAATTTGTGCGGGGCCAACCGATGTGCAACCCTGCGACACACCGCAACGATGACGAGGGTCATCAGTGCTGTTGCCCGAAAAGAAATGACGGACAGCCAATAGCACGCCAAAACACCCAGGCAACATGCAATCGCAACGACGATTACGGCTGACGGCAAGTTGTGTCTTATTTCGGACATCAGTTTCCTCCCAGACCAACTCGACCTCGACTTCCGATCGACATTCCAGCGGAGAAGGAATTCTCCAGCGCTCGCGCGAGAAGCGCCCGAGGCCTAGGCCATCATCCGCTCCCCCCGCAACCGCACATCTTCACGATCCAGGAATGATACCGACGGGTCCGAGGGCTTGTAGTGCACCACCACTCGCGAAAGTTTGGGGAAAGACTCG
>DASPLH010000276.1:0-4168 GCA_035627675.1 Clostridia bacterium
GGTTCAGGGGCAGCCGAGACCTTTAGCATTGTAGCCCTACAACACACATCGGCGACATAAATGTGCCCGGTCGGGCACTGGCGCCGCCTCATCGTCCCGAGGCCGAGCCCCGTCCGCAACCCGGCTGCGAGGAGCTTCATCCTAACCAGCAGCATCGCGGGACTGGGGACGGAGGCTTGGATTTTCGGGATCTCAGAGAGTTGTCGGAGAAGCTCGGGATTACGAACTCCCGCCCACGTTCCGGCACGTCGCGGGATCGCGGCAAGGTCGTGTCGTTTCCAACAGGCGAGATTCCGCCGGGCGTGCCTTCGCCGGGCAAAGACGCCGGCATCGTCAAGCGCATTATCCCTGGCATCATTGCCGGCGCGGCGGACCTCGATCCGGCAGCAGTGCTCACCGCCACAGTCGCGGGCGCGACGTTCGGACTCTCGGTAGGATGGGTCGTCCTCCTCTGCATTCCCATCCTGATGGCGGTCTTCGGAGTGGCTGCTCGCATCGGGCACGAGACCCGGCTCGGACTGATCAAGCTCGTCCGCGAACACTTCGGCAAGCGTCTGGCCGTGATGCTCGCCTGCATGGTGGTATCGGTGAACGTGCTCATGATCGTCGCCGACATCATGGCCGTCAGCGACGCCCTGTCCATCGTCCTGCAGCAGCCCAACCGATTTTTCCCTGCCCTGGTTGCCTTCACGATCTGGTACGTGCTCACCCTGGCCGGGTACGAGCGCGTGAACCGAACGCTCTCGCTCCTGGCGCTGTTCCTCTTCGCCTATGTCGCCGCGGCCATCCTGTCCGGAGGCTCCGCTGCTCGCGTCGCGTCGGGAGTTTTGCTGCCTCACTTCTCACCCGGAACCGGCTACGTCATGGCCATCATTGCCGTCTTTGGCTCCCTGTTAACACCCGACGTAGTCGTGTGGCAGACCAGTTCCAAGCGCGAAACTGGCGCCACCTTCCATGACGTGGAGGCGAAGTTCGGCTGCGTGGTAGCGGCCCTGGTGTCGCTTTCCGCCGTGATCGCGGCCTCGAGCATGAAGGTGGCCGATCCGGCCTCGATGACAACCCGCCAGGCCGCCGAGGCCCTGGCTCCTCTTGGCCAGCTCGGACCGATCCTGTTTTCGCTCGGCATCATCGGCTCGGGACTGGTCGCCTTGCCGATCCTCGTGGCCTCGCTCTGCTTCAGCATCTCCGAAGCCGCCAACTGGCACTACGGCCTCAACGAACCTCCGTGGGAAGCAAAGGGCTTCTTCGTCCTGATCTGCGCCGTGCTGGTGGGCGCCGTCATCATCGATTACATCGGCATCAACACGGTCAAGACCCTGTACTGGTCCCAGGTGCTCGCCGGCATCCTGATCGTGCCGATCCTGTTCTTCATTCTCTGGATTTCGAATGACCGGCGTGTCATGCGCACGACAAATACGCGGACCCAGAACTTCTGGCTCGGTGCAGCCGTGGGCGGCATGATCGCCGCCAACCTAGTGTTCCTAATGACGGAGCTTTTCTTCTAGGACCTGAACTGCATTCTTCTCTTGTAGCGTTCGCCGGCTTACATTGGTGCGAATGAAAACTGCTGATCTCATCCGGAAGTCGTCGGTGCTGGCGGTGTTCGCTGTACTGACGCTAGCTGCGTGCCGTGAGCAATTCGAATCACACTATGTGTCCAGCGCTGCCGCTGCAAAGGACAGAGCCATCGAGCGAGGATGGCTTCCCGCCTTGCTTCGAATCGATGCGACAGAAATCCGAGAGTGGCACGACATTGATACAAACGAGGTGCGGGGAACGTTCTCGCTATCGGAGAACATCAAGGGGCGCTTGGGCTCGGAATGCACACCTTCCGAGGGTGCGGCACGTGCTATTGGCTCTACGCCAGCTTGGTGGCCCGACTACCTCGTCGAGGGACAGACGCTTCCGGAGAGCACGAATATTTATCGTTGCGACAACTTCTTCGTCGCGATTGATACAACAGCAGGTAGAGGATACTTCTGGAAGGATTGACTAGGGCAATCCGCTTACGGCCCCCGGCATGCAACATAGCAAAACGCGCCGAAGCGGCGCGTTTGATGTCTTAGCTCAGCAGCTCAGCGACTCAGCCGCTTAGTAGCTCTACTCTTGCACTTCCCTCTCCGCGTTCTCTTCCGCGCGGATCACCTTCGACACGCGATAGGGCATGCCGCTGGCCGGCTCGTAGAAGTGTCGCACTTGTAAGTCTCCCAGCAGACCGAGCGCCAGCAACTGCACACCGGCCACGATCAACACCATCCCAAAGATCATCAGCGGGCCGTGCTCGTCCATGACGTGAACGTTGTTCACGACCTTCTGCCACATGAGCCACAGCGCGATCGCCAATCCGCCGGACATACCCAGGACTCCGAACCGCCCAAAAAACTGCAACGGACGCGTCATGTACTTCAGCAGGAAGCGGATCGTGATCAGGTCGAAGAACACGCGGAACGTGCGCGAGATGCCGTAGTGCGATGCGCCCTGCGGACGGACGATGTTCTTGATCGGGATCTCGCAGATGCTGGCGCCGTACCACGACGCCAGCGCCGGGATGAAGCGGTGCAACTCGCCGTAAAGAGGGATCTCGTCGATCAACTCGGAGCGGTACGCTTTGAAGGTCGTTCCGAAATCGTGCAGGTCCACGCCGCTCAGCTTCGACATGGCCCAGTTGGCGATGCGCGATGGGATTCGACGCAGCACGAGGTTGTCCACGCGCTCCTTGCGCCAGCCGCTGACGATGTCGTAGCCCTCTTCGAGCTTCTCGATGAAGGCCGGAATGTCGGCGGGATCGTGCTGGAGGTCGCCGTCCATGGCGATGATGAACTCGCCCTGCGCGTGGTCGAAACCCGCCGCCAGGGCCGAGGTCTGTCCGAAGTTGCGGCGCAGTTTGACGACCACGACCCGGCTATCCACGGCCGCGATCTGCTGCAGCAGGTGAAACGTCTGGTCGCGGCTGCCATCATCGACAAATACGAGTTCGAAACTGTCGCCGTTGGCCTCCATGACGGCCTTCAGCCGGTCGTAGAGTTCGGTAACAGATTCCTGCTCGTTGTGAAGCGGTACGACGATCGAATACTTAGGCACGAGTAGATTATAGCTTCGGATCAGCCGGAAACCGCACGGATTAGGACCGCGCAGCCTCCCGCATCTGCTCGAACCCTACCCTAGCCCACCGTAACCGTGACCCGCTCCTTCTGCGTTCTCAGGGCTTCGGCATACCACAGTAACTCGTCCATGAAGACCGACGCGCGCTTCTCGTAACTGGGATCCACCAGGTTTCCGGCCTGGTCGAAGGTCTTCTGCACGCTGAAGATAGGCAGGTATGCCGGGACGATACCCCTGACCTTCTGCAACACCGCCAGCAGCGACTGGAAGCACGTGATGCCGCCGAACCCGCCGCCCGAGACCGTGACCACCCCGAACGGCTTGCGGTAGTACTCGGAATAGAAGTAGTCAAGGGTGTTCTTGAGCACTCCCGGATAGCCGCTGTTGTACTCCGGCGTCACGATGACGATGGCATCCGCCCTCCGCAACTTATCGGAAAACTCCTGCGCCCGCGGCGGTGGATCGTCGCGCATCGTCAGCCGCTCTTCCATGATCGGAAAATCGTACTCGGCGAGGTCGAGTAGCTCGACCTCGCAACGGCCGGTGTCGCGCAGCCGCCGCTCGATCCATCGGGCTGGCTTGTCGCTCTGCCGCCCGCGACGCGTGCTGCCGAGAATGATCGGGACATACAATTGCAAAAGGTTGCCGTCCACTGCGCCTCCACCTGCTTCGATGTGAAGTTAGTTTGGATGCGGGGCGGCTCCGGCGGATTCTTTCGCTAGTGCACGCGCGGGGCAGCCGCTTTCGCAACAGCCTGTGCCGGACGCGACGGATCCCATACCGAGACCAGTTGCGCGAATTGGTCGGGTTTCATCGGCTTGTAGAAGAAGTAGCCCTGGGCGTAGCGGCAGTCCATCGTACGCAGCTCGTTGATCTGCGCCTCGGTTTCCGTGCCTTCGGCAATGACGTCCATCTTGAGGTTTTCCGCCAGCGACATGATCGTCCGCACGATCTCGCGGCTTTCGCCGTCGCTGTCGAGGGCTTTTACGAAGCTGCGATCGATCTTGAGAGTGTCGATCGGGAAACGGCGCAGATAGCTCAGCGAAGAATAGCCCGTGCCGAAATC
>DASPLH010000277.1:0-2094 GCA_035627675.1 Clostridia bacterium
TCTCTGAGCCGGGATGGCGGAACTGGCAGACGCAGCGGACTCAAAATCCGCCGAGGTTTACCCCTCGTGGGGGTTCGACCCCCCCTCCCGGCACCAAGCACAACAACGAAGCGGCACCGGGCCGGCAAGCTGTCGTCGGCGGCATGGCGCGTTCCGTGCGTCTAGAATCTGTTGTGCTCATGGCTGACGTCCACTCGGTTCTCTCGATCTCCAACCTCACCAAACTCTACGGCGAGACCGTGGCCGTGGATTCGATCTCGTTTGCCGTCGGGCGCAACGAGATTGTCGGGCTGCTCGGTCCGAACGGGGCCGGCAAGACCACCACGATCAACATGGTTCTCGGAGTCCTGGAACCGACCTCCGGCAGCATTCGCGTCGAGGGCATCGACCTGGCGAGGCAGCGTTCTCGCGCGCTTGGCTGCACGAACTTCGCGGCCGTTTACGCTCCGCTGCCGGGCAATCTCACCGTTTCTCAGAACCTGCGCATCTTCGGGATGATCTACGGCGTGAAGTCGCTCCCCGAGCGCATTGAGACACTGCTCGAGGAGTTCGAGCTTCTCCGGTTCCGCGACACCAAGTGCGGCGTGCTCTCCTCCGGCGAGCAGACCCGCGTGGCGTTGGCGAAGGCCATGTTGAACCGTCCGCAGCTTCTGCTGCTCGACGAGCCCACGGCATCGCTCGATCCATCCACCGCCCGCGACATCCGCACGCGCATACGCGACTTTGCCGCCGCCGGCACCGGAGGTGTCCTCTGGACGTCGCACAACATGTACGAAGTCCAGGAGGTCTGCGACCGCGTTCTGTTCCTCTCGCGCGGACGCATCCTGCTCGAGGGCGATCCCAAGACCCTGCCCGGCGAGCACGGCAAGGACACCTTGGAAGACCTGTTCATCACCGTTGCGCGGGAGCCGCTCGCCTTCGAGGTGGAGCCATGAACCTGGGGCGCATGGCAGCCGTAGTCCTTCGCCAGGCCTATCTCGTGCGCGGAAGCACGTCGCGCGTCCTGCCGCTGTTCGCCTGGGTGGTGATTGACATCGTGCTCTGGGGGTTCATGACGCGGTACCTGAACTCCGTAACATCTACAGATATTGATTTTGTTCCCGCGCTGCTGGGGGCCGTCCTGCTGTGGGACTTCTTCATCCGCGTGATGCAGGGCGTCACCATGGCGTTTTTCGAAGACGTCTGGTCGCGCAACTTCCTGAACTTTTTCGCCACGCCCCTGCGCATCTCCGAGTACGTCGGCGGGCTGGTGCTCTCGAGCATCGCCACCAGCACGCTTGGACTCGCGGTCATGCTGGTGGTCGCCACCACGGTTTTCGGACTCTCGTTCTTCAGCTATGGCCTGATGTTTGTCCCGTTCCTGCTCGTGCTGTTCATGTTCGGCATTGCGCTGGGCATCGTCGGCAGCGGGATGGTGTTGCGGCTGGGGCCAGCCTCGGAATGGTTCGTGTGGCCGATTCCGGCGCTGCTGTCCCCGTTCGCCGGGGTGTACTACCCGCTGGCGACGCTGCCGGCCTGGATGCAGGCGGTCTCGCATCTCCTCCCGCCGGCTTACGTCTTCGAAGGGATGAGGGCGATCGTGCGCGGAGGATCGATGTCGGTCACGGCGCTGATCTGGGGAGCGACGCTTGCGGTTCTCTACATTCTCCTGGCGTCCTGGTTCTTCACCCGGATGTACCGTCACGCGGTCCGCACGGGATTGATCGCGCGCTACAGCGCCGAGACGGTCAGCTAGAGACAGCGTTGGCCTTTCGTGTCGCAACACTCCTTTCAGGCCTGGGTTAGCATAGGCACCGCCACGCTCGTGAGTTGGCATCGTAAGGAGTGCCTGGAGATGCGCATGAATAACGTTAAAGCGGTCCGGAAAGTGCTGCTAAGTTTGCTCGTCATCGGCGTGATGCTGGTCCTCGCGGCGTGTCCGCCACAGAAGTCCATCGCAGACATTCAGCGCGACCCCGCGCGGTATGCCAATGACGAAGTGGCGATCAAAGGCACGGTAACCGAATCCTGGGGCGCCCTCGGAACGGGTATGTACCAGGTGGACGACGGCACAGGGAAAATCTGGATTCTGAGTTCCGGATACGGCGTTCCATC
>DASPLH010000278.1:0-11296 GCA_035627675.1 Clostridia bacterium
CTGCAACCGGGTGGCGAATCCGCGACCCATGAGCCGCACGATGGCGACGTTGATGCCGTCGGCCGAAGTCCCACTCATCACGCCGGCGACGATCAAGCGTTCGCCTCCGCGATGGCCGTTGCGCGAAGTTCCTCGGAGAACTGCCAGATCCGCTGCCGCAGGCGAGTGACGGCCAACTCGCTTGGTGCGGCGGGCATGCGGCGATTCACTTCCGGAGACTTGCGCTTGAAGTTCAGTATGCGCCTGGCCGCCGTTTCGACCTGCTTTCGGAACTTCGCATTGCGCTCGGCCTCGCGAAGCACGGCGCTGTACGTGCGGAACACGTGCTCTTCGTTGCGGCAGACGAGGAAGATGTCGGCGCCCGCACGGATGGTTTCCACGGCTGCGTCTTCGATGGATGCGGCGGCCAGCACGCCTCCCATCTCAAGGTCGTCGGAGATAACGAGTCCGCGATAGCCGATTTTCTTGCGCAGAATGTCCCCGATCCACTTCTTCGACAGCGATGCCGGAGTGCGGTCTCCGGTCACCTCCGGGTAGGCGCAGTGCGCGACCATCACGAACGGCATCTGCCGCTGGAGCATGCGGTAGGGCACGAGGTCTTCATCCCACAGGCGCTTCCAACTCTTGTCGATGGCGGGCAGCGACTCGTGCGTGTCCAGGTTGGCCTCGCCGAGACCGGGGAAGTGCTTGCCGCAGCCGAGCACCTGCGCGTCCTTGAGGCCGCGGAGGAACTCGCGCGCGTAAACAACCGTCTCCTTCGGACTGGCCGACACGGTTCGCGAGGTCAGCACGGATCGCGAAGGCTCGAGGCCGAGATCTACCACGGGAGCGAAGTCAACGTTGAACCCTAGCGCAGACACTTCCTGCCCGATCAGTTTGCCGTGAGCGCGGTAGAGCTCCTTGCGCCCGGCGCGAACGACATCTTCGACCGAGGGAGCCGGAGCGACGACATCCTTCAGCCGATCGACCGTGCCGCCTTCCATATCGACGCACAGGAACATGCGCGTGGAGACCAGCTTTTGGGACTCTCGCAGGAGCGCGTGAGTCTGGCGCGCATCCACCACGTTGCGCTTGAACAGGATGATCCCGCCCGGTTGCATGGCGGCCAGGGCCGAGCGGAGCTTCGCGGTCATCTCGACACCGTCGAAGCCGAAGATCATCAGTTGGCCGACAAGCGAGGAAAGGTCCATACGGGTGCGCGGCGACATGTTCGACATTGTAGAAAGTAAAAAGTGAAAAGGGAAAAGTAGAATCGCCAGACTCTGAGCCGTTCACTTCCTACTTCGCACTTCTTACTTCACACTTTAGTCGATTTGCTTCTTCAGTTCGTGCAGCAGGTTCAGCGCTTCGAGCGGAGTCAGGTTGTTGAGGTCGGCGTCGCGCAGGCGGTCCACGATCGTGTTGGACAGGGGCGTGAAGATCGTCAACTGCATCGGCTTGTCCCGGCGCTCGCCGTCGGAGAGATGTTCGCTGGCTCGGCGTTCGGCGGACTCGTGTTCGTGCAGCACTTCGCGGGCGCGCGAGATCACGTCTGCCGGGAGGCCGGCGAGCTTGGCCACCTCGATGCCGTAGCTCTTGTCGGCCGCTCCCAGCTCGACCTTGCGCAGGAAGACCACGTTGCCTCCGGTCTCCTTCACCGAGACGTGGTAGTTCTTCACCGAATCCAGCAGCGACTCCAGCTCCGTCAACTCATGGTAGTGCGTCGCGAAGAGCGTCTTGGCCCGCGTGCGCGCGTGGATGTACTCGACCACCGCCCACGCGATGGCCAGTCCGTCATAGGTCGCGGTGCCGCGGCCGATCTCATCGAGCAGGATGAGCGAGCGCGGAGTCGCCGTGTTCAGGATGGCCGCGGTCTCCGTCATCTCGACCATGAAGGTGGAGCGTCCACGGGCAAGGTTGTCGGCCGCTCCGATGCGGGTGAAGATGCGGTCGACGACGCTGAGCCTGGCGCGCGTGGCCGGGACGAACGAGCCCATCTGCGCCAGGATCACGATGAGTGCGGTCTGCCGCAGGTAGGTGGACTTGCCGCCCATGTTCGGGCCGGTGATCAGCAGGAGGTTGTGCGACGACCCGTTGAGGTAGAGGTCGTTGGGAACGAACCGGTCGTTCGAGTTGGTCAGGTGCGGCTGCTCGATGACCGGGTGGCGTCCGGCAACGATCTCGAGATCGCCCGAATCGTCGAACGCGGGACGGCAGTAGTTGTTGTCGGCGGCGAGGTGAGCGAGGCCGACAAGCACATCCACCTCGGCGATGGCGAGCGCGGTCTGGCGAATGCGGCGGGCCTCGGCCGCAATGGCCGAGCGCAATTCGGCGAAGATCCTGCGTTCGATCTCGACGATCTTCTCTTCGGCGTCGAGGACCTTCGCCTCGTATTCCTTCAGCTCGGGCGTGGTGAACCGCTCGGCTCCCACCAGCGTCTGCTTGCGCTCGTAGTCCGGCGGAGCCAGGTGCAGGTTCGCCTTGCTGATCTCAAGGTAGAAGCCAAAAACGTTGTTGAACTTGACCTTCAGCGAGCCAATGCCGGTGCGTTCGCGCTCACGCTGCTCGATCTGCGCGATGTATTGCTTGCTGTTGCGGCTGATGTCGCGGAGTTCGTCCAGTTGAGCATCGATGCCCTGGGCGATCACTCCGCCGTCCACGAGCGTCAGCGGAGGCTCGGGGACCAGCGTCGAGGTGATCCGGTCGCGAACGTCCGCCAGTTCGTCGAGGTTTGCGTGGAGCTGCGCCATGCGCTCGGACCGCAGCCGGGCGAGGCACTCGCGCAGGCGGGGAAGCTTCGCAACCGAAGCCGCCAGCGCCAGCACGTCGCGTGGGTTCGCCGCCTCGAGCGTGACACGCGACAGCAGTCGTTCGATGTCGAGGATTCCGTCGAGCGCGCGGCGAACCTCCTCGCGGTCGATGGTGGAGACCACTCCGGCTTCCACCGCGTCGAGGCGCGCCGCGATCTCCGCGCCATCGATGGACGGCCGCAGCATCCACGAGCGCAGCAGCCGCTTGCCCATCGGCGTGACCGTGCAGTCGATTGCGCGAAACAGAGTCACGTTGTCGCCCGCGCCGGCGAAGAGGGGTTCGACGAGTTCGAGGTTCCGCACCGTTACAGCATCGAGCACAAGGCAATGCTGGCGCTCGTAGTAGCCGATGCGGTCAACGTGGTCGAGCGTCCCGCGCTGCGTGTGGCGAACGTAGTGGAGCACGGCTCCGGCGGCGCAGGCCGCCGCTGTCCGGTCAGCCAGCCCGTAGCCCTCGAGCGACAGCACGCCGAAATGATTTTCGACCAGCGGAATGGCGTGGTCGGAAGCGAAGATCCAGTCGTCCAGCGGAGTCTCCGCCCATCGCGCCCGCGGAACGTCCATTCCTGCGCGCGACGAGTGAAACAGCGGAAGAGATGAGGCGAACAGCAGTTCGCGAGGAGCGAGCGTCTGCAACTCCTCGTGGACACGAGCATCGGCCTCGGGGCCGGTGAACTCCGTCGCGCGGAATTCGCCGGTCGAGAGGTCGAGCGCGGCGAACCCGACGGTCTCGCCCGATCGCACAACGGCCGCGAGGAAGTTGTTCTCGTCCGATCCCAGTTGCGAATCGTGCGCCGTGCCGGGAGTCACGACCCTCGTGACCTCGCGCCGGACCAGCTTTTTCGTCAGCTTGGGGTCCTCGACCTGGTCGCAGATCGCGACCTTGAACCCCTTGCGGATGAGCTTCGCGATGTAGTTTTCGGCGGCGTGGTAGGGCACGCCGCACATGGGGATCGCGATGCCCTTGTCCTTCTGGCGCGATGTCAGCGTGATCTGTAGTTCGCGCGCGGCCACGACCGCGTCTTCCAGGAAGAGCTCGTAAAAGTCGCCCACGCGAAAGAAGAGCAGAGCATTGGGATGCTCCTTTTTTATCGCGGCATGCTGCCGCATCAGTGGCGTGGACGTCTCGCTCATGGAATAGGTGGGAAGCGAAGGGAGTATAACAAGGAGAGCCGGCGGCGCAGTCTGTGGATAACTGGCTCGCATTTGACTCCACCGCCAGCGTTTGATTTCCTAATCGCTTATGGAACTGCGTAAAGACCCGATCACCCGTTCGTGGGTCATCACCGGCGATGCTCCGGAGGCGGGGCGGCAGACGCAACCGTTCTGCTTGTTTTGTCCCGAGTCGCCGCAGCAGCCGCAGGTCATCTCGACGATGGCTTCGGTGAACTACGGACCCTGGTCGGCGCGCGCGGTCGTGCATCCCGACCCGCTATACCGGGTGGAAGGCGATCCGGCGCGGCGCGGACTTGGCCTTTATGACAACATGCAGTCGGTCGGAGCGCACGAAGTCATCGTCGAGAACGCCCGCCATGACCGCCACCTCTGGATAGCGAGCGACGCCGAGATCGAACAGTTCCTGCTGTTGTGCGCGCATCGCATCCAGGACCTCAAGAACGACTTCCGCTTCAAGTACGTCACCGTCTCCAAGGATTACGGCACGATCGCCGGGCAGGAGTTCGACCATCCCACGTCGCAGATCGTCGCCACCACGTTCGTCCCGCGGCGCGTGCTGTACGAGCTGCGTTCCGCGCGCGAACACTACTCGGAGAAGGAGCGTTGCGTCTTCTGCGACATCCTGGCGCAGGAACTGCAACATCGCGAACGCATCATCGAGGTTCGGGGAGACTACGTGGCGTGCAATCCTTACGCGCCGCGCGTGCCGTACGAGACATGGATCATGCCGACCGTGCACTCCGCGCACTTCGAGCGAACGGCCTCGGCGCGTCCCGGCGTGCTTGGCGACTGCGCCGCGCTGCTGCGCCGGACCCTGAACCGCATCCGGTCCATCACCGACAGCTTCCACCTCGTGCTGCACACGGCGCCGAACACGCTGCACAAATCCAAGGTGCTGAACTACTGGCGCACCATCGACGATGACTATCACTGGCACATCGAGATTCTGCCGATCCTGCCGGGGAAGGCGAAGTCCTACACCTTCAAGGAGGTGTACTTCACGCCCGTGACATCGGAGAGCGCGGCGGCGCGGCTTCGTGAAGCCCCCACCGAATACACGGCGACCAGCATGTAAACGGAAACGGCCTCAGCAGAAGCTGAGGCCGCAGCGTTATAGGACGGGATTAGGCGGCCCTGGAGAAGGCGTCCGAACCGTGCTGCTTCACCATCTTGTTGTAGACGCCGATGATGAGGAACGTCGGAGCCCACTGGCCGACGAAGAGCGCCCATTCGTCCCTGCCCGTAAGCTTCAGGATCGCCGAAGCGGCGATGGACCCCAGCGCAAATGCCAGGTACGTGCTGGAAGGCATTTTCGAGGTCTGCGATTCAAGGGTTCCAGTCATCCTGTCTTCGGATTGTCCGCGGTAAACTCTGTTGTCCATACGTGCTCTGTTCCTTTCCTCTCGCTGTTTGCTGGTGTGTGGAAGGGGCCCGCGCCCCATGCAAGTCAGATGGCAGCGGATGAAAGTTGGAAGTTGCACCGCGATATTGATTTCGGGCAGCACGTGTTTCGACTGTGTGCATGTTGAAGTGCCGCGCAACCAGTGCAATCCGGCCAGTGAGGACGGCAACAATGGACAGCGTACGGCGGGTCAAGACCTACACAGCAGAGAGCGGAGCGGTTTACCAGTACTACTTCGTGGGCTGGCGCGACGCTTTGCCCGGCTCGGGCGAGCGCGCGACCGAGTACATCTTCGACATCCTGCGAAATCACGGCCGCTACTCGGTGAGCATCTTCGTCAGGTTCACTGCCGTCGCACACTGGAATGCCGGGCACGGAAGGGAACTGAGCGGCAGCGAGCAGTACGGCCTGGCGAAGATGAGGTTGCTGTCGGCCTTCAACGAGTCGGACGATGTGTTTGCCTTGGGAAGGCAGTTCGTGGTTGACGCCGAGAACATCCAGGGCCTGGCGACGGCGTTGAACCTCGACTAGCCCGCGACGTGCTTTGTCCCGGTAGCTGGGCGCTGCTGGAGACCCTCTCAGACCCCCGTTACGGCGATCCAAAGTAGCTCACTGCCGGTTTTGCCCTGTGGTTGTGATTGACGTCACAATATTGAGTGACGTTTACACTCCGGCGCTGAGAAGCCGTTTGTATACTAGGGACAACTGGCTGCAAACAGGTGCAATTCGTTACCGCCAGCCATGTTCTTATGCCTCAACTTTGGCTTAGATTAGCGACGGTCTTATACGGCCTGGGGCTCCTCCAATCGCTGTACCAGCTGGTACGTCGAAGGGCAGGGGAAGACCTCAGCCGCTTTGCAATTCCCGCCGTCGGTCTCGGCATGGTGTTCCACCTGGTATCGGTGGTCGAGAGGGCATTGTTGTTCGGGTATGGCGATCTGCTGACGATCCGCTACGCCGGCTCGGGACTTGCGCTTCTTATCGTCATCATTTTCATGGCCCTGTTCGCGCGGTTCAAGACCGCGTCCCCGGGCGTCTTCGTGTTCCCGCTGGTATTCCTGCTGACGTTTGCATCCGCCGTGGGACAGCAGTCCGACATGGCTCCGGTATTCAGGAGCAAGGGCTGGATTGCAACGCACGTCGCCCTGCTGCTCATCGGTTACGCCGCGCTGTTCCTGAGTTTTGTGGCAAGCCTGCTGTACATCGTGCAGTCGCGGAGCCTGAAGTCGAAGCAGCCCGCAACGTGGTTGTCGCGGATGCCTGCGCTCCAGGTCATTGACGATCTCGGGTACAAGGCGCTGCTGGCGGGCTTCCCGTTCATGACGATCGGGCTCATCGCGGGATCCGTGGTTGCGCAGGAGCAGTTTGGCCCAACGTACTTTTTCGACCCGAAGGTGTTGCTGTCGCTGCTGATGTGGGGCGTGTATGTCGTACTGATTTACACGCGCTGGAGCTCCGGTTGGCGCGGGCGCAAGGCTGCGTATATGGCAACCTTCGCGTTTGTCGCCGCTGTCTTCGCGTGGGCTGCGAATTACGTCAGCCCGCTGCATAGGTTTGTCGCCCCATGAATTTTTTCGTAATCGGCGTGAACCACAAGACGGCTCCAGTCGAGGTGCGCGAGCGCTTTGCCATCCCCGAGTCTCGCCTGCCGGAAGCTACACAGGCGCTGACGAGCTACCCCGGCGTGGAAGAGGGGATGATCGTTTCCACCTGCAACCGGGTGGAGATCTTTGCGCGCGCGAAGAATGGCGACTGCGACCTTCACGGTTTCGTGCGCCAGTACTACGGGTTCCGGCAGGGCGAATACGAGCAGTACACCTTCGAGCACAAGCACCTCGACGCGGTGAAGCACGTCTTCCGCGTGGCCGCCAGCCTGGATTCGATGGTAGTGGGCGAGTCCCAGATTCTCGGGCAGGTGAAAGAGGCCTACGCCACGGCGCGCGCCATGGGCGCGGTGCAATCGCAGTTGGACGCCTTGATGAGCCGCGCGTTCCAGGTGGCGAAGAAGGTCCGCACGGACACGCAGATTGCCACTTCGTCGGTGTCCGTCGCCTCGGTGGCTGTGGAGCTGGCCGAAAAGATCTTCGGAACGCTGAGCGGCAAGTCGGTGTACCTGGTCGGCGCAGGCAAGATGTGCGAGCTGGCCGCCCGGCACCTGATCGCGCACGGGGCAAAGAAGATCTACGTCAGCAACCGCACCTATGAACGCGCGGTGGCGCTGGCGAAGAAGTTCCAAGGCGAGGCCATTCCGTTCGAGAGCCTCTACGACAGCGTGGCCAAGGCCGACATCATCATCAGCTCGACCGGAGCTCCGCACGCCATCTTCCGCAAGGAGCATGGCGAGAAGTTCCTTGCACAGCGGCGGAACAAGCCGATGTTCTTCATCGACATCGCGGTTCCGCGCGACGTGGACGCCGCGCTCAACGACCTCGACGGCATCTTCGTGTACGACGTGGACGACCTGCAACAGGTCGTGCAGTCGCATATCGGCGACCGGCGCCGCGAGGCGGAGCGCGCCGAAGCGCTCGTGCAGGAAGAGGTCCTGAAGTTCCAGCAGCGTTTGCAGCAGGCAGACGTCGTGCCGACGATCGTTTCGCTCCAGGAGCACCTGGAGACGATCCGGCAGGCGGAAATCGATCGCCTGCGCGGGCGTCTCGGCACGCTTACTCCGGAGCAGGAAATCGCGGTCGAAGCGCTGACTCGAGGCATCGTCAACAAGATCATGCACACCCCGATCACCACGTTGAAGTCGGCTGCCCGCGAGGGTGAGCAGGCCACGACGGTTGTGGAGATCGTGCGCAAGCTGTTCAACCTGCGCAGCGCCCACGCGAACCAACGCGGGCAGGCATGTGACGCAGAGCAGCCGGTGCCGGTGGCGGCGGCGGCGAAGATCAACGGCAGTTCGAATCCTTAAAGGAAAGTTTCCGTACATGGCCCTTCTCCGTATTGGCTCCCGCGGTTCACAACTTGCTCTCTGGCAAGCTCACCACATCTCCGATCTGTTGCGCGAGCAGGGTCACGAGGTTCAACTCGAGATCATCAAGACCACGGGCGACAAGATCCTGGACGTGGCGCTGGCAAAAGTCGGCACAAAAGGCATGTTCACCAAGGAGATCGAAGAGGCTCTCGAAGCCGGAACGGTTGACCTGGCGGTGCACAGCCTGAAGGATCTGCCGACCGAGTTGGCGGGACCGTTCGAGATCGCAGCGATCACCAAGCGGGTTGATCCGCGCGATGCGTTCCTCTCGGTCAAGTACAACAGCATTGAGGAGTTGCCCCAACGCGCGAAGGTGGGCACGTCAAGCCTGCGTCGCCAGGCCCAGCTCATGCAGGTCCGTCCCGACCTCGACATCCACCCGTTGCGCGGGAACGTCGATACGCGCGTCCGCAAACTCGAGGAAGGCGAGTACGACGCCATCATCCTCGCCGCTGCCGGACTGACGCGCCTTGGCAAGACCCAGCTCGTGAAGCAGGTCATCCCGGCGGAGGTGATGTGTTCGGCGGCCGGCCAGGGCGCTCTCGGAATCGAGATTCGCAAGGGCGACACGCGCATGCGCGAGATCCTTGCGTTCCTCAACGATCCAGATGCACACGCCGCGACAACGTGCGAACGCGCGCTTCTCAACCAGCTTGGCGGCGGATGCCAGGTGCCGATTGGCGCCTTCGCCGAAGTGAAGAACGGCACCATTCACCTGAACGCCATCTGCGCGCATCCGGACGGCTCGACCCTTCTGCGCGAAGTGCAGACCGGAACCGACCCGGTCGAACTGGGCGAGCGTACGGGCAAGCTTCTGCTCTCGCGCGGGGCGGACAAGATCCTGGAAGAGGTATACGGTGCAGCCGCGGCCGCAGTGCCGCAGCAGCCGTAAGGCACGTATGGCTACGGTTCTTGAGTCGAAAAGCGAAAGCACTGTTCAAGGCGTCCGGCGTCCGTTGGCCGGCTGGAGAATCCTGGTGTCGCGGGCCAAGAAGCAGGCTGCCGCGCTCACCGAGGCTCTGGAAGCTCAAGGCGCACAGGTACTCGAGGTTCCGTTCATCGAGATTCGCGCGCCGCGGTCCTACAAGGCGCTGAATGAGTCTTTGCGGCTGATCTCCGAGTACGAGTGGCTGATCCTGACGAGCGTCAACGGCGTAGAAGCCCTCTTCGAGCGTCTCGAAAAGCTGAACCTTCCGAAGTCGGCGCTGGCGCACCTCCGCATCGCCGCCATCGGTCCCGCGACTAAAGCTGCCGTCGAGAAGCGCGGATTGAGGGTGGAAGTGACGCCGAAGGAATACGTCGCCGAATCCGTTGTGGAGGCGCTGGCGGCGAAGGTGAAGGGCAAGCGCGTGCTTCTGTGCAGGGCAAAGGTCGCCCGGGACGTCATCCCTCGCGAACTGCGGCGCGCCGGCGCGTACCTCGACGTGGTGGAAGCCTATGAGACGGTGATCCCGCAGAGTTCGCGGGTGAAACTCAGGGCCGTGCTGCGCGACCCGCGCAAGCGTCCGCACGCGATCACCTTCACCAGTTCCTCCACGGTGAAGAATTACGTAACGCTGCTGGGCATCCGCTCCGGGAAATCGAAGCTCGTCGCCGGAGTATTGAATGCGTCCATCGGGCCGGTTACGTCGGACACGCTCCGCCACTACCAGCTCAGCGTTGACCTGCAGGCGCAGGAGTACACGATCCCGGGCCTGACGACCGCGCTGATCGAGCGCGCCAAGCTGGGCGTTCCCAGCGTTCTGCAAGCGCGTCCCAAGAAGTAGTCTTCCTGGGCAATAAAAAGGGCGCGGCATGGAGCCGCGCCTTTTATCTTGAGCGGTCAATTTGCGCCCGAGCCGAGGGCGTCGCGTCAGCGAGACGCAAGGATTTGTTCATCAAACACCGCTAAAGTGTTTCTGGCGAAGAAGACGCCGGCCGTAGCACAACTCGCCTGGAATCCACGGCAGGCTTCTTCCTGGTGGGATAGTCCGATTACAAGCCCGGCTGTAGGATGAGCGAACTTAGAGAGAAAGCGGTTTTGGGGGAAGAACAACTCCTCGAGACCTACTGTCTTCGCAGCGTCCGCAACTAGACAATACTTCATGTCAAGGTCAGCAAGACCAAGTTTCTCGGAAGCGACTTCTCTAATCCTCGCCTTTGCTGCACTGCGGGCCATCTGTGCCTCCATCGCACCAACAGCCGCTCCAATCTGACTCAGACTCTCAGAGAGTCCGTTTACATCTCGAAGCGCGTCTTCGTAAAACCGGCGCGTGTTTTGGGGTGACGCAGCGCAGAAATTTGTCCAGATCCAAAGTTCCAGCAGATTTCGAGCGATCCATGCGGTTTGTGATACCCAGTCGCTACTCAGACTCTTCAGCAGTTCTCGGCAGTTCCGGTCAGTGCTAATGAGCAGCTTCAAAAGCACTTGCGAATGCCACTCTTCAAATGATCCGCTCTGCAGTCGGTCATAGAGCAGCTTCAGCAGCGCTGGAATCTCACCTTCGAGCATCAAGCGATTATCGCGGTCAAGTAGCTGTGTTTCGTTATCCATCTGGATTGCCGTTTACCCGCTGCGTCGATCTCGCTCTTCCAATCGAGACCCTACGGGCAGTTGACGCGCGTCGCGCCGTTCGACAGCGGCGGCAGGTTCAGCTTGCTTCCCGCGTCGCGCATCTTGTAGATCGATTCGAGGTCCCAGGGCAAACCCGTCATGGTCAGGATCTCGTATCCGTTGGCGGTCACGAGCACCGTGTCTTCCAAGCGAAGGTGATAGCCCTTGTCGGGCAGGTCGAGCAGCGGTTCCACGTTGAAGACGACGCCAGGCACCAACGGACGCTCGTAGGGGCCGGGATCGTGGGTGCTCATGCCGACGAAGTGTCCGGGGCCCTTCCACGCCTTCTCCAGCCCGTGCTTCGCGTACGCCGCCTTGCCGATATCGCCGATCTGCTTGATGGTGACGCCGGGCTTCAT
>DASPLH010000279.1:0-2135 GCA_035627675.1 Clostridia bacterium
ATGGCCGGCGAGCGTCGTGCTCCAGATGATGGTCTCGGGCGAGGTGGAGAAGTATGGTGCGGTGCTGCAAGAGCGCGACGTTCCTGCCAGTCAGTTCCTTTCGGAGATGGGGGCGCGTGGCATTGAGATCCGGTACGAGGCGCAGGAGTCGGGAAAAGCAAACATCGCGGTGAGGGGGAGATAGCGTTCACCGTCAGCGCTATTCAGCATTCAGCACTCGGCATTCAGCACTCGGCCGTCTGGCTGGGCGTTCAGCGGGGCGCGTCATTGTAGTTCCAAGGGACCGCACATGCGATGAGTCCGCCCGAGCGGAGCGAGGCCGGGTGTGCCGTTAGCCCAGAGCGTCGGGCGAAGCCCGAAAGCTCTGGGGGTGGCGCCCAATGCAATCGCCCGCCTGAGGGCACGAAGTGCCCGAAGCCTTTCACCCGAACATCGATGGTCTCAACGCTGAAGACCAGGCCTCGGCCGCCGCGCGGCCTTCGGGCTCTCCACTCGCGATCGCGATACCCAGGGCTTTTGCGCTTTGCGCAACGCCCTGGGCTAAATGCAAGCCCGGCCTCGCTGCGCTCGGGCGGCACTCTCCTCGGACAGCATCCGCTCGACGGCACTCGGTTTCAGGACCGCTGCGCTCGGGCGACTCTCTCATCGCATGGCTCTCCGCTCGGACGGATCACGGGCGTCACTCCACTAAACGGCGCCAAAACAACAGGCGCGGCGATTGCCGCGCCTGTTTTCATTTCGAAGGACATCAGTATTCCGCGAGCTTCTTCATCTCCTCGAACATGTCGTCCGGTTGCGGCAGGATCACGTCTTCCAGGATCGGCTGATACGCGACGAACGTGTCTTTCGCGCCGAGGCGACGGACCGGCGCATCGAGCCGATCGAACAGTTCGTCCGCGATGCGGGCTGCGATCTCGGCTCCGTAGCCCCAGCTCAGCATGTCCTCGTGAAGGACAAACGCGCGATTCGTCTTGCTGACCGAAGCGGCAATCGCTTCCCAGTCATACGGACTGAGACTGCGCAGGTCGATCAGTTCGACGCTGACGCCCTGTTCGCGCTCGAGGCGCTGGGCAGCCTGCAAGGCGCGCGGCAGCGTCGCTCCGTAGGTGATGCAGGTCAGGTCTGTGCCCTGCTTGACGACCTTCGCCTTTCCGAACGGAACCATGTAGTCCGGCCCCGGATAGGGCGCGCGCCCGAAGGTCTCGCGGTACAGACGCTTGTGCTCGAGGAACAGGACGGGGTCATCGCAGCGGATCGCGGTGCGCAGCAGACCGGCCGCGTCCAAGGCGTTGGACGGGAAGATCACGCGCATGCCGGGCGTATGCGTGAAGATGCTCTCGCCGCATTGCGAGTGATACACCGAGCCGCCCGTGAGGTATCCGCCGATCGCTACGCGCACCACGGCCGGGCAGGAGAAGTTCCCGTTGGAGCGCCAGCGGATCAGCGGCAGCTCGTTGCGAAGCTGCTGCATCGCCGGCCAGATGTAGTCGAAGAATTGGATTTCGACCACGGGTTTCATGCCACGAGTCGCCATGCCGACGGCGCGTCCGACAATGTTGGCTTCCGCCAGCGGTGAGTTGAACACGCGCTCGGAACCGAAGTCGCACTGCAACCCGGCGGTGAGCTTGAATACGCCGCCCTTGCCCTTCACCTGCTTTTCCGACAGGTAGTTTTCGCGCGAGCAGTCGGCCACATCTTCGCCAAACAGCACGATGCGCTCGTCGCGCTTCATCTCGTCGCGCAAGGTGGCGTTGATGAGGTCGGCCATCGTCTTGTCCGGATTCTTGCCCTCCACCGCGCCTGCAAACTTCGCTTCCGTCGCGAACTTCGGGGACGTGGGATCGAGACCGGGCGAGTAGACGAACCTGGCGTAGCTCTCCGTCGAGGGAAAAGCCGCCTCCAGCGCCTGTTCCGCGGCCCTGGAGACCTCGTCCTCAACGCTCTTCTCCAGCTCTTCGATTCCCTTCTCGTCGAGAATGCCCTCTCGGATCAGAAACAACTGGAACTTCGTGATCGGATCGCGCTCCGCATCACGCTGGCGTTCGACTTCCGGGCGGTACAGCTTCTCATCGTCGGACAACGAGTGAGAGTACGGGCGGATGACGTGGCCATGCACCAGCGCCGGGCCGTTGCCG
>DASPLH010000280.1:0-28881 GCA_035627675.1 Clostridia bacterium
CCCAGGCTCAACAGGGCCAGGCCGGCGCCGAAGGCGAACAGAAGTAGCCTCACGGTGTAGCGCGGGCGCCCTCGCCCGCGGCCGACCGCGAGTTCATGTGTAGCGCGGGCGTCCCGCCCGCGACCGCAAAGTTCAGCGCACCAGCGTTGCTGGTGCGCTTTTTTTATTTACCGGCGAATTCATGTGTGGCGCGGGCGTCCTCGCCCGTGTGCAGCGCGATGGTGCCCCACATCCGCCCGCTGTTGGCGAATGTGGGATGCTCGTAACTCGGTGCCCCACATCCGCCCGCTGTTGGCGAATGTGGGGTACTCGTACCCCACAACCACTCGCCAGCCAGGTGAGATACTGACCGCATGGCCGAGCCGCAGCCCGCCCCGGTGCAGCCCCGCAACGTACACGTCTTCGGCGCGACGTCGTTCCTCAACGACACCGCCAGCGAGATGGCCTACTGGATACTGCCGGCCTTCCTCACCACCATCGGCGCCGGACCCGCGACGCTGGGCATCATTGAGGGCATCGCCGAGAGCGTTGCGTCCTTCGCCAAGCTCTTCTCCGGACTCTGGACCGACCGTCTGCGCCGCCGCAAGCCTCTCGTGGTCAGCGGCTACGTGGTCGCGAACGCCGTAAAGCCGCTGCTCGCGCTCGTCACCGCAGCCTGGCAGGTGCTCGTGATCCGTTTCCTCGACCGCCTCGCCAAGGGCGTACGCGGCGCGCCACGCGACGTCATGCTCTCCGAGTCGGTTCCTCCCGAGCGTGTTGGCGCCGCCTTCGGACTGCTTCAGGCCATGGACTCCGCCGGAGCCATTGCCGGGCCTCTGCTCGCGCTGGCCATCATGTCCAGCGCCTACGGATTGCAGTTCGGCCCGCGCGCGGTCTTCATCGCCGCCGCCGTCCCCGGATTGCTTTGCATCGCAGTGGTCGCGCTCGCTCTGCGCGAAACGCAACACACTCCATCGCCCACGCACAAGGCGCTCTTTGCCAGCCCGCGCGCCCTGCCGCGCCGCTATTACTACGTGATCTTCGCCGTCACGCTCTTCTCGCTCGGAAACTCGAGCGACATGTTTCTGGTGCTTCGGGCACAGGAACTTGGGATCCCCGTGTGGCAGGCTCCTCTTCTCGGACTGATCTTCAACATCACGTACACGCTCGGTTCCTGGCCCGCCGGAAGGCTGAGCGACCGCGCCTCCAACGGAGCGTCACGCGGACGCTATGCGATCGCCTCTGCCGGACTTCTCGTGTACGCCGCCGTTTACCTTGCGTTCGCCCGCGGCTCCGCAAATCTCGGGATATACACGGCCATGGCGTTCTATGGCATCTACTACGCGCTCACCCAACCGGTCCTGAAAGCCATCGTTGTCGATGCCGTTGGCCGCGAACTCCGCGGCGGAGCGTTTGGGATCTACTACTTCGTCACCAGCGTCGCGGCACTGCTGGCCAGCACCGTGACCGGACTGCTATGGAAGCAATATGGCGCGGCAGTTCCGCTCACGATCTCTGCCATGCTGGCACTCGCGGCCGCGGTGTTGCTGTTCCTTGCGCCCGACTTGTTCCGGCACAGGCCGGCGGCGGTGTCGTATACTCGCTAGCCAGTTCCGCCGGGTCTGCGATGAACGACACACCTGCACCAAAGTCGCAAGCGGAAGACGCCGCGCACGATGCCGTGCGGGCCATGCTCCTCTGTCCCACGTGTTCGTCGCCACTCGCCGAGCACCGGTGCAAGCTCGTCTGCCGCAACTGCGGCTTCTTTCTCAGCTGTTCCGATTTCTACTGAACGCCATCAGAACTTCAACACGATCCCAGGAGAACGCTATGCAAAGAACCGGTAGTGCACGCTGGAACGGCGGTCTGAAGGACGGCAAAGGCACCGTCTCGACCGCCAGTGGGGTGCTGAACGAGACGCAGTATTCCTTCAGCACGCGTTTTGAAAACGGCGCCGGCACCAATCCCGAAGAGTTGATCGCCGCCGCACACGCCGGCTGCTTCTCCATGGCGCTGTCCGCGCAACTCGACCAGGCGGGCATGAAGGCCGAGAGCATTGATACCAAGGCCAGCGTCACTCTCGAGAAGGTCGATGGCGGCTTCGGAATCACTGCGATCCATCTGGACCTGACGGCTCGCATCCCGAACGGCGATCGCGAGAAGTTCGAGCGGGCCGCGCAGGACGCGAAGGCGGGCTGTCCGGTGTCGAAGCTGTTCGCGAACAACGCCAGGATCACGCTCGACGCGAAGCTTGCTTAAGCCCAGCCGTAGTTCTTCGATTCAGCCCGGCACTCCGCCGGGCCTTTGTTTTGTTTGCACTCCAGCAAACGTCTGCCGCTCCTCCGCCATCACAACGTAAGCACAAGTTGCCCAACATAGGGGCATGGGCAGTCATCGCCAGCATGGCAGCGTTTTTCAAAGCAGCGGGAGTGCGATTTTGAAGATCACCATCTTCGGGTTGACGTTGTCGTCATCTTGGGGCAATGGCCATGCGACCCCGTACCGCGCCGTTCTCAAGGCGCTTGCCGCGCGCGGGCACGACATCGCCTTCTACGAGAAGGACGTCGAGTACTACGCCCTGCGCCGCGATTTCTCCGCCTGCGAATACTGCAATCTTGTTCTCTATTCCGAGTGGGCTGACGTACGCGAGCGTGCGTTGCGAGACGCAGCCGGTTCCGACGTGGTCATCACTGCCAGTTACGTTCCATCCGGCGCCGCGATCAATGACGAGGTGCTCGGGCTTAATCGTCCGCTGAAGGTGTTCTACGACCTCGACACGCCTGTGACCCTCGCAAAGCTCGAGTCAGGCGCCGTGGACTACGTGCGCCGGGACCAGATCCCGGAGTTCGACCTCGTCCTCTCCTGGACCGGAGGCGGTGCGCTCGAACAACTCCAGACCGAGTTTGGCGCGCGACTCGCCCGTCCGCTCTTCGGATGCGTGGACCCTGACGTGTACGTGCGCGTGGTTCCGCGAATCGACCTTGCCTGTGAGCTGAGCTACATGGGCACCTATGCGGCAGACCGCCAACACAAGGTGGACGGCCTGTTTCTCGAACCGGCGCGCCGCAATCCCGACCGGCAGTTCCTGCTCGCGGGAAGTCTCTATCCATGGCACTGGCAGTGGCCCGGGAACGTGCGCCGCATCGACCACGTTTCGCCGTCCGATCATCCCGCGCTCTACTCGTCCTCCCGGCTCACGCTCAACATCACCCGTGCAGACATGGCAGCCAGCGGCTACTGTCCCAGCGGACGCCTCTTCGAGGCTGCCGCCTGCGGCACTCCCATCCTGAGCGACTGGTTCAACGGACTCGACGCCTTCTATCGTCCCGGGCACGAGATCCTCATCGTTGACACCGCCGAGGATGTATTGCGCGGCATCGCCATGGACGATCGCGAACTCGCCGCCATAGCCAACCAGGCACGTCAGCGGACTCTCGATGAGCACACGGGCGCGCACCGCGCCGGTCTCCTGCTCACCTATCTCGAGGAGGCACGCTCTGGCGCTTCGGCACGCGCGCAAGACATCCTGGAGGCCGCATCGTGATTGGAATCATTCCCGCCGCCGGCGCCGGACAGCGCATCCAGCCCCTGGGCTGCTCGAAGGAACTCTTGCCCGTTGGGTCGCGGACTCTTGACGGCGTCGAGCGCCCCAAAGCAGTCTCCGAGTATCTCGTGGAGCGGATGATCGCCGCAGGCGCGACTCAAATCTGCATGGTGATCTCAGCCGAGAAGGCTGACATCGTGCGGTACTACGCCGAACGCGACTACGCCGCCGAAATCTTCTACGTCGTGCAGCAGAAGCCGCGTGGGCTCTGTGACGCCCTGTTTCGCGCGGGCCCCTTCGTGCGCCCGTCCGAGCAGGTCTTGATCGGACTGCCGGACACCATCTGGTTCCCCGAGAACGCCTTCAAGACCGCGGTCGAGCAGAATGCAGACGTCAACCTGGTGCTGTTCCCGGTCTTGAACCCCTCGGTGTTCGACGCCGTGGTTTGCGACGAGCACGGCTACGTGCAGCGGGTCGAGGTCAAGCAGGCCGACGCTCACTCGCATTGGATCTGGGGAGCGGTCACGGCGTCGGGCAAAGCCTTCCACGAACTGAAACTCCTGTGGGAGGCGCGTCACCGGGAAGACGAGTACCTCGGGCATCTGCTGAACGCCTACATCGACGCCGGAAACGCCGTGCAAGGGACCTTCAGCGGCGAGCACTACATGGATGTGGGCACGCTCGAGGGATACCACTCCGCGCAGGACTTCCTTCGCGGCATGAAGAGAAACTCGACCCTCATCAAGGAAGCGGCCTAGACTTCCTCTAATGAAGGAACGGGCAGCCCTGGCGGCTGCCCGTTTGCCTTGTACGCCTCAAAGTGTTATTCGGTCTCGCTCTGGTTCCTGAGTATCTCGCGGATCTCGCGATTGATTCTTGCCGCGTCCTTCGTTGCGTTGTCCACCAGCTCAACCCACTTCTTGTTCACGTCATCGAGCTTGGCCTGGCTCAGCAGGTAAGAGGCCTGCATGATCGTTTCAATCGAGTTGCTGAGGTCGTGGGCGAGGGTACGAAGGTGCTTGCTGATCGGGAGAGGAATCTTGGGACTGCTTTCCATCTGCGGCTCGGGAGTCATTCTGTTCCTTTCGCCTTGTCTCGTCCGCCCGTCAGTAGCAATCGTGGGGGAACTCGGGCGGAACTCTCTCATTAGAGGTTCTGGAGCACCACGGCGTTGTGTACCGCGGGGCGTTGCCAGACGTCCGAAACGGACGACCTATCAATATAAAGCCCACTGCTGTTCCAAGGCAAAACACGGGAGGACTACGAACTCCCGCTTAACACGAATCGACGGGAAATCCCCTACACTCTGTTCGCCCGAGCCCTAGGCGGTTGCACGAATTGCCTGACGGCTCGATAGCGGGTCGGTGCCCACACCGGATTCGCGGAAGGCGTCTCCCGAGTAGCAGTCCGGACTTTCAAGCCCGGCGTTGCGGCTCCCAGGTGCCCCGACTGCGACACCGGTTCCACAGGCAATAGAACTCGCAGGCTGCGGCTCTCCCGGTTCCGGTCACTCACGCTGCACGCGCAGCGCGGATGACCCGTAGGCCGGAGAGAGGGTGTGAAAAGGATTCTGTTCGCGCTTACCGTCGTCTTTTTCGGCGCTGGAGTAAGCCAGGCCGGCGTCGAGCTGAAACCAACCACCACGCTCGCTGCTGAAACCGGCAACAACACCAGCGCAGCTCATACATTTGCAGGACTTCCCAACGGCAACGTCGCCAGCACCAACGTAAGCAAGCTACCCATCCGACAACTGCTCTACGCCGGAGCCGACACAAAGATTTACGTGCACATGATGCCGTGGTTCGGCCCGTCCAACCACATCACCGTCGGCTACGATTCGGCCGATCCGGCGCAGGCCGCCCGGCAGGTCGAAGACATGATCAGCCGCGGCATCGACGGCCTCATCATCGACTGGTACGGACCCAACAGCACACATCACAACACCGCTTCGCTCAACCTGCTCCGCGAGGCCGAGAAGCACCCCGGTTTTGAAGTCGCGATCACCGAAGATGTCGGCGCGGTCAAGAACGCGGCGAATCCCACGCAGCAGACCATCGCCGACCTGAACTACGCATGGCAGAACTTCATGCAGTCGCCCGCGTACATGCGCCGCAACGGGCGTCCCGTGGTTTTCTTCTTCGGACTGGAAACGATTGGCGTGGACATGGCGGCCGTGAAGGCCGCGCTTTCGTGGAACCCGCTGTTCATCATGCGCAACAGCGTCGGTTTCACGGCGCCCGCCAGTGACGGCGCGTTCGCCTGGCTGGTGCCCAGGACCTCCGATTACGGCTCCTACATGAGCTTGCAGTACATCGACGATTTCTACGCCAAAGCGCTGACGCGCACGAGCCAACTCACGTTCGGCAGCGGCTTCAAGGGATTCGACGACACGGTCGCCGCCTGGGCGCCTCCCGGCGGACGCCACATCCACCAGTTTTGCGGGCAGACGTGGCTCCAAACGTTTGCCGAAGCCGGCAGATATTATTCCGAGGCAAATCAACTCGCAAACCTCCAGATCGTGACCTGGAACGATTACGAGGAAGGCACGGCCATCGAGTCCGGCATCGACAACTGCGTCTCCATCACCTCGTGGATGACCGGGACGAGCGTCCAATGGAGCATTACCGGCCAGGAAAACACGATCGACCACTACAAGGTCTTCCTCTCCGCCGACGGAACGAATCTGATGCCGGTAGCGGACGTGCCGGCCGGAACCTATGCGCTCGATCTTGCGCCCTTCGATTTCAATCCCGGTGATTACCAGGTGTTCGTCAAAGCCGTTGGCCGTCCTTCGCTGACGAACAAGATGGCCGCACCCGTGGCGTACACCGTGATTGCGCCGGAACCGCCGCCTCCCGATCCGCCGCCAACGACCCCGACAGACCCGCCGCCGGCTCCCACTCCGGCTCCGGACTGGTCTATGGCCGTCGCGCCCGGGTCAGTGCAGGTCGCTGCGGGAACTTCGGCGACCATGTCTGTCAGCGTTGTGCCGGTAAACGGGCCTTACACGGCTTCCGTTTCGTTCACGTGCCTTGATCTGCCGGCCAACATGCACTGCTCGTTCGCTCCCGCGTCGCTTGTGCCGGGTACGACCGGAGCGGCCACGGTCGTGACCGTTACTACGAGCGCGCCGTCGGTCGCGATGCGTTCGGGAAGTCGTTTCGCATGGACCGTGCTTCCTGCATTTGGCTTGTTGTTCGCCTGCGGAGACTTCCGCCGGCGCAGGCTATGGAACGTCGCCGTTTGCGCAGCCGTGCTGCTCGCGATGCTCGCGGCCGTGGGTTGCGGAGGCGGTGCCGGTGCGACTACTCCTCCGCCTGCTTCCTCCACCGGCGTCAACACCGTGCAGAAGGGCGCGTATTCCATCAAGGTATCCGCGACCAGTGGGGCGACCGTTCGCGCAGCTACGGCGACGGTGATCGTGAACTGAAGGCTCGCTCTACACCCTGAATAACGAAGGTCCTGCACAAATTGCAGGGCCTTCTTTTTGGGGAGAAGTCCTTAGAAAACACTGAGAAGTAATCCGGCGGGATTGCGCCGGTCCTTAAGGCGACTACCTACGTCCCCTAGTAGATTCGCCGGAATGGTTCTGTCCTCTCCGGCCCTTAGCATGAGTTTGGCTGAACGACCGCCATCCGCGCGTCTTCGACCTGGCGCAGCGGCACCCAGGAATCCCGGTCGAGTCACATGCGCTTGCTGCATGTGACCTGGAGCGCTTTTTACGTGCGGAAACTCATCTTCGTCTTCTTGTTGATCTCGCTGGCGGGTTCGGCGATCGGCGCCACGCCGATCGTTCCCACCACAACCCTCGCCGCGGAGACAGGCAATAACACCAGCGCCGCCTCGACGTTCAAGACGCAGTCCAACGGCAACATCGGCGCGTCGAACGTCAGCAAAGTTTCCATCAGGACCCTGATGTATCCCGGCTTCAACGGCAAGATCTTCGTTCACTTCATGCCCTGGTTCGGTCCCAGTAATCACATGAATGTCGGCTACGAATCAGCCGACCGGGCGCAGGTGGCGAAGCAGGTGCGTGACATGATGAGCCGCGGCATCGACGGCGCGCTGGTTGACTGGTACGGTCCCGCCAGCACCCATCACGATCTCGCAACGCAGTACCTCCGTGACGAGGCCGCCAAGACCGGAGGCAAATTCAAGATCGCCGTTTCCTACGACGCCGGCGCGCTGCGCAAGTGCGAAGACTCCTCCACGTGCAGCGTCACCTCGAAGATGATCGCCGACCTCAAGTACGCCTACAACACGTACATAACCCGGCCCGAGTACGTGACCTACAACGGCCGTCCGCTGATCTTCTTCTACGGAATCGAAACCATCGGCGGCATCGATTATTCCCGCGTGCAGCGCGAGGTTCCGGGGAATCCCATCTTCGTGTGGCGCAACGGAAGCGGATTCAGCAAGCCGATCTCGGGCGGCGCTTACGGCTGGATCGGTACCGCCAGCAGTTCGACCGACATGGGGCTGTCGCATCTGACGAATTTCTACAGCGAGGCGCTGGAGCATCCCGGCAAGGTAGCCGTGGGTTCCGGTTACAAAGGGTTCAACGATTCGCTCGCCGCCTGGAGTAAGCCCCGCTCGGTCAATCAGCAGTGCGGACAAACCTGGCTGGCGACGATGGCCACCGCCGGCAAGTACTATTCGGCCGCCAACCAGCTCTATGCGGTTCAGCTGAACACGTGGAATGACTACGAAGAAGGTTCCGAGATCGAGAGCGGAATCGACAACTGTGTCACCATCTCCGGCTCCGTCAGCGGCGACACGCTGAACTGGAGCATCACCGGGAAAGAGAACACGCTCAGTTATTACCGGGTGTTCATCTCGCTTGACGGCCAGAACCTCATGCGTCTGACGGACGTGCCCACCGGCAGGCGCAGCCTCGACCTGAAGCAGTTCGCCCTCGAACCGGACAGCTACACGCTGTACGTCAAGGCCGTAGGCAAGCCGAGCATCGTGAACAAAATGACCGGCGCCATCCGCTATGCCACAACGAACCTTCCGCCGGTCGCGAAACTCGCGGTCACTCCGTCGAGCGGGTCGGCGCCCATAACGGTCAAGGCCACCACCACCGGCTCTTACGACAGCGACGGTTCCATCGCTTCGACGTCCATCAACTGGGGCGACGGCTCGACCACGAACGCCGCCAGCGGTTCACACGTGTACACGACCGGTGGCAACTACACGGTTACCGCCACCGTCACCGACAACACGGGACGGAGCGCTTCGGCTACCAGGACCGTATCCATCGCCGGGAACCTCCCGCCGCTGGCGAAGCTGAGCATCACGCCCGGCACCGGAGTCGCACCGGTCACGGTTTCGGCGAGCACTGCCGGTTCCACCGACTCCGATGGCAGCATCACCGGCATTACGATCAATTGGGGCAACGGACAGGCCATCAACGCCGCAAGCGGCTCGTACACCTACACCACCGCGGGCACGTACACTGTCACGGCCACCGTCAAAGACAACGTCGGCGCAACCAGCAAGGCCACGGCCACGGTGAATGTGACCTCCTCGTCCTCGACAACCGCGGGCGTGAAAGTCTCAAGCCCGGCACCCAACTCGACCGTGTCCACTTCCGTTCGTGTGGCAGCCGCCGCTACGCCGGGCGCAGGAGCCACCATCACCGGGATGCGCGTGTACGTGGACGGCGTCTCGGCCTACCACACGTCCGCCGCCAGGCTGGACACTTACGTCAGGATGTCGGCTGGAAGCCGCAGGCTGACCGTTAAGGCGTGGGACAGCAAGGGTGCAGTACACGGCAGCACACTTACCCTGACTGTGAAGTAGTACGGATGGAATAGCACGAAGACCGCATGTCTGGCGGGAGCTTAGCTCCCGCCGCTTTTTTGCCCCTCTCGGAATGTTCCCGCCATCTTGCCGGCCGGAGTGGGCAAGCCCTCAAGCCGGTGAAACTTACGTTCAGCAGGCATCTTCGCGAGCTACTTACGTCTTCTAATCGCCCTGTGAGCCGGGTGACGCGAGCAGCCGCCGGCTTTCTTTCGACTATGTCTACCCACCTCGATTCTGTTCCGGGCGCAGGCTCGGTCATGGCCGGCGCAAGCAGCACTCCAGCCTCTCTCGCCCAGCAGATCGCCCAACTGGGAGACTGGTTTCACAACATCGACCTGATGGGAGTCCCTACGGCTCCCAACCACTTCCTCGGCGATTTCCCGAACGTGAAGTGGAAGCACATCGGTCCTTCGATCCCGCAGGATCTCCGCGGCGCGACTGTGCTCGATATCGGGTGCAACGGAGGCTTCTACTCCATCCAGATGAAACGAAGGGGAGCCGACCGCGTGCTCGGCATCGACATCGACGATCGATACCTGAATCAGGCCCGCTTCGCTGCTTCGACTCTCGATTTGAACATCGAATTCCAGAAGGCGTCCGTGTACGACGTGGACAGGATCGAGGGCCAGTTCGATTTCGTGATTTTCATGGGCGTGCTCTACCACCTGCGCTATCCGCTGTATGCGCTGGACAAGGTCGTGAAGAAGGTCCGTGAGAAGCTCGTTTTCCAGACCATGATCCGCGGCTCTGAAGAGCTGCGCGAGTGGGAACAGAACTATCACTTCTGGAACAAGGAAGTGTTCAAGAGCGAAGAGTGGCCGCGCATGTATTTTGTGGAGCACAGCTACGCCAACGACCACACGAACTGGTGGATACCCAATCGGGCTGCTGCGGAAGGCATGTTGCGCTCCGCCGGTTTGCAGATTCTCGCTCACCCCGAGTCCGAGACTTGGATTTGCGCTCCGGACAAGGCGACGCGCTCAGGCCGCTACGTGCACGATCTGGAACTCGAAGGAACGCTGTAGCTGATCCGCACGGCTGCATTTCGCCTCGCGGTCATCAAACTCAAGGGTTTTCAGAAAGGGTCCCGGCGCAATGGTAGAAGCCGTCATGCTATGGAACGAGCCCAACAACCTTTCCCACTGGGATTTCAACATCGATCCCGAGTGGAAGATGTTCGCCGAGCTCATCCACGAAGGCGTCAAGGCAATTCGCAGTGTGAATCCCGATCTCAAGATCGTCCTGGGCGGCATCTCCCCGATTGATCCCAACTTCCTCAGGCTGCTCGACGGCCACGGCGTCATCGACGCCATCGACGTCGTCGCGCTGCACGGCTTCCCGCTGGACTGGAACCACTGGCAGATCAACGAGTGGCCCAGGAAGATCGAAGAAGTGCGAGCCGCAATCGGCGACAAGCCCGTATGGGTCTCCGAAGCCGGAGCCTCTTCCTTCGGCGCGGAAGAAGTGCAGGTGTTCGGAATGCAGCGCACGGCCGATCTGCTGACGCCGCTGGTCGAGCGCGTGCACTGGTACAGCCTCATGGACCTGCCCGCGACCTGGACCGCCACCACGCGGCACAAGGAAGCCGAGGGCAGCGCCTACTACCGCCATTACTACATGGGACTCTTCCGCGAGGACGGCAGCCCCAAGCCCGCCGCCGAAGCTTTCGACGCGCGCATGGGGATCTGCCAATGGTTTCACTTCGAGGATCACCGCCTCGACTTCGCCGTCGAGCAGATGCGCCGGCTTCGCGTCCCGTACATCCGGACCGGAGTCAGCTGGGCGGATTGGTTCCGCCCCAACTCCGAAGCATGGTTTGACCGCCAGATGTCGGCCCTCGATGAGTTCAACACGACCATGACCCTGTGCTTCACACCCGAACATCTCGGAGTAGTGCCGCACTACACCAGCCCTGCGCGCAACGCGGCCGAGTTCGGAGAGTTCGCCAGGTGGGCCGTGGGCCGGTACGCCCCCGCGGGACGCAGCTCGGGACTTTCCGCGCCAAGGGAGTACGGTCGTGAGGTGCAGCCCGGAGTAGCCGTGGGAGCAAGCGAATGGCAAAGAGAATTCTAGTGACGGGAGGAGCCGGCTTCGTCGGCTCTCACACGGTCGATGCGTTGCTCAAGGCCGGGCACGAAGTTTCCGTGCTCGACAACCTCGACCCGCAGGTGCACCTGAACAGCGTTCTGCCCGAGTATCTCGCGTCCGAATGCGAGTTCATCCGGGGCGACATGCGCGACACCGATGCGATCCGCCGGGCGATGAAGGGGCAGGACGTCGTGTACCACCTCGCTGCGGCCGTCGGTGTCGGCCAGTCCATGTACGAAATCTCGCGCTACATGGAAGTGAACACCCAAGGCACGGCCAATCTGCTCCAGGTCATACTGGAAGATCGCGGCAGCCTCGAAAAACTGATTGTTGCGTCCTCCATGTCGATCTACGGCGAGGGACAGTACAGCTGCGAGGAACACGGCGACGTCGCGCCGCCGCCCCGCACCACCAATCAGCTCAAAGGCAAGCGCTTCGAAGTCGCGTGTCCGCGGTGTGGACGCGATCTCAAGCCGGTAGCCACCACCGAGGCCAAGCCGCTCCAGTGCACGTCCATCTACGCGCTCGGCAAGAAAGACCAGGAGGAGATGTGCCTGCTCTTCGGGCGGACCTATGACCTGCCGGTCGTCGCGCTTCGTTACTTCAATATCTACGGCACGCGGCAGGCGCTCTCGAACCCCTACACCGGCGTTGCCGCCATCTTCGCCTCGCGCTTGCTGAACCGCAGTGCGCCCATGATCTTCGAGGATGGCAACCAGATGCGCGACTTCGTCAGCGTGCATGACGTCGTGCACGCCAACCTGCTCGCCATGGAACGAAGCGAGGCCGTCGGTATGGCTCTCAACATCGGCTCCGGCGAACCGATTTCCATCTGCGATGTTGCCCGCACGTTGATCGAATCGATGGGCGTGGAAACGTCGGCGGAAATCACGGGGAAGTATCGCGCCGGCGACATTCGTCATTGCTACGGAGACATTTCTCTCGCGCGCACGGTTCTCGGCTACCAGCCCAGGTACAAGTTCGCCGATGGAGTCGGCGAACTTGTGGCGTGGCTGCGCTGGCAGACGGCTGTGGACCGCGTCGGCGAGATGGCGCAGAAACTCAGTGCCTACGGATTGACGGCATAGAAGCGCGGTTCCGTCGGCTGCGGTGGGTCCGCCTCGGCGGACCCAGAGTGGGGATGTTCGGACTCTCGCACGGTGAGGACAGATGCACGTACTGGTGACAGCGGACACGGTCGGCGGCGTATGGACCTACGCGCGCGAACTCGTCACCGGACTCGTGCGTCGCGGCGTAAGAGTCACGCTGGTCAGCTTCGGTGAAATCCCCACGGCCAGCCAGATGGAGTGGCTCGATGGCCTGCGCCTCGTGGACTACCATCCGACCGCATTCCGCCTCGAGTGGATGCAGGAAGCGCGCCAGGACATTCAGGCATCCACCGACTACCTGCGCAGCGTCATCGACGAGGTCAGGCCCGACCTGCTCCACTTCAATCAGTTTTGCTACGGCTCGCTCGACGTTCCGATCCCCCGGCTCGTCGTGGCCCACAGCGATGTCGTGAGCTGGTGGATGTCGGTCAAGGGGCACGCTCCCGCCGCGGATTCCTGGACGTCGTGGTACCGCGACACGGTCTCCGCGGGCCTCGCCTCCGCCACCGCCGTCGTGGCACCTTCGCGGTGGATGCTCAGCTCCGTCGAGAAGATCTACGGCAAGCCGCGGCAGGCCCGTGTCATCTACAACGGACGGACGCCGACTCTCTTCAATCCGCATGTGAGCAAGTCGGAGTATCTGCTCTCAGTAGGCCGCCTGTGGGATGGAGGCAAGAACGCCTCGATCCTCACGCAGGTGGATCCACCCTTGCCGATCTATGTCGCCGGGGCCGAGCAGCATGCCGACGACGCGCTGCGTGGAAGCCACAAGGCCCTCGATGACTCGAGGCCAGGGGTCCACCTCAAGGGGGCGCAAAGCGAAGGCCAGCTCCGGCACCTGTTCGGACGCGCCTCGATCTACGCCGCCACTTCGCGTTACGAGCCGTTCGGCCTGGCCCCGCTCGAGGCCGCGCTGTCGCGCTGCGCCCTGATCTGCAACGACATTCCCACCTTCCGCGAGCTCTGGGGACACACGGCGCTGTACTACCACAACCATGCCGAGAGCCTGCAACACGCGATTCATCAGTTGCACGGCGACCGCGAACTGCGGCTCACTTACGCCAATCTCGCCTACAACCGTGCGCGTCAGCGCTTCACGGCCGACCGCATGGTGGAGGACTACATGGATCTCTACCAGACTCTTGTTCCCGCGGGGGTAGCAGCGGCATGAGTCAACGCCTCAAGTTTCGGCTCTTCGCGCATTCGTGGGTCAGCGACTGGAACCACGGCAACGCCCACTTTCTGCGCGGACTCGCGCGCGAACTTATCCGCATGGGCCATGAGGTGCGCTGTTACGAAGAGCTGGGCTCGTGGTCGCTCACCAACCTGGTGAAGCAGGAAGGCGATCTCGCGATCGAGGCCATCGACGAGTTCCGTCGAACCTACCCGGAACTCGACGTTCGCTTCTATCGTCAGGACGAAACCTTCCAGTCCTTCCTCGACGAGGAACTGAAGCACGCCGACATTGTCATCCTGCACGAATGGAACGATCCCGTGGTGATCAACGCCGTGCTGGGACGCAAGCGGAAAGAAGGCTTCCGCGCTCTGTTCCACGACACGCATCATCGTGCCTACACCAATGCGGGCGAAATTCTGAAGTTCCACCTGCACCTGTTCGACGGCGTGCTCGCCTTTGGCGACGCAATCCGCCGCATCTACCGCGACGGCTTTGGCATCTCGAATGTCTGGACCTTCCACGAGGCCGCCGACACGTCCGTGTTCCGTCCGCTGCCCGGCCCCAAGACCGCCGACGTCGTCTGGATCGGAAACTGGGGCGACGAGGAACGAACGAAGGAACTGATGGAATTCCTCGTCGGTCCCGCCGCCAGGCTCAGCCGTGAAGAAGGCCGCAGGTTCGTGGTGCATGGCGTGCGTTATCCCGGCAACGCCCTGAAACTGCTGCGAGACGCAGGCATTGACTATCGTGGATATCTACCGAACCTTTCGGCGCCGATCATCTACGGGCGGAGCCGCCTCTCCGTTCATGTGCCGCGCCGCCAGTATGCCAACGGCCTGAGCGGGATACCGACCATTCGCGTGTTCGAGTCTCTTGCCTGCGGCGCGCCGCTCGTCTGCGCCCCGTGGAACGACGCTGAGAACCTTTTCCGTCCCAGGGAGGACCTTGTCATCGTTGAGGACGGCACGCAGATGGCTGCCGAGATCGAGCGCCTGTTGCAGGACGATGGCGCACGGCAGCAGATCGCCGACAACGGCATCGACACGATTCGGAAAAAACACACATGCGCCCATCGCGCGCGACAGCTCGTAGAGATCTGTCAGGAGCTCGGCCAATGAGGGTCTTCGTATTCGGGTCCAGCATCACATCGTCCTATTGGAACGGTGCGGCCACATACTACCGCGGTATTTATAAGAACCTCGCCGCTCTCGGACACGAGGTCACGTTCGCCGAGCCCGACATCTACGAACGCCAGCAGAACAGGGACGTCAGCGAAGTCGAGTACGCAAACGTCATCGTTTACCAGACGCCGCGCGACATCGATCACCTGCTCGCGCTCGCCTCCACCGCGGACCTCGTCGTGAAGCACAGCGGCATCGGCGCCGGCGACGAGCTGCTGGAGCGCCGCGTGCTTGAGTGCCGCACTCCCGATACGCAGGTCGCCTGGTGGGATGTTGACGCCCCCGCAACCCTGGCGCGCGTGGAGAGCGACCCAAAGGACCCTTTTCGGCAATGCATCCCGCAGTACGACTTCGTGTTCACCTACGGCGGGGGCGTGCCCGTCGTTCAGCACTATCGGAAGCTCGGGGCGCGCAACTGTCACCCCATTTACAACGCGCTTGATCCCGATACGCACCACCCCATTGCGCGCGATCGTCAACTCGCCTGCGATCTCGTATTCGTTGGCAACCGGCTGCCCGACCGTGAGAAGCGCGTGGAGGAGTTCTTTCTTTGCGCGGCGGAACTCGCGCCGGAAATGACCTTCATGCTCGGCGGCGAGGGCTGGGGCGACAAGCGAATGCCTTCCAATGTTCGCCGCATCGGACACGTTGGCACCAATGACCATAACCGGGTGAACTGCTCGGCTCGCATGGTGCTCAACGTCAACCGCGAGTCCATGGCAGACGTGGGCTTTTCGCCGCCCACTCGCGTCTTCGAAGCCGCTGGCGCGGGCGCGTGCCTGATTACGGATCGCTGGGCCGGCATCGAGAGCTTCTTCGCGCCGAATCGAGAGATCCTGGTCGCCTCCGGAGCGGCGGATGTCGTTCGCCACCTGCGCGAGTTCGATAGTGCGCGCGCTCGTCAGATCGGCGATGCCATGCGCAAGCGTGCCCTCGCAGATCACACGTACGCCTTACGCGCACGCGAGCTCCAGGACATTCTGGCCGCTGCCCGGCGCGAGCGGCATCCGAGCAACGTCGCCGCCCTGCTCGTCTCCGAGCGGCTGGAGAAAATCGCCTGAGAAAGTGCAGGAACAGAACTTGAAGATCGTCATCTTCGGACTTTCCATCACGTCCTCCTGGGGCAACGGACATGCAACCACGTTCCGCGCGCTCGCGCGTGCGCTGCATCAGCGGCGTCACCGCGTCGTCTTCTTCGAGAAGAACGTCGAGTGGTACGAATCGAATCGCGATCTGCCCGAGCCGGAGTTCTGCGACCTGCGCCTGTACGAGAGCTGGAAGAGAGCCTTGCCTGCGGTCCGTCACGAACTGGCCGACGCGGACGTGGTAATGGTCGGGTCGTATTTTCCCGACGGCATCTCCGCCGTTGACGAGGTGCTTGACTCAGCCGTTCCCGTCAAGACGTTCTATGACATCGACACGCCGATTACGATCGCGGCGTTGAGGGAGAAGCCGGCCACCGAATATCTGCGCCGCAGCCAGGTCCCGGGATTCGACGTGTACTTCAGTTTCACCGGCGGCCCAATGCTTCGCGAGATTGAGGAGCGCTTCGGCGCGCCTCGTGCCGTGCCGCTGTATTGCAGCTTCGACCCCGAGAAGTATCACTCCTATCCCGTCACGAAACGATATGCGTGCGGGATGAGCTACATGGGAACGTACGCGCCCGACCGGCAACCAAAGCTCGAGCAGTTCCTCTTCGAATCGGCGCGTCTGCTTCCGGAAGAAAAGTTCATCGTCGCCGGGCCGCAGTACCCTCGCACCGTCAAGTGGCCGGGGAATGTGCGGCACATCAACCATCTCAACCCGCGATGGCACCCGCACCTCTACTCGTCGTCGCGGCTCACGCTCAATGTCACGCGTCGCGACATGGTGATGGCCGGATACTCGCCCTCCGTGCGACTGTTCGAGGCCGCGGCTTGCGGGGCCACCATCGTCTCCGACAACTGGCCGGGACTCGACGCGTTCTTCACGCCCGGAGAACAGATTCTGCTGCCCACGTCGGCCGCCGACATCGTGCGTTACTTACGCGAGATCGGCGATGCCGAGCTGAAGTGCATCGGACAAAGTGCGCAAGCGCGGGTCCTCGCCGAGCACACCAGTGTCCGCCGCGCCGAGCAATTCGAGGAAGCCGTTGCCCACGCCGCGGTCAGGGCGAAGCGTAGCCACGATCGCGAAGCCGTCGTCTGAACGCAACGAAACCGATGCCGCCTGCCACAGCTCTCGATTCGAGAGTTCAGCCGTAAACTCCGGGTCTCCGCGGCGCATCTTGCTAGGTTAAGTGTTGCTCCACGCTGGCAACGGAGTTGAGCCAATCTCCGCTGCATAGCAGTTCCTTTCTCCTGCCGGCAGCCGAGGGAGGCTCGTTGCGAATCGCTCTCATAGCCCCGCCCTACATCCCGGTTCCTCCCGTGAGGTACGGCGGCACGGAACTGTTCGTTGCGCAGCTCGCGCGCGGCCTCAAGGCCCTGGGCCTCGATGTCGTTGTGTATGCGTGCGGGGAATCGACCGTCAACACGGAAGTCCGCTGGCTTTACTACAAGTCCGAGTGGCCAATCACGGGCGAGATCCATGCCGACCTGAAGGATTTGAACCATACCTCGTGGGCGCTGCGCGACTGCTGGGAAACGGCCGACATCGTTCACCTCAATAACGCGCCAGGCCTCGCATTCGCCCGCTTCGATGGGCCGAAGTTCGTCTATACCATCCATCACCCGATCGAGGAGCACTTGGACGACTACTACGCGCATTTCCCATCGGTTCAGTACGTCACGATCAGCCGCTATCAGCAGCAACGGGTGACAGTCCCGAACGTCCGCACGATTCATCACGGAGTCGATCTCTCGCAATATCCGCTCCAGAGGCATCCTGGGACCTACCTCAGCTTCATCGGGCGAATCGCGCCGGTGAAAGGAGTCCACGATGCCATTGCCGTCGCCAGGGCTGCGGGCATACCGCTGAAGATTGCCGGAGAAATACAGCCTCTGCACCGCGACTACTGGGAAACGGCCATCAAGCCGCACGTCGATGGAAAGTCCGTCGAGTACGTTGGCGAGGTGGATCTTGCCGCCAAGGGCGAACTTCTGGGCAACTCCATAGCGTTCCTGTTTCCGATCGCGTGGAACGAGCCATTTGGGCTGGTGCTGATCGAAGCCATGGCGTGCGGAACGCCCGTGCTGGCCTTCCCCGGAGGTTCGGTTCCGGAGATCGTCATGGACGGCGTTTCCGGACACATCTGCCAGACCGTGGACGACATGGTCGCCCGGGCGCGCTCTCTGTCGTTCGACCGCGCACGCGTCCGCCTGCACGTGCAACAGAACTTCTCGGTTGAGCGCATGGCCAGGGATTACTGCTCGCTGTACGCGCAGGTTCTCCGTCCCGAGACGGCAGACATGCAGCTTGCCGGCGCCGCAGGGATATCGATGCCGGGCGGCGGCGACGAATCCGATCAAACTGCGATAGCGTGACCATGCCCGAGATGATCTCCGAAGACGCCCTCCAGCCTATCGAGTGTCCACACCTCGAACCGCGGATCGCTCACCGCGCCACCGAGCCGCGCAAGGTCAACAACCTCACACTGATCGACGGCAAGACCTTCCTCGCGACCAGCGTCGCGGGAGACATCACGCCGCCCGGAGCCCCGGACGTCGGATTCTTTCACCAGGACACGAGGTTTCTGAGCCAGCTCGAGCTGCGCATCGACGGACATCGATCCGTAGTGCTTTCCTCGAGCACCGAAAAGACGTTCTCGTCCCAGATCGAGCTGACGACCGGCACCATCACTCTCCGCGACTCCTTTGACCTGCCCGAGAACACCGTCCACATCCGCCGCGAGCAGTTGCTGGCGTCTGACATTCTCTTCGACCGCCTGACATTCGAGAACTTCAACCTGGCGGCCATCCATTTCGTAGTCGAGCTCGTCGTCGATGCCGACTTCGTGGACGTCTTCCAGGTGCGCGGCGTGGCTCGCCCGCTCGGAGGCCAGTATTACAAGCCCGTGCAGCAGGACAGCAGCTTGACGTTCGCCTATCGCGGGCTCGACAAGGTCCTGCGGCAGACCGTGGTCGAGTTCTCTCCCCATCCCTCCAGTATCGAGGAACGCATCGCCCGATGGGATTTGCGCCTCGAGCCCCTGAAGCGTTTCCGTCTGGAATCGACCATCACCCCGCTCGCCGAGGGAACCGCGAGCCGGTCGCGCGACTATAGTTTCTCGGCGAACCACAAGCGCCGTCGCGATGCCTTTTCGCACTACGAGGCGTCCTCGACGGAGTTCCACAGCAGCAACGACGTATTCAACACCGCCCTGCGCACCGCGACCGAGGATTTCAACGCGCTGCTCATCCCTGACAGCGGACAGCACGTGATAGGCGCCGGCATTCCCTGGTTCGCCACGATCTTCGGACGCGATTCGATCATCGCTGCCTACCAGACGCTCTCGCTCAATCCGCAACTGGCCAAGGACACACTCCGCGTTCTCGCGCGCCATCAATGCGACAGGATGGATGACTGGCACGACGGAGAGCCGGGCAAGATCCTGCACGAGTACCGCGAGGGCGAAATGACCCGCTGCGGCGAAGTGCCGTTCGGTCCCTACTACGGCTCGGTGGACGCAACGCCTCTGTTCCTCGTCCTCCTCGGAGAGACCTTCAATTGGACCGCCGACGAAGATCTCGTTCGCGAACTGTTGCCCAATGCCTATCGCGCGCTCGACTGGATCGACCGGTACGGCGATCTCGATGGCGACGGCTTCGTCGAATTCAAGCGACGTTCGCCCAAGGGATTGATCAACGAGGGCTGGAAGGACTCCTGGGATGCGAATCTTCACAGCAGCGGCGAGCTGGCCGAACCGCCGATTGCTCTGGCAGAGGTGCAGGGCTACGTCTTCGACGCCAAGTACCGCATGGCGTCTCTGCTGCGCTCGTTGGGCGACTCGAACACCGCGGATCGCCTCAAGCGCGAAGCCTCGGAGCTCGCGCGGCGTTTCGATCGCAGTTTCTGGATGCCGGATCACAACTTCTACGCCATGGCGCTCGACAAGGACAAGCGCCAGCTCCAGGTCATCTCCTCGAACCCGGGACACCTGCTCTGGAGCCGCATCATCAACCGCGAGCGTGCGCGCGTGTTGACCCAGCGGCTCATGCGCGAAGACATGTTCAGCGGCTGGGGCCTGCGCACCATGTCCAGCGCTGAGCGGGTCTTCAACCCGCTCAGCTATCACCGCGGCTCCGTGTGGCCGCATGACAATTCGCTGATCGCGCACGGCATGGCGCTCAACGAAATGCGGCCGTCGGCCATCAAGCTGCTCACCACGCTGTTCCAGGCCGCGCTGCACTTTCGCGACTACCGGCTGCCCGAGCTTTTCTGCGGCGTCACTCGCGGAGAGCACGATTCGCCCGTGCACTACCCCGTCGCATGTTCGCCGCAGGCGTGGGCCTCCGGTGCCATGTTCCTCGTGCTGGTCTCCGCCCTCGGCATACGGCCTTCCGCGCAGCGCAAGGAGCTGAACATCATCAACCCTCACCTCCCGGAATGGCTCGACTACCTCCACATTCGCAATCTGAAGGTCGGCGAGTCGCGCATCGGGCTCGACTTCAGCCGGAGGGGCGACCGCACATTCTGCAACGTCGTGGACGTCCAGGGCGACAAGCTGCTCGTCAACGTAGCGTTCCGCCGCTGACCCTGGGCGCCATGCCGCTCGGTCGTGACGTCTCGCGCCGTACAGGGAACACCGGCCTGCATCGCGCACCCGTGATGCGCGTCTGTTATCTTGTTCGCAAGATGTATATGGCGGTAACCGATGCACCGTGGAGGGTGGCATGGCTGATGTGAAGATCACCGTTCGACCGAACGGCCCTTATCGCGTGGAGTGTCCTGAAGGCGCGGTCGAAATCGTGGACGCAAACGGCAACAAGTACGACCTGACCGGCAAGACCGCCTTCTCGCTCTGCCGCTGCGGAGCAAGCGTGAAGAAGCCGTTCTGCGACGGCACACATTCGAAGATCGGCTTCCAGGCCGCCGAAGCCGCCGTCGCCTCCGAACAGCAGGGCAAGCCCGTGGAGAACAACCCAAGCTCCAGCAGCCCGGCGAAGGCCTAGCGAGCTGGCAGGAACAAAAAGCTGCTGCGATCCATGTCGCAGCAGCTCTTCTACTGAATGCTGATGGCTGAATGCTGACGGCCTCTGTTCAATGGATCGTCTTCGTCTTGCGCGCCATGTAATCCATCAGCAGGTACTGTCCGAGCGTATACGGAGTGGTGAAGTAAGCCTTGCCGCGGCACATCTCCGTCACCTTCTGCACGAACTGCACCAGCCCGTAGTCGGACGCGAGCATGAACGTATTGATCATGATGCCCGCCCGCTTGCACTTGTTGACTTCTTCCAGCGTCTGGCTGACGACCATCGGGTCGAGTCCGAATGCGTTCTTGTAGATGCGTCCGTCTTCCAGCGTCAGCGCCGAAGGCTTTCCGTCGGTGATCATGACGATCTGCTTCATGTCCTTGCGCTGGCGTTGCAGGATGCGCTGCGCCAGCCGCAGGCCCTCGCGCGTGTTCGTGTAGTACGGACCGACCCGCACACGCGCCAGCTGCGACAGTGGCATCTCTTCGGCGGAGTCGTGAAACAGTACCAGCGAGAGCGTGTCGCCTGGGTACTGCGTGCGAATCAGCTGCGACAGCGCCATCGCGACCTTCTTCGCCGGCGTGAAGCGGTCCTCGCCGTAGAGGATCATCGAGTGCGAACAGTCCAGCAGCAGCACCGTTGAGCACGAAGATTGGTATTCGCACTGGTGTACCTGGAGATCCTTGTACTCGATGTTCAGCGGAAGCTTCAGCCCTTCGCGCTGGATCGCCGAAGCCAGCGTTGCCGTGATGTCGAGGTTCAGCGTGTCCCCGAACTCGTACCGCTTGCTCGCCCCTGAGGCCTCTATGCCCGTTGCCGTATCGCGCGTGTCGTGTCGTCCGAAGCTCGATTTCCCCAGCGAGCCAAGCAGGTCGCGCAGCGTGCGATATCCGAGAAAGTCCAGCCCTTTGTCCGTGACCTCGAACTTCGCCCTGTTCTCGGCCTGGTTGTCGCCCACCTGCCCGCCGGTGTTGGACTGCTGTGCCGGATCATGCGGCGGAGAGACCGTGACGTAATCCTCCTTCTCCATCCGCTGGAGCACCTGCTCCACCAGTTGATCCATTCGCCCTTCCGACTGCATCTGCTGGAGCTGTTCCTGTAGCTCCTCATCGAACAGGTCGCCGTTGAGCAGGGCGTCGCGGATGGCCTCCTTCAGCGCCTCCAGCGACTGCTCGCGGTCGCCCATCTCGTAGAAGCGGGAGTACGGATTCTCAAACCCGCTCTGGAGCAGCTGGTTCGACAGCGCTTCCATGAGGTCTTCCATGCTCACTTCTTCAGCGAGTTCGGGAATGTATTTCGAGTATCGAACTCGTTTCATCGCTCGCCTCAGTTGAACGGCCGGCGGTTGCGCCGCCGCTGTTCCCATGGATCGTTGACGTCTTCGCGGTTGAACTCGCGCTCCGGGCGCTTCGGCTGTCTCTCGCCCGCCGTGAACAGCCGCTCTTCCGTACGGCCGATGCGCTTGTGCGCGTGCAGCCCTTCCAGGATGAATTCCGCCGCCGAAACCTGCGCCTCCGCTTTCGAAACGTCCGCCAGGTTCAGGGCATCGATCTTCTCGAGCAAACCCTGGATCGCTTGCAGCTGTTGCAGCACGTCGGCCGTGCGCGCCGTGTCGTTCATCCGGATCTCGCCGCCGAGATCGAACCACTGCACGACCTGTTTCAGGTCTCCGGTCCCGAAGTAGCGGTCGAAAGTCCGTGCGACCGCCGCGCGGATCATCTCTCGCGCGACCGCGTCGGCGCCCTTCATCTCGCCCTCGTACTCCAGCTCCAGCTTGCCCGTGATCGCCGGCATGGCGGCGTAGATGTCGGCCACGCGCGGCACCACGAAATCCGAGCTTTCGGAGATCGCCCGCCGCTCGGCGTTGGAGATTACGTTCTCCATCGCGCTGATCGGCAGACGCTGGCTCACGCCCGAGCGCTTGTCCACCCGCTTGTCCTCGCGCGCGATGAACGCAATCTGCTCCACCAGCTCGGCGATGTACGCAGGCACCTGGAGGTTCAACCCGTCGCGCTTCGTCCACGCTTCCTGCGACGTGATCGTCATCCCTTCTTCCACCGTGGCGGGATAGTGCGTCCGAATCTCCGAACCGATGCGGTCTTTCAGCGGAGTGATGATCTTGCCGCGCGCCGTGTAGTCTTCCGGGTTGGCGCTGAAGACCAGTGCGACATCCAGCGGCAGCCGCACAGGGTAGCCCTTAATCTGCACATCGCCTTCCTGCATGATGTTGAACAGTCCGACCTGGATTTTGCCCGCGAGGTCCGGCAGCTCGTTGATGGCGAAGATGCCCCGGTTCGCGCGCGGCAGCAGTCCGTAGTGGACCGTCAGCTCGCTTCCCAGCTCGTGTCCGGTCTTGGCCGCCTTGATCGGGTCGATGTCGCCGATCAGGTCCGCGATGGTCACGTCGGGCGTCGCCAGTTTCTCGACATACCGGTCTTCCTGAGAGATGTACGCGATCGGGGTCTCGTCGCCCAGCTCGGCCGTCAGTTGCACACAACGGCGGCACAGCGGAGCGTACGGGTTATCGCGGATCTCGCACCCGGCCACGTACGGCATCGTCCCGTCCAGCAGGGAAGTCAGCGCGCGCAGGATGCGGCTCTTGGCCTGCCCTCGCAACCCGAGCAATATGAAGTTATGTCGCGAGAGAATTGCGTTCACGATCTGCGGAACGACCGTATCGTCGAATCCGACGATGCCGGGGAAGACCTGCTCTCCCCGCCGGAGCCGGGCGATCAGGTTGTCGCGCAACTCGTCTTTCACGCGTCGCGTCCGCAGCTTGCGTTCGTTAAACGTGCTTTTCCGGAGTTCGCCGAGCGTCCGGGGAAGGTTCGTCACTGAAACCTCCACGCCGCAGTTCGCGGCCTGCATGAGTTCGTAGATGATCGGCCCGTATGTGGCAGCCGTGTGCAGTTGGATGCGTTTAGCCGTTCAACGACGCCAAGAACTTCCGCCCTGCGAAGCGACGCCGCGCAGGATTTCCGCCCTGCAACTCCCGTTTGCCGTGGAGCGCCGGGGTGAACCCGTGAGCGGCATGCTTGACTTTTGCCTCGGCGGAAAATACAAGCCTCACATGCAGCTCAGGGGAAAAGTTGCGGTCATTACAGGCGCATCCATGGGCATTGGAGAGGCGCTGGCGCGCCTGCTGGTCGCCCGCGGAGCAACCGTCGTGCTTTCCAGCCGTGATCTGTCGCGTGTAGAGGCCGCCCGCCAACGAATCGGAACGCCCGAGCGCACCACGGCCATCGCCTGTGACGTCTGCCGGCGATCCCAACTCGACGCGCTCGTCCGCGAGACGGTCATCCGCCACGGACGCATCGACCTCTGGGTCAACAACGCCGGCTTTGGACTCGTGGACTCGGTCGAGAAGATGGATATGGGCGAGTGCCGGCGCATGTTCGACACCAACCTGTTTGCGGTGATCGAAGCTATGCAGGCCGTCATCCCGCAGATGAAGCGCCAGGGCGGGGGCGCCATCGTCAACGTCTCCAGCGTCGCCGGCCACATCGCGGTGCCTTACATGTCGGCCTACGGAGCCACGAAGCACGCACTCAACTGCATCACCAAGGCCGCGCGCCTCGAACTCCGCGCCTCCGGCATACAGGTGACGAACGTCTGTCCCGGTTACGTCAAGACCAGCTTCTCGGATAACGCCGTTCGCGGAACCGACGACCTCGGTGTGCCCGGATCGGTGAAGCACGGCATCACCCCCGACCGCGTTGCGCGCGCCGTGCTCAACGCCTACGCGCAGAGGAAGCGCGAGATCGTGGTGCCCTGGCGCGACCGCGTCACCATCGGCCTGTACCGCTGGCTTCCCGGTCTCTTCGAGGCGGGGATGCTGCGACTGATGAAACCGCGCACCCCTTCGCAGTAGGTGTCTGCCGTGGTGTCATGTTGAGCGGAGCGCCGCAGGCGCGGAGTCGAAACAACCTCCGGCCCCGCCTTCGCGGCGGGATTGCGCCGCACGCCCGGATTGCAGTCTAATACTCCAACTCGTCCAGCATGGCCTGCATCTCGCTCCCGGCATGACGGTTGCCGGTGCGTTGCGCGCAGGCGATCCCTCTTTGTAGCCACTGTTTCGCTTCGTCCCTGCGCTCGGCGTTCGCCAGCGCCTGGGCGGCCATGAAGTAGGCGTTTGCGTAATCCGGGTTGTGCGACACGAGCTGCTCGAATTCGCTGACCGCGGCATCGGTTTGTCCAGCGCCGCTGTACTCCATGCCAAGCGCGTAGCGCGCCAGCGTGTTCGTTTCGTCCTGCGTCAGGATGGCCTTCAGTTGCTCGACCCGTTCAGTGTTCGTCATAGCTCGGCTAGAACATAACACGAACCCTGGTGACCTACATTCGCGCAGCGAAGGCACGCCAGCGGTGGGCTACAATGAACCGAGCCGCGGCGGGGTGCCGCGCCGAACCTGATGGCCTGTCCCTACTTCAGTCCGGAAGAGCGCTGTGCCGCCGAACTGTGGCCGCATCGCGCGCGCCTGCCGCTCGGCGACGGCGCATGCGGCACATGCAGCGCGCCCGGACACGAGGGCGAGCGTCCCACCGAGGACCAACTCGCGTCGCACTGTAATCTCGGCTACGCCCGCGCATGTCCCCGCAGACCTGCGGCGCCCATCGCTGACGCCGTTCGCTTCGCCGTCAAGAAGGACTCCGCCGACACGCTGCTCGTCAGCTACGTGCTCGAGCGCGAACACCTGCCCTTGAGCTTCGGAGAAGTGACATTCTCCTGCGCGACGGCCGAGGCCACGGATGAGGGCCGCGCGTCGCTCGATGATGGTATTAAGCGCCTGGCAAAGTTTTACGTGCGTTCGTATCTGCACCGGTTCCCGCGCCAGCTCGCGGCAGCACACTAGCTTTCACAGAAAGACAACCGACATGGATCCTAACGAAACCACTCTTAAGGCACGGCCCGTCCGCGAATCGCAATCCGAAATGGTGGAGGTCGTGCTTCCCAACGACGCCAATCCTCTCGGAGCCCTGCTGGGCGGCCGCCTCATGCACTGGATCGACCTCGCCGGAGCCCTGGCCGCGCATCGCCATTCGCGCAGCTACGTCGTCACCGCGTCCATCGACCACCTCGACTTCCGCGTGCCCGTGCACGTCGGCGACATCGTGATCTTCAAATCGTCCGTCAACCGCGTCTTTACCACCTCGATGGAAGTGGGAGTGAAGGTCTGGGTCGAGAGCTACATTACGGGCGAAATGCGCCACGTCAGTTCCGCCTACCTGACGTTCGTCGCCGTTGACCGCCATGGACGCAAGCGCAACGTTCCCCCGGTCGTTCCCGAGACGCCGGAAGAGAAGCGCTGGTTCGAAGACGCCATGCACCGTCGCCAGCTGCGAAAGGCCGAAGTCGACCGCAAGATGCAGGCGCGCAACGCCTAGAAGGATGGGGCGCGGGGTGTCCCGCGCCTCACGGCCGCTGCACTCGATTTCCGCTAGAGCGGCGCAACAGTCCCCTCGCCCTGCGTCCATCCGTGGTTCCCCTTTCCGGAATATAACCATCTCGATGTGATCTGGATCACAGATGGTTTCGCTGAATAACCTCGACAATTGTGATGTGGGACACCAAAACGCTCCCGCGGCCGCCGTTGGCATCGACAATCGCCTGTGTTGATGCGGGTCAGACGTAGATATACCCATTTCGCTGTAGTGACAGAACGGCCCCTGGGCGTGCCCCAGCAGCCGGCGCGCGCAAGGCGCACAATCCGGTTCCGTCGAGGACAAGATGGACGACAGCGCTCTTCTTATTCACCGCCTCCACTTCGCATTTACCGTGACGTACCACTATCTCTTCCCGCAGCTCACCATGGGACTCGCGCCGCTGATCGTGGCCTTCAAGACCATGGCGCTCTGGAAGGGCGAGGAGAAGTACAACGCGGCTGCCCGCTTCTGGGCCAAGATCTTCGGGATCAACTTCGTGCTTGGTGTCGTCACCGGCATCCCGATGGAATTCCAGTTCGGCACCAACTGGTCGCATTTCTCGAAGTTCGCCGGCGGCGTCATCGGCCAGACGCTGGCCATGGAAGGCACCTTCGCATTTTTCCTGGAGTCCGCCTTCCTCGGCCTGTTCCTCTACGGCGAGAAGCGCCTCAGCAAGTTCGCTCATTGGCTCTCGGCCGTAGCCGTGTTCGTCGGTTCGTGGCTGTCGGGCTACTTCATCATCGCCACCAACGCCTTCATGCAGCACCCCGTGGGCTACACGCGCAATCCCGACGGCTCGGTCGCGCTCGAGAGCTTCTGGGCGCTGTTGCTGAACCCGTGGGCGATATGGCAGTACGCGCACAACATGGCGGGAGCCGCCGTCACCGGCGCGTTCGCCATGATGGCCGTCGGAGCCTTCTACCTGCTCTCCAAGAAGCATGAGGAGCAGGCGCGCCTGTACATCAAGTACGGCGTCGTCGCCGGCTTCTTCTTCGCCCTTCTGCTGATCGGACCCACGGGCGACGGGCAGGGCAAGAATCTCGCGAAGTATCAGCCCGCCGCGCTTGCCGCGATGGAAGCGCACTTCGACACCAAGCCCGCCGACCTGGTCATCATCGGCCAGCCGAATGTGGAAGAGAAGCGCATCGACAATCCGATCGTGATCCCCAAAGCGCTCAGCTTCCTCATTCACCGCGACTGGGGCAAGGACGTGCAGGGACTGTCGGCCTTCCCGCAGTCGGAGTGGCCGACCAGCATCCCGCTGCTCTACTACAGCTACCACATCATGGTCGGCCTCGGGACGATCTTCATGGCCATCATGATCGTCGCCGGACTCCTGCTTTGGCGCGACAAGCTCTACTCCTCGCGCTGGATGCTCTGGGTCCTCATGCTGAGCTTCCCGTTCCCGTATATCGCCAACACTGCCGGATGGATGACCGCCGAGCTCGGCCGCCAGCCGTACCTGATCTACGGAATCATGCGCACCGTCGAGGGGTACTCCAAGACAGTCTCCGCCGGCAACGGATGGTTCACGTTGCTGGGCTTCATGGGCATGTACACGATCCTTTCGATCCTGTTCCTGTTCCTCGTGCAGCGCGAACTGGCGCACGGTCCGGTCGCGGCGAAACCCGCGCTGGGTAAGGCCGCTGCCGCCGGCGCGATCGACACCCCGGGGGTGAACTAATGGTCACACAGTGTTTCTGCAGGGTTGCGTCCATCACCGGCATGGCCGGCTCCAGGGAGGTACGGTAAATGGCGACACTCTGGTTCTGGATCGTTGCTGTGATGCTCACCGCCTACGTCGTGCTCGACGGCTTCGACCTCGGCGCGGGAATCATCCACCTGTTTGCCGCCAGGAATGACGGCGACCGCCGTCGCGTCATCCGCTCCATCGGCCCGGTGTGGGACGGCAACGAAGTGTGGCTGCTCGCCGCCGGCGGGGCGCTCTACTTCGCTTTCCCGCAACTCTATGCATCCAGCTTCAGCGGCTTCTATCTGCCGCTGATGATCGTTTTGTGGCTGCTCATGCTGCGTGCCATCAGCCTGGAGTTCCGCTCGCACATCGAAGACAACGTCTGGAAGCAGTTCTTCGACGGCGTGTTTGCCTTCGCCTCCATCCTGCTGGCTATCTTCTACGGCGCGGCGCTCGGAAACGTGGTGCGCGGCGTTCCTCTCCGCGAAGACCATTACTTCTTCCTGCCGCTGTTCACCGACTGGCGCGTAGGACCTCGGCCGGGCATTCTCGACTGGTACACCGTGCTCTCCGGCGTCGTTGCGCTCGTCGCCCTCGGAGCGCACGGCGCGCATTACGTGGCGCTCAAGACCGACGGCGACCTCAACCGGCGTTCGCGCAAAATAGCCTCCGTGCTGACGCCGGCGCTGCTCGTCCTGACTCTGCTGAGCCTCGTGGCCACGCTGGCGATCCGTCCTGAACTCGCCGCCAACTACAAGGCGATGCCGG
>DASPLH010000281.1:0-9143 GCA_035627675.1 Clostridia bacterium
TGCGCGACGTTCTTGCGGCTCATGCTTCCCTGCATCTGCTCGACCGACTCGTACTCGTGTTTCTCGAGCCACTCGGCCAGGCTGTCGTGCAGCGTGCTCAGGTACGCGATGCCGTGCTCCAGCAGCGCTGACGTCGTCATCGCCACCTTCGCTCCGGCCATCATCGACTTGATCACGTCTTCCACCACGTGAACGCCGCCGGTGATCGCCATGTCGGCCTTGATGTGTCCGTAGAGCATCGCCACCCAGTGCAGCCGCAGCTTCAACTCATTCGAACGGCTCAGCACGAGGTGCGGCACCACTTCGAGTTCATCGAGGTCGAAGTCGGGCTGATAGAAGCGATTGAACAGCACCAGTCCGTCCGCTCCCGCCTGGTCCAGGCGCGCTGCCATGTTCGCCATTGCGCTGAAGTACGGCCCGAGCTTCACCGCAACCCGAATCGAAACCGACCGCTTCACCTCGCGCACGAGGTCGAGGTAGAGCTGTTCGACTTCCGCGCCGCTCTGCGCCGGGTCGGTCGGCAGGAAATAGATGTTCAACTCCAGCGCGTCCGCGCCCGCCTCTTCGATCAGCTTGGCGTAGTTCGTCCACCCGCCCTTGCTCACGCCGTTGAGGCTGCCGATCACCGGGATCGACAGTGACTTCTTCGCCTTGCGGATGAGTTCGAGGTAGCCCTCCGGCCCTATGTTGTAGGCCGCGAAGTCCGGGTAGTAGTTCTGTGCCTCGGCCGAAACGTCCGCCGACGCCCAGAGCAGGTTGTCCAGGTCGTTGCTCTCGATCTGGATCTGCTCCTCGAACAGCGAGTGGAGCACGATGGCCGAAGCCTGCGAGTCCTCCATGCGCTTCAGGTTGTCGAGTTCGCGGCAGAGCGGGCCGGCGGACACGACCAACGGATTCTTCAACGCAAGTCCGAGATACTTCGTCGAAAGCTTAGTCATTGTTCGCGGCCCCCTTCGCTGCCGGAGCAGCTTCCGTTTGACTTGCCGGCTGCACGGCGGCCTGCGACGCCGCCGCGATAGCCTGCTTCACTTCCGTGGCCGGCATCTGCGAGAGGTACTCGTAGGTCTTCCAGCGCGCGTCCACGTCAGCCTGCGCTTCCTTCAGCAGTTCGGCAGCCGCCTCAGGATTGCTCTGGCGCAGCATCGTGTACCGCGTCTCGTTGTAGATGTATTTGTCGAGCGTGATCGTCGGCGCCTTGGAATCGAGCACGAACGGGTTCTTGCCCTGCGCGACCAGATCGGGGTTGTAGCGGAACATCGGCCAGTGTCCGGACTGTACAGCCAGCTTCTGCTGGTCGAGTCCGTGCACCAGGTCGTAGCCGTGCGCAATGCAATGGCTGTAGGCAATGATGATCGAAGGACCATCGAACGCCGCGGCTTCCTGGAAAGCCTTGACCGTCTGCATGTCCGACGATCCCATGGCGATGCGCGCCACGTAGCACGGGTAGTTCATCGCGATCAGCGCCAGGTCTTTCTTCGGACGCGGCTTGCCGCCGGCGGCGAACTTCGCCACCGCGCCGCGCGGAGTCGACTTCGACATCTGGCCGCCCGTGTTCGAGTACACCTCGGTGTCGAGCACGAGGATGTTGACGTTGCGTCCGCTGGCGAGCACGTGATCGAGTCCGCCGTAGCCGATGTCGTACGCCCATCCGTCGCCGCCCACGATCCACACCGACTTATCTACCAGCGCGTCAGCCACGCTCAGCAGTTGTCGTGCCTCGGCCGAATCGAGCTTGCTCAGCGCGGTCTTCAGTTCCGCCACGCGTGCGCGCTGCTCGCGAAGCCCGGCCTCGCCCTTCTGGTCGGCCTTCAGGATGGCCTTCACCAGCTCTTCCGGCAGCGAGCCGGCAAGCCGCACCAGCAGTTCGCGGGCAAACTCCGTCTGTTTGTCGATCGCCAGCCGCAGTCCAAGTCCGAACTCGGCATTGTCTTCAAACAGAGAGTTCGACCATGCAGGACCGCGTCCGCACTGGTCCACCGCGTACGGAGTCGTCGGCAGGTTGCCGCCGTAAATCGACGAACAACCCGTGGCGTTCGCGATTACCGCGCGGTCGCCGAAGAGCTGCGTCATCAGCTTCACATACGGAGTCTCGCCGCAACCCGAGCACGCGCCGCTGAACTCGAACAGCGGCTGCAGCAGCTGAACATCCTTCACCTGTCCGAAGCTTAACGCGGTGCGATCGGTCTCAGGCAACGAGAGGAAGTAGTCCCAGTTGCGGGCTTCGCGCTCGCGAACCGGAGGCTGCGCAACCATATTGATGGCCTTGTGCTTCGGCTCGCTCTTCGACTTCGCCGGGCAAGCCTCGATGCACAATGCGCAGCCGGTACAATCTTCCGGCGCAACCTGCAAGGTGTACTTCTGTCCGGCGAAGTTCTTCCACTTCGCTTCGGCGCTCTTGAAGCCCTCGGGAGCGCCTACCAGTTTGTCGCTCTCGTAAACCTTCGCGCGAAGGACCGCGTGCGGGCACACCAGGATGCACTTGCCGCACTGGATGCAAAGCGCCTCATCCCACTCGGGCACTTCCAGCGCGATGTTGCGCTTCTCCCACTGCGCCGTAGCCGTCGGGAACGTGCCGTCGATCGGAAGCGCGCTCACCGGAAGGAAATCGCCGTTTCCGGCAATGATCGGCCCGAGCACGTTCTTCACGAACTCCGGCGCCTGCTCCGGAACCGGAGGACGAACATCAAACTTGCTTGATACATCCGCCGGGATCTCGACCTTGTGCAGATGCTCAAGGGTGGCATCCACGGCCGCGAAGTTCTTCTGCACGACGGCTTCGCCGCGGCGTCCGTACGTCTTCTTGATCGCCTTCTTGATCGCGTCGATGGCCTCTTCGCGCGGCAGCACGCCGCTGATCGCGAAGAAGCACGTCTGCATGATGGTGTTGATGCGGCCGCCCATGCCGGTCTCTTTCGCCACCGTGTAACCGTCAATGACGTAGAGCTTCAGCTTCTTCGTGATGATCTGCTGCTGCACCGTGCGCGGCAGGTAATCCCAAACCTGGTCGGCCGCATACGGGGCGTTCAGCAGGAACGTCGCGCCCTCTTCGGCATACTTCAGCATCTCCACCCGCTCAAGGAAGTTGAACTGGTGGCATGCGACGAAGTTCGCGCGCGAGATCAGGTAGCTCGACCGGATCGGACGCGGTCCGAACCGCAGGTGCGAAGTCGTCACCGAGCCTGACTTCTTCGAGTCGTAGACGAAGTAGCCCTGCGCGTAGTTTTCGGTGTCTTCGCCGATGATCTTGATCGAATTTTTGTTCGCGCCCACCGTGCCATCAGCGCCGAGTCCGTAGAACAGCGCGCGCACGGTCTTTGGATCTTCGGTCGAGAACGCCGGATCGTAGTCGAGCGACGTGTGCGTCACGTCATCGACGATGCCAACGGTGAAGTGGTTCTTCGCCGTAGCCTTTTTGAGGTCGTCGAAGATGCCCTTGACCATCGCGGGCGTGAACTCCTTCGACGACAGGCCGTAGCGCCCGCCAACGATCTTCGGGAAGCCCGCGAACGGCAGCCGTCCGGCGGCAAACGTCTCCGCCACGGCGGTGATAACGTCCTGGTACAGCGGCTCGCCGGCGGCGCCGGGCTCCTTCGTGCGGTCGAGCACGGAGATCGCTTTCACCGTCTTCGGCAGCGCTGCCATCAAGTGTTCCATCGAGAACGGACGGAACAACCGCACCTTCAGGATGCCGATCTTCTCGCCCTTGCCAACGAGGTACTCCACCGCTTCCTGCGCCACATCCGCGCCCGAGCCCATCAGAATGATCACTCGCTCGGCGTCGGCCGCGCCCACGTACTCGAACAGCTTGTACTGGCGTCCGGTCAGCTTGGCGAACTTGTCCATTGCCGACTGAACGATCGCGGGCAAGGCAAGGTAGTACGGATTCACCGTCTCGCGCGCCTGGAAGTAAACGTCGGGATTCTGCGCGGTTCCGCGAAGCACGGGCTTATCCGGGGTCAGCGCCCGCGAGCGGTGCGCTTCCACCAGCTCGTCCGGGATCATCGCCTTCAGGTCTTCCACCGCGAGCTGCTCGACCTTGGCGACTTCGTGCGAGGTGCGGAATCCGTCAAAGAAGTGGACGAACGGCACGCGCGACTCGAGCGAGGCGGCCTGCGCGATCAGCGCCATGTCCATCACTTCCTGCACGTTGTTGCTGCTCAGCAGCGCCCAGCCGGTCTGGCGGACCGCCATCACGTCCTGGTGATCGCCGAAAATCGACAGCGCCTGCGCGGCGATGGATCGGGCTGCGACATGCATCACGCTGGCCGTCAGCTCGCCCGCGATCTTATACATGTTGGGGATCATCAGCAGCAGGCCCTGGGCCGACGTGAAGGTCGTCGCCAGGGCTCCGCCCTGCAACGCGCCATGGAGCGCTCCGGCGGCGCCGGCCTCGCTCTGCATTTCGATCACCTGCGGCACGGTGCCCCAGATGTTCGGCTTCCCTTCCGAAGACCACTGGTCCGACCACTCGCCCATCGGAGACGACGGAGTGATGGGATAAATCGCTATGACTTCGTTGATCTTGTGGGCCACATATGCGGCCGCTTCGTTACCGTCGATTGTGACTTTGGGTCTGTTCATCCCTACTCTCGATTCTGAGGTGGGCCGGAATTGCGGCTTCGAGCCCCACGCCCTACGCCACCTGCCGTACAGGCCGGAACGCCTGCAAAAGCCGAAACGACCAGTACATCCCATTACAGCCCCGGCTGTTACACACGGGCTGTGATGGACCTCACAATCAAGGGTGCGAACCGAACAATGCAGAGATCACAAGGCAAGAAGCACAAAGCCCCCGGGCAAGAGCCGGGGGCCGTCGAACCGACTGGCGGGATCAGTCGTGCAACATGATGCCCCAGTTGCTCACTCCATTACAGCTTCCACCCGCCACCTGGTAGCCGAAGTCGTTCTGAGCGTTGGACACAGGCTCGTGCAGCACTCCGCTTAGCCAGATGTCGCCGTTCGACGTAGTCAGCTTAGCCAGATAGCCGCCGCCCGCCACCCAGGTGTTCTCGGGATCGACCGTTGCGCGCGAGAAACAGGGATCGTCAAAGAAGTCCATTGTTCCCGAGAGGTGGTAATAACCTTTCGCGTCCGGCGAGTTCGTCTGCGCGAAATCCGTCTTGAACTTCAGCATCGGTGCCGTTTCGACGTTGACATAGCCTTTCCACGTGCCCGTCAGGCGTGCGGCCTTAACTCCGTCCGTCAGGCCGCCTGCCGCCCCACTCGCACATCCGTTGCCGCTCACCGTGTAGGTGCCCGTCGCTCGCGACGAGGAGAACTGCATCGTGAACTCGAACACGTTGCCCTGCACCGGATCGGACGTCAGCTTCGCGTTGCCGCTCAGGTCGAGGGTACCGCGCACAGGGACGTCGGTCATCACCGAGCCGGACGAAACGTCCATGCAGCCGATGACGTGCACCACACCGGCGATCGTCTTTCCGCCGCTATTCGTCGAGGAGTTATCGAGGTACGCGAAGATCTCTTGAATCCGGCTCGGAGTGGTCGAGCTGCCCGTGGAAGATGTCTTGAAGACCCAGCCGCCCGTCACGTTCGTGTACAGAACGTTTCCATCTCGAATAGGCCGCTCGTTGTCCGCAGGAGCGCCGTTTCCACCACAAGCCGAGCCGAACAGCGCCAACCCCAAGGCGATGTAATCCAACACCGATTCATGTAGGTAGTCCTCTGTCCATGGACTATAACCTGACATCGACGATGGGGAATGTTACTTCAGTCCCTGACTCTAATTAGGAAACACAACGTTTCATTCGGAATGAATCGATGCTCGTCACTGCGTTAGCTATCTGGAGTGCGCCATCGAGGTTCGACTCCGGTCACGCTGCGCGGAGCATCACTGCTGTTGCGTCGTCTTTCAATGCCCGGCACCCGGTGAAGGCGAACACCGATTCCAGCAGCGAGTCGGGCGTGGCCCACTCCTGCGCCGAGGCCTCCAGCAGGTGGGCGGCGCCGAACTCGTCCTCGGCGCTGTTGCTCGCCTCCCAAATGCCGTCGGAGTAGAACAGCAGCCGCGAGCCGGGCGTGAGCGTCACCGAGTAGTCGTCGTATTCGCTCTCGCGCATCCCAAGCGGCAGGCCCCGCTGTGTGCGCAGGAATGTCTGACTGTCGGAGATCAGCAGCGGCTCCGGATGCCCGGCGTTGGCGAACATGAACTCTCCGGTGCGGAGGTCCAGCACTCCGAACACCAGCGTGACGAAGCGCGCCGGTGGCAGGTCGTCCACGAGGAAGCGGTTCATCATCTTCAGCACTTCGCTTGGCCTCGAGGTCTGCGCCATGCACGCGCGCAACAGCATCCTGCTCGAGGACATCAGCAGCGCCGCCGCCAGTCCCTTGCCCGCAACGTCGGCCAGCGCGACGGCCACGCGGTCGCTGCCGATCGCGAAGTAGTCGAACCAGTCTCCGCCGACCACGCCGGAAGGCACGCAGCGTCCTTGGAGCTCGAAGCTTCCGGCCACCAGCGGCCCCTTTGGCAGCAGCCGCATCTGGAGTTCGCGGGCCTCCTGCTTCTCGGCCTGATCGCGCGTCGAGGCCCGCGCGTTCTCCACGGCTGTGGCGGTGTAGTCGGCAAGCCTCTTGAGCGCCGAGCGCTGGCGGACGTCGAATCCGTCCACGTACTTGCTCTCCGTGTTCAGCACGCCGATGACCCGGTTGTTGCAGATCAGCGGCAGGTCCAACTCGGAGCGCGTGTCGAACCGTCGCGAAGCATCCACGTACAGCGGGTCTCGCCGCACGTCGGGCGTGTACCGCATGCGGCCGGTGGCGGCCACGTGCCCAACAAGCCCTTCGCGCCCGATCCGCAGACGCGTGCCCTTTGTATAGCCTTTCGCAGGTGGAGCGCCGGCGAGCACAAGGTCGCCGCTCGCGTCCTCGCACAGCCAGACAAAGCACTGCATGCAGCCGAAGACCGGCGCGATCTCGTTGACGATCTTGTCCAGCAGGGTTTCGAGGTCGGAGGTCGAACTGATCTTCTGCGCAGCTTCGAGCACGGTCAGGAGGTAACGAACCTCCTCACGCCGGGGCACGTTGTCGTGCGCGGTCCGCTTAGGGGCAGGACGGAGAGCCATACTGCTCGTCTCCTATGCGTGGCATAGATGAGCGGCAGGAGCGGTCTGACTCTGGATGTCGATGCCGGAGTTACCCCTCCCCACCCCGGTCTTGGTGGGCGATTCTTTGCAATCAGCAACTTGCCAGGATAGGCATCGCGTAAGTCTCTGGTTTTGAAATATTTGGCCGCAGATATTTGAAAGAGCAGGAACTTAGGAGTGGCTTCGTGCCGGTCGCGAAGTCGCGGGGTCGCGAAGTCGCGCAGTCGCGTCATGGCGATGCAAAGGTCCCTACATCCAGCATAGCAAGTTGGGTGGGGTGAAGCGCTCATGGGATGAAGAACTGGATTTGGCTTGGAATGAGGGAGTTGTGCGAGATGACGCGCGTGGTAGGGGTTGACACGGCTAGCGATCTTCGCGTTCGACCGCGCCGCGCCCTCGCGTCTCAGAGGCTAGCGACTCGACAAAGGAAGCGTACTCGGATGCCGGTAACCACGCGCGAATCGTGCGGTAGCCATGCAACTCATTTGGACCGGCACCTGTGATGTACCCCCGGCGAGTGATCAATGCAACCACAGCAGAGCCCACGAATTCTTCCGGCACGACTAACGCGAACGGAGACGTCGGCTGGTTCGGGCTCATAAGCACCATCGACGAATCGCGCCATATGCACTCCTCCGGCGGGATTATCGCACCGTTCAGACGGTCATGTAGGCCCAGCCGCCCTCGGCTGGGCGGCGAGCCCCGAAGGGCTACTATCCGGACGCAATCCTCGGAGCTACGCAACCCTGACCAGCGTGATGCCCTTCCAGTTCATCGAACCACCATGCTCCGGGCCAGGATCACAGCCAGCACATAGCCCACCGCATAGCTCGGCAGCGTCGTCGCGAGGAGTATTACTCTCGCGCGTTTCGAATCGCTGTGTAGGAGTTCGAATGAAGCGATCAGCGCGAACGCCGCGATGCCGATCGCTGCCGTCAGGCCGATGCTGCGAACGGATGCACCGGCCAGGCATCCCAGCCAAAGACTGGATGAACCTGCAAGAAGCTTGAGGGCTGGCCAGCGGCGCCGCGAGAGTGCCTCGGCCGTGACGTCGGTTTCTTCGTGCTCTCCATGCTGGCCGTCATAGACGCGCACGATGCGGAGTTCGATTCCCGCCGCGCGACTGAGGTTTGCCACTGCGATTGTCGGGTCGACGCCGCTGAAGTCGCCGGGCAGCATCGTATGCACGCCGCTCGACTCGACCATCCAAAGCGTAGTCCGCAGCTGCTGAGCACGATCATTGTCAAAGAAGGCATCGCCGGTCTCGATTCGGCACTCCAGCCGCGAGCCGGGCGAAAACGCCACTTCGGCTTTGTCGAGTCCGAAGTTGTATGCCGGTGCCGGAAGGGCGGTGAGGCGTCCGCCACGGATCTCCAGGATCGGCACGGTGCTCCAGTCGCGCAAGTCCCACTTTTGCCGCCAAAGCCAGAACACGATACCAGCGCTCGGCAGCAGGACGAGCACCGCAATGAGAGGCGAACCATTCTCTCGCCAATGACGCAGAGTGAGCAGTGTGAGTATCAAGAACACCGGAACGGCAATGAGCAGTAGGAGCGGCCAGTAAGACTGCGGCCGCGCCAGCGGTATGCGCATTACGTCGCTATTGCCGTTCATAAGACTAGCTTTCTAAATCAATGGGGGATCAAAAGTACTACAGCTACAAGCATCGCGCAGGCGAGCATCACGAGTTCTGGGCGGGTCATTCGCTTACGTCGGATGATCCAGAACAGAAGCGCGATACACAACCACAGCATCAGGATGTAAGAAGAGATCAGTCCAAGAATGGCAAAACCCGCGTAGCCGTGAAACAAGGCGAACCCGACCGCTTGCGGACCTCGCGTCCAAGTCAATACAGTCAACTCCCACGCAATTCGACCAGAAAACAACAGAGCGAAAGGCGAGACGCCCCACCAAACCACATCCATCCACTCGGGCAGATTCCGTTCGTATCTCGACTTGGGTGTCTCGCTCTCCACGCCGGCAGTGTACGTCCAACGCATCGATTGTTCCACATGTATGAACTGCCCGAGCGAAGCGAGGCCG
>DASPLH010000282.1:0-2305 GCA_035627675.1 Clostridia bacterium
TATCGTGGCGAACTCGTAGAGCTGGGCACGACCGAGCAGATCACCACCGCCCCCAGGCACGAGTACACGCGCACGCTGCTGGCCTCCACACCCGAAGTCCGGTTCTCATAGGAGCTGGTGCCCCACATCCGCCTTCTGTTGGCGAATGTGGGATGAGTGATGCCTCGGGTGCACCACATCTGCGGAGTGTCGGAAGCTCATGTCGCGCGTCACGAGTCGCGAAGTCGCGAGTGGCGTAGTCACGAACCGGTGCCCCACATCCGCCCGCTGTTGGCGAATGTGGGATCATCCCGATTACTCTGAAGAATGAGCGTCTGAGCGAAGCGAAGCCGCGCCTGCTTTTAGCCCAGGGCATTGCGCGCAGCGCATAAGCCCTGGGTAAGGGCGGCAAGACAGTTCCAGCCCGAGGCCGCGAAGCGACCGAGGCCTGAACACGTCAGGCAGTCGCGTGCTGTTCGGTGGCGCGCTTCAGCGCCGCGCGGGCGAGAATCCGTGTCGAGTCCAGCACGGGCAGCGGCGACTGTTCGGGAGAGATCAGCAGCGGAATCTCCGTGCAGCCAAGCACCACGGCGTCGCAGCCCTCGGACTTCAGACGATCGATCACCTGCCGGAAGAACCCGAGCGACTCGGCGCGGAAGACGCCGTTGACCAGTTCGTCGAAGATGATCTGGTCGATGCGTCCGCGGTCGAGCGGGGAAGGGACGCGGAACTCGATGGCGTGACGCGACAGGACCTCGGGATAGACCGGGCCTTCCATCGTGTACTTCGTTCCGGTGATGGCCAGCCGGCGGAAGCCGCGCTCGCCAGCTTCTTTGGCGACCTCTTCCACGATATGCAGCCAGGGTAGCGGCGAGCGTTTCTCCACCTCCGCGAACGCGCGGTGGATGGTGTTGTCTGGCGAGAGAAGGAAGTCCGCGCCGCAGGCCTTCAGCTTGTTGGCCGACGACAGCATCAGTTCGGCCACGCCTGCCCAGTCGTCGCGATAGATCCGCTCCATGTAGGCCGCGAGCGGATGCGTGTGCATGGAGATTTCCGGGTGCGCGTGCCGGCCCAGCAACGCGGGAGCCTCCGCACAGATCGTGCGGTAGCAAAGCGCAGCGCCTTCGGCGCTGCCGGCAACAATTCCTATATGAAGAGGCATCGACGTTCCGCCTACAGCAGTAGGCAACACGAACTGCCCCCGTCGCAAGTCACTGCCTAGGGTCGCCGCAGGCGAATAACTCAGATCAGTTCAGGAGCCGTGGGCTCTTCGAGTTCTTCTGCCGTGGCCATCCGCATCCAGTGCACGCGTCGCCGCCACGCCACGGCCAGGATGCAGCCGATCAGGATCAACCCCGTGCACAGTCCAATCCAGATGCCCTTGGCGCCCCAGCCGCGCACAAAGCAGAGGTAGGCCCCGAGCGGAAGTCCTACCACCCACCAGCCAACGATGTTGGTCAGCATCGCCGTGCGAGTATCTCCCGAGCCGCGCAGTGCGCCGATGGCCGTTACCTGCACTCCGTCGAAGAACTGGAACACGGCGGCAATCAGCAGCAGCGAAACCGCCAGGGACAGCACTTGCGGGTCGCGCGTGAAGATCGAGGCGATCGGATGCGGCAAGGTCCAGAAAACCACGGCTGCCATCGACATGAAGGCCGCGCTCACGCCCACGCCGGTCCACCCCGCAGCGTTTGCGCCTTCCGGGTCTCGCCGTCCCACGGCGTTGCCTACCCGGACGGCCGTCGCTGAAGCGATTCCGAGAGGAACCATGAAGGTCAGCGAAGCCATGGAGATTGCGATCTGGTGCCCGGAGACGATGACGGCGCCGAGTCGCCCGGCGATCAGCGTGCTGGCGGCAAACGCCCCAACTTCCAGGCCGATCTGTGCGGCCGCCGGAATGCCCAGCTTCACGATTTCCCGGATGCGCTCGCAGTGCAGCGGCCACATGAAGCGCGCAATGCGGAAGTTGCGCTTGCGGTTCTGCGCCAGCGTGTACAACACGAGCACGCCCAGCATGTACGTTCGCGAGATGGTCGTGGACCAGCCCGAGCCTTCGGGACCCATGGCGGGGAGCCCGAAGCGTCCGTAAATCAGCGCGTAGTTGAACCCGAAATTCACGAGGTTCGCCGAGATCAGCGCGAAGGGGATGATCCGCACCAGGTGCATCGCCTGGAGATATCGGCGCAGGCCGAAGAAGAGCAGCAGCGGTGGCAGGCTCCAGGCCAGTGCGCGCAGGAACGGCCCGGTCAGCCCGGTGACGGCCGGTGCGATGCCGATGATCGGGAGCACGGGCACCGCGGCCCAGATCAGCACGATCATCACCAGG
>DASPLH010000283.1:0-7282 GCA_035627675.1 Clostridia bacterium
TTGCGCGAGCAACGGCACGGGTAGATGTACCCGCCGCTGACAAGTTCGCGCCACGCGCGCAGATAGTGTGCCCGCCGCCGGCTCTGTTCGTACGGAGCGAAGGGCCCGCCGATGTCCGGGCCTTCCTGCCACTCGATTCCGAGCCAGCGCAGGTCTTCCAGCATCGCACCTGCATACTCCGCGCGTGAACGATGGGGATCGAGGTCTTCGTTGCGAAAGACCAGAACACCGCCGGCCGCGCGCGCCCGCTCGTGGGCCGTCCAAAACGTCCGCGCGTGCCCGAGGTGGAGATATCCGGTGGGCGAAGGCGCGATTCGTCCGCGGTAGAGGTCGCGTGAGGCAGACACGATCCGTAGTATAGAGGGGCGGCAGCCGAGACTTAAGTCATTTGCTCGCCGGGCTGCGACGACGAACATGCAAGACATGAATCAGCCTCATCGACCGGATTGGGACCACTTCGCGCGCGTTCAGGCCAGCCGGCAGTGGCGGCAGCAGTCGGCTGCCATGGGCCGCGCCGCAACCGAGGCAATCGTCGCGGAAGCCCAAATCGAGCCCGGCCTCACGTGTCTCGACGTTGCCAGCGGCACTGGCGAGCCGGCTATTTCGATCGCCACCCTGATGGGAAACCGTGGGCGCGTGGTCGCCACCGACATCTCCACCCAGCCCTTGAAGATCGCGGCAGAACGCGCTCAGCAGCGCGGGCTTACCAATATCGAATTCCAGCCGGCCGACGTGCACGCGCTCCAGTTCCCTGACCGCTCGTTCGACCGCGTGACTTCGCGGCTGGGGATCATGTTCTTCGCCGATCCGGCAAGAGCCTTCCGGGAGATTTACCGCGTGCTAAGGCCCGGCGGACGCGCGTCATTCCTCGCCTGGGGACCGTTCTTCCAGCCGTACTTCACCACCACCATCGGCACGTTGATGAAGGAGCTTGGCGTTGCAGAGCTTCCCGCCTCGGGAGCGGCAATGTTCAAATTCAGCGACCCGGCGGAACTCGCGCGCCAACTCGAGCAGGCGGGGTTTGTGCAGGCCGAGGCCCGCCTCGAAACCTTGCCCTGGACATGGCCGGGACCGCCGAACGATGTCTGGGGATATTTCCAGGACGTGACCGCGCCCTTCAAGCCCCTCATGCAGTCCGTACCGGAGGAGCAGCGCGACAAGGTGGAACAGGCGGTATGTGAAGCGATGAAGCCCTACTACGACGGAGAGGAAATCAAGTTCACAGCCCTCATGGTGCTGGCGTCAGCCATCAAGTAAGTGGTTAATGTCCGGGGACTTACAACCCACCCCTCATCCATTCTGGAGGCGGTAGCGGTCCACTGGGTAGTTGGTCGCGAGCCAGTTCCGATAGGTCTCCGAGTCCACCTGGGCGAGCCATTCTTCGCGATCCAGATACCAACGGACAGTCGTTCTCAGGGCTGTGCGGAAGTCATGCTCTGGCCGCCATCCCAGCTCGTCGGCGATCTTCAAGCAGTCCAGCGCATAACGCAGGTCATGCGCGGGGCGGTCCTCCACGAACGCGATCAGCGACGCATACCCGCCCGGCCTCGACGTCGGACGAAGCTCGTCCAGGACCGCACAGAGCTCGCGCACGAGATCGAGGTTCGCGATCTGGTTCCCGCCGCCAACGTGGTAGCGCTCACCCGCCCTGCCCCGAGCCGCTACAACCCGGACCGCCGCGCATTGGTCTCCAACGTAGATCCAGTCGCGCACATTCAATCCGCTACCGTAGATCGGCAGACACTCACCCCTCAGCGCATTCCGGATCATCAATGGAATGAGCTTCTCTGGAAACTGCCGCGGGCCAAAATTGTTGGACGGGACCACAGTCACTACCGGTAGAGAGTACGTCCGGTAGAAACTGCCGACCAGTTGGTCTGCAGCCGCCTTCGTCGCCGAGTACGGACTTGACGGCGCGTACGGGGCGTTCTCCCGTACAGGGAGGTCGTCCATGGCGAGTGAGCCATACACCTCGTCGGTCGAGATGTGGACGAACCGGAACCCGTCGCGCTGGCCTTGAGTCAGCGCCTGCCAGTACCTCAATGTTGCCAGCAGCAGAGTGTGCGTCCCCGTGACGTTCGTCTCCAGGAAGGCCTTTGGAAAATGCAGCGAACGATCGACATGCGTCTCGGCCGCGAAGTGCACGACCGCCCGCGGTCGCTCGCGCGTCAGCACGTCAACGACCGCGTGCTCGTCACACACATCCGCGCGAACCAGCTTGTAGCGCTCGTTCTGCTCGAGTTCCCTCACCGTGAGTGGATTCGCCGCGTACGTCAGCTTGTCGAGATTGACGATGCTGGCCTCTTCACGCTGGAGCCAATCCAGTATGAAGTTGGACCCGATGAATCCCGCACCGCCAGTGACCAGAATGCAGTCTTCCATGTGGCCTCACGCGCTTCCTATCAGGATGCCTGCGAGAAAGACCAGTGCCCCGCCCACCATCACCTGCGCCGCAGCCGAAAGCGGTGGAGTGTCCATGTACCGGTAGCGGATGTAGGAGATGACGGCGAGTTCGAGCACCACGACCACAACGGCGATCACCGTAGCGATTCCGAAGCTGGGGATCAGGTAGGGCAGCGTGTGTCCCACGCCTCCCAGGGTCGTCATCAACCCGCAAATGAATCCTCGCAGCCACGGATGTCCGCGGCCAGTGAGGCTGCCATCGTCCGACAGCGCTTCGGCGAAGCCCATGCTGATGCCCGCTCCGATCGAGGCCGCCAGTCCCACCAGCAACGCGTCGTGGCTGTTCTTTGTGGCGAAGGCGGCGGCGAACAGTGGCGCAAGCGTGGAGACCGAGCCATCCATGAGGCCGGCCAGTCCCGGCTGCACCACCTGGAGCACAAACAGCCGGCGGCTTGCTTCGTCTTCGCTCTGCCGCGCGTCGGCCGTCAGCTTTTCCTTGCCCAGTGCCTCGGCACGGTTGGCGTGCGAGACCTCTTCCGTCGCGAGGTCGTCGAGAAGCTGGCGGACGCCGGCATCCTGCGCCCGCCGGGCCGCGCGGCGATAGAAATTGCGAATCTCGATCTCCATCGCGCTCGCCTGCGAGCGGACCGTGTCCAGCCCGAGCGGCCGCACCAGCCATATCGGACGCCGGTTCACGAAGCCCTTCACGTCGTTGCGGCGGATCAGCGGGATGTGGTCTCCGAACTTCACGCGGTAGAGGTCCAGCAGGCGGCGGCGGTGCTCCGTCTCCTCCTCCCGCATACCCTCGAACACCTCTGCCGAGGCCGGGTAGTTCTCGCGCAGTCCCTCGGCGAAATCCGCGTAGATGCGCTCGTCTTCTTCCTCCAGGGAAATAGCGAGCGCCAGAATTTCTCGTTCAGACAGGCTGTCGAAATCACGCATATGGTTCGGGTGAACCGTTCATTGTACGCGCAGGAAGTTTACAATCCCTGCCGTGGACAACAAGGCCATTGCCAACGTGCTGTATGAGACCGCCGACCTGATGGAGGTCGCCGGAGAAGACGGTTTCCGCATCCGCTCGTACAGGAACGCAGCCGAATCCATCGAGGGCTGGCCCGAGCGCATTTCGGAGATCGTGGACGACCAGAAGGCCATGCTCGCCATCCCCGGAATCGGCAAGGGCATGGTCGCGAACATCCAGGAGCTGTTCCGCGAAGGACGCCTGAAGCTGCACGAGCAGTTGCTCGAGAAATATCGGCCGACGATGCTCGAGCTGCTGAAGATCCAGGGGCTGGGACCCAAGACGATCTCCATGATCTGGTCGGCTTTCCAGGTTTCCGACCTGGACGGAGTCGCCCAACTGGCGCGCGAAGGCAAGCTTCGCACCCTCCCGCGGCTGAGCGCCAGGACGGAAGAAAAGATCCTCAAATCCATCGAGGCCTACCGTTCTATCTCCGGACGCTTCCTGCTCGACGAAGCTGATCGCATCGCCGAGCGGCTCGTCTCGCATCTCGCGGGTCTCGAAGGCGTGGAGAAGATCACGCCCGCCGGTTCCCTGCGCCGCGGACGCGAGACGGTCGGCGACCTCGACATCCTCATCACCGGTCCGTGTTGCCAGCAGCAGAGTCAGCGCGACGCCACGATCGAGCGCATCGTGAACTTCCCCGGCATTCTCGATGTCCTCGCCAAGGGCGACAACAAGGTGAGCATCAAGCTGCGCAGCGGCATGCAGGTGGACGTGCGCATCCTGCCGCCTGAGTCGTACGGGGCGGCGCTTCAGTACTTCACAGGTTCGAAGTCGCACAACGTCGCTCTCCGCCAGCGCGCGCTGAAGATGGGCCTCACCCTCAGCGAGTACGGCCTCTTCACCTTGGAGAGCAACGAGCGAGTGGCCGGCGCGTCCGAAGAGGAGATATACGGCAAGCTCGGGCTGGCGTGGATTCCGCCGGAGATGCGCGAGAGCTGCGGTGAATTCGAATTGGCGCAACGCAACGAAATACCCGACCTCATCAAGGTTGAGGACATCCAGGGCGAAGTCCACATGCATACGGTCGAAACCGACGGCCGTTGCACGATCGAGGAAATGGCCCTCGCCGCCCGCGAGCGCGGATACAAGTACATCGCGATCACCGATCACTCCAAGAATCTCGCCTTCGCCAACGGGCTCGACGATGAGCGCGCCGAGAAGCACCTCAAGCGCATTCGACGCTGCAACGAGCAGATCGAAGGTATCGAGATCATGGCCGGAATCGAAGTAGACATCCTCGGCGACGGAGAGCTGGACCTGAGCGAATCCGTTCTGGCCGGAATGGATGTCGTCATTGCCAGCGTCCACTCGGCTTTCAACCAGGAACCCGCGAAAATGACCGACCGCCTGCTGCGCGCCGTCTCACATCCGCACGTCACGGCGCTGGGCCATCCCACAGGGCGAATTCTGCTCCGGCGCGACGCTTACCAGTTCGACATGGATGCCGTGCTGAAGGCGGCGGCGGCGAACAACGTTGCCATGGAGTTGAACGCCTACCCCGACCGGCTCGACCTCTGCGATCTCCACCTCAGGATGGCCCGCGAGCGCGGCGTCAGGATCGTGATCAACACGGACGCGCACCACACGACACACTTCGAGAAGCTCAAGTACGGCATTCTCCAGGCCCGGCGAGCGTGGCTGACCAAAACGGACATCCTGAACGCCTTACCGCTGGATCAGTTCCGCAAAGCCGTCTCCCGGGTGTAAGCTCTGCCGTACACCGGGCCCCGCGACTCTGCATCTCAGATGTAGTGAGGAGGAGCTATGGGCAGCGCAAACCCGAAGAGAGACCCGGAATACGATGCCGGGCACGTCCCCATGACAGAAGAGCTGGACGACGCCAGGCACACGATGCCGAGCGTCGCTCCCGTGGCGATCGCGCTCGTGCTGGTGGCCGTGGCAATCGGCGTCGCGGCATACGTCTTCCGGGCGAAACCCGTCGTATCGGGCAAGATCGACAACGCTTACGCCGTCACGGTCCCGAGGCAGAACACGGTCCTGGCGGCTGTGAATGTGACTTTCAAGAACGTTCACGACAAGCCGATCACGCTCCGGTCCGTCTCCGTCACGCTCAACAGCGACGACGGCGAGCACACCGACGATGGGGCGTCCGTGGCGGACTTCCCGCGTTATGTGCAGGCGTATCCGGAACTGGCTCAACATGTGACGCAAGGTATCGCCCGCGAAACCAGGCTGGCGCCGGGACAGGAACTCTCCGGAACGGTGATCGTGTCCTTCCCCGTGACCAAGGAGAAGTTCGATGCACGCAGAGACCTTTCAGCGAACCTCAGCGTCTTCGATCACCGACCGGTAGAGATACGTTAGCGGGCACGCAAAGCGAAAGAGGCGCTCTCGTTGAGAGCGCCTCTCGAATCTGGAACAACAACGTCGCTAGTAGCGGTACGTGTCGCTCTTGTAAGGACCTTCCACCGGCACGCCGATGTAATCGGCCTGCTTCTTGGAGAGCACGGTGAGCTTGGCGCCGATCTTCTCGAGGTGCAGGCGCGCCACTTCCTCGTCCAGCTTCTTCGGCAGCGTGTACACGCCGACCTTGTAGCTGTCGCGGTTCTTCCAAAGATCGATCTGCGCCAGCGTCTGGTTTGAGAAGCTGTTCGACATGACGAAGCTCGGGTGCCCCGTCGCGCAGCCCAGATTCACCAAACGGCCTTCGGCGAGCAGGAAGATGCTGTTCCCGCCGGGGAACGTGTACTTGTCCACCTGCGGCTTGATGTTCGTGCGCTCGGCGGCCTTCATCAATCGATCAACTTGAATCTCGTTGTCGAAGTGGCCGATGTTGCACACGATCGCCTGGTCTTTCATGTTGGCCATGTGCTCGAGCGTGATGATGTCCACGTTGCCGGTGCAGGTCACGTAGATGTCGCCCGTCCCGAGCGTGTCCTCAATCGTGGCCACCTGGAAGCCTTCCATCGCCGCCTGCAGGGCGTTGATCGGATCGATCTCCGTGACGATGACACGCGCGCCCATGCCGCGCAGCGAGTGCGCCGACCCCTTGCCGACGTCGCCGTAGCCGCAGATGACGGCCACCTTGCCCGCGACCATCACGTCGGTGGCCCGCTTGATGCCGTCCGCGAGCGACTCGCGACAGCCGTACAGATTGTCGAATTTCGATTTCGTTACCGAGTCGTTGACGTTGATCGCCGGAACCAGCAGCTTGCCGTCCTGCTGCATGCGGTAGAGGCGATGCACGCCGGTCGTCGTCTCTTCGGACACGCCCTTCCACTCGGCAACGAGTTCGTGCCAGCGGCGCGGGTTCTCCGCGTGCACCTTCTTCAGGAGGCTCTTGATGACCTGCTCTTCTTCCGACTCCGACGGGCTGTTGACCCAATCGCTGCCGTTCTCCAGCTCGTAGCCCTTGTGGATGAGCAGGGTGACGTCGCCGCCGTCATCAACGACCAGTTGCGGCCCCTTGCCGTTCGGATGGCTGATCGCCTGGTATGTGCACCACCAGTACTCCTCCAGAGTCTCGCCCTTCCAGGCGAACACGGGGACGCCTGTTACGGCAATGGCCGCCGCCGCATGGTCCTGCGTGGAGAAGATGTTGCAGCTGGCCCAACGTACGCTGGCGCCGAGGTCCACGAGTGTCTCGATCAGAACCGCGGTCTGAATCGTCATGTGCAACGAGCCCGTGATGCGCACGCCGGCCAGGGGCTTTTCCTTGGCGTACTTCTGGCGGATGGACATCAAGCCGGGCATCTCATGCTCGGCAATCGAGATCTCTTTGCGGCCCCATTCGGCCAGAGAAGAATCGGCGACTTTGTAGTCAGCGGTCGGGGTAACGAATGTACCGGCCAAGATATGCTCCAAAAGGAAGGTCTTCACTCCAGAATACCA
>DASPLH010000284.1:0-3404 GCA_035627675.1 Clostridia bacterium
ATCGACACCCGGCGGTCGTACGTGGAAGGGACGAACGTACTCGAGACAGAGTTTCGCGCGCGTGGCGGACGGTGTGTGCTGACCGACTGCATGGTCGTCTCGGCTCCTCATGAGGACCGGGATCTCTTCCACGCGGACCACGAAATCCTGCGGAGATTGGAATGCACGGAAGGCGAAGTGGAGATCGAGTCCGAGTTCCTTGCGCGAACCGGCTACGCAACGTGCAGGCCGCGCCTGCGGGACCGCAACGCCTTCGGCATTGAATTCGGCTGCAACCGCGGGGAGAGTTGGTTGCGCAGCACCCAGCGGCAGGACGTTCGCGGGTGCGATGCTTTCAGTGACTTCCGTCTGCATGCGGGAGAAACGGCCTGGTTCTCTCTTTCGTACAACGATGAGTCACCGGGCGTGATCCCTCCGCTGGGCGACATGGCGCAGCGCAGGCTCGACGAAACAATTGCGTGGTGGCGTGCCTGGAGCGCGAGGTGTACGTACGATGGCCCGTGGCGCGAGCAAGTCCTCCGCAGCGCGCTCGCGTTGAAGTCGATGATTTACGCGCCGTCGGGCGCAGTCATCGCCGCCCCCACTACGTCTCTGCCGGAGATCATCGGAGGCCCCCTGAACTGGGACTACCGGTACTGCTGGTTGCGGGACGCCTCTCTTACCACCCGCGCATTGCTTGGGCTCGGCTTCCGCGACGAAGCCGATGCGTTCATCGGGTGGATGCTGACGACCACCGATCTCACGCTTCCGCAGCTCAACGTTCTCTATGACGTCTTCGGAAGGCAGCCGGGGCCTGAGCGCGAGCTGCACCACCTCGAGGGTTGGGGTTCCTCGCGTCCGGTCCGCATAGGGAACGCCGCTGCCGATCAACTGCAATTGGACGTTTACGGCGAGGTCATGGACTCGGTAGCGCAGTTCATCGCATCTGGAGGCGAGCTCGACGGGCCTTCGCGGCGCGCGGTGCATGGGGTGGCGCGCTACGTCTGCGAAAACTGGAATCGGCCGGACCACGGCATATGGGAGCCACGCGGCACGCCAAGACATCACACCCACTCCCGCCTGCTTTGCTGGACTGCGCTCGACCGCGTGCTCGACCTCTGCGAGGCGCAAAAGCTGGAGAAGCGCGACGCTGCACTATTTCGAAGAGTTCGCGAGGAGATACGCCAGCAGATCGTGAACAGGGCATGGAGTCCTGAGCTGCGCTCCTACGCCAGCACGCTACGGGGCCATCACATGGATGCGAGCCTGCTGCTCTTCGCCTGGTACGGGTTCGAGGCGGCCGATTCCGAGCGCATGCAGCAGACGTACCAGCGCATCGTGGCCCGCCTGCGCGCCGGCAAGAACCTTCTTTACCGGTATCGCATCGATCCGCCGGAAGGTGCCTTTGGCATCTGCTGCTTCTGGGAGGCCGACTACCTCGCCCTGGGCGGCAGCAGTGTCGAGCATGCATCCTCTTTCTTCGAAGGACTCCTCGAATACGCCAACGACCTGGGGCTGTATGCGGAGGAGATCGACCCGCACTCGGGCGAAGCGCTGGGAAATTTTCCGCAGGCTTTCACGCACGTCGGCATGATCAACGCGGCGATCACGCTGAACGAGCGACTGACGGGCATGGAGTCCCTGGCGCACCGCCATCAAGCCATCGAAGCAGGACGGGGACATGAACGTTGAAAGCTGGATCCTTTGGGGACTGGTGGCCACCACGGTCCTGACGACGGCACAGGGCATCAGCCAGGGACTGCGGTTGACCCGCATGAGCTTCCCGCTGATCGTCGGCACGATGTTCACCGCAGACCGCGACAAAGCAAAGCTCTACGGGGCGCTGGTCCACTTCGTGAACGGCTGGGTCCTGTCGCTCGGCTACGTACTCATCATGGAATCGCTTGGCAGGGCGAACTGGTGGATTGGAGCACTGATCGGCCTGACGCACGCGCTCTTTCTGCTGGTAGTTGTGCTGCCGATCTTCCCGAGCTTCCACCCGCGAATGGCCAGCGAGCAGCACGGATCTACCGCGACACGCTTCTTCGAGCCGCCGGGCTTCATGGGACTGAACTACGGACCGCAGACCCCCATTGCAACCTTGATCACACACGTCCTCTTCGGTACCGTGCTCGGCGCCTTTTATCATCTCAAGGCGTGAGTTCTGCCAGAAATGGCCGTGCCGGAGGGAGCCTCTTTGCTCGTAGCCTCGAAGTTCATCGCGATCGTCGCCACGGTGGTTTTCGCCGCGAGCTTCGCCACCGCCCAGGGCACGGCAGCCGCACCGGCGCCGTCGCGCGACATACGGGCGTATATCGCCGATACCTGGAAAACACTCACTCGCGATCCACTGAGTTGCGAAGCGCTGGTCGATCCCAAGGTTCCTCCGGGCAGGTCGATCCTGTACATTCCGCAGTCGCTCAGGAACGACTCGCGGATACGCACGGCCGCGCGGAGCTGCGAAACCGAAGTACGGCCACTTCCCTTTGCGAAACCCACTCCCTCGACGGCAGACCTCAGCCGCATCCCGCAACACGGCCTGCTGTATTTGCCCAACCGCTACGTTGTGCCCGGCGGGCGCTTCAACGAGATGTACGGGTGGGACAGCTACTTCATCGTCCTTGGACTGATCGAGAGCGGCGAGACCGCTCTTGCGCGCGGCATGGTGGACAACTTCACCTTCGAGATCGAAAACTACGGCGCGATCCTGAACGCCAACCGTTCGTACTACCTGACGCGGTCGCAGCCTCCGTTCTTTTCGTCGATGATCCTGGCCGTTTACGCCGCCGAGCAAGAGCGCGGGCGCGCCGACCGTGAATGGCTTGCGCGAGCCTACGGCGCCGCAGTCGAAGATCACCGGTTCTGGACGACCGGCCAGCACCTCGCGGGCGATACGGGACTCTCGCGCTATTACGACTTCGGCAGCGGCCCCGTGCCGGAGATGCACGACGACCCGAAGTATTACCAGCACGCGGCGTTCTGGTTCCAGAAATCCCGCCAGACCTCGCATCTCGTACCCGCCAGTCCGAACGACCTGCGCGTAGCCGAAAGCGTTCCGGCTGGCTGCAACGGCGAACCATGCATCCGGCATCTTGCGTTCGACGCCGAGTTCTACAAGGGTGACCGCGCGCTGCGGGAGTCCGGCTTCGACGTTACATTCCGCTTCGGCGCATTCGGGGTGGACACGCACCATTACGCTCCCGTGTGCCTGAACGCGCTGCTCTATAAGTACGAAGGCGACCTTGCCGCGATCGCAACCATGCTGGGCAAGCCGGGCGAGGCCAGGCGCTGGCGGGCAGCGCAACAGCAGCGCGCCGCCCGAATCCATCGATACCTGTGGAACTCCCAGACCGGACAGTTCGTCGATTACAACTTCATGGCGAAGACGCAGTCGTCGTACACCTACGCCACAATGTTCTATCCCC
>DASPLH010000285.1:0-3073 GCA_035627675.1 Clostridia bacterium
ACTGGGACCAGATCGGTCCGGGATTCACTGCCGTGCGAGGGCTGGGGTACGTGGCGTGGTATCCCGTCAGCATCGAGGCCGCCAGCCTGAGCAACGGGACGGAGGTCTTCGACGCGATCGCTCGCTGGAAGCAGCGCCACACCGCGTCTGCGATGGACCTGCGGATCGCCGGCGTTCCAGGCACGCGCACGGTTCTTAAGCCGGGGGCGGACGCGAGCTTCGTCATCGCGGACCTCGTAGAGCTGCCGCGCGAGAACGCCGTGCTTCTCCACGTCGCCGGCCACACGCAGTTGGCGCGCGATTACGCGCTGGCCACCGAGCGCGCGCTGAACACGACAACCGAGTGGTTCGGGGCCCCGAAGCAGAAACTCACCATCGTCGAACTCACGAATCCGGACGCCCTGCCGTACGATTCCGGCACGTTCCTCTTCACGCCCCTGAAGCAGACTCCGAGTGTCGCGCTGGAAGTCGCACTGGCGAGGGTTGCCGCCCGGGCGAGCATCGACTCGCCACGCCCCTGGATTCGTGAAGGCCTGGCGACCTTCGCGCAGGCACTGGTGCGCGAGCGCCAGCAGGGACGAAGGACGGCGCTGGCGTACCTCAACCAGTTCGTCAACGCGCTGGCCGCGGCCGAAGCGCAGCCCTCGCGCACGGGCGAAGCTTCGTCGAAACATGTTGCGCAATCGCTCGTCACCAGCAATGACGAGCTGTTCTATCGCACCAAGGCGGCGTTCGTCTGGTGGATGCTGCGCGACATGCTCGGCGCCGGCGCGCTGAAGACTGCAATCGCCAACTATCGCGCTGCGGATGATCGTGAGCCCGCTTACATGCAGCGGTTGCTCGAGGCGGCGAGCAAGCGCAATCTCGAGGAGTTCTTCGACTCGTGGGTGTATCGCGACCGTGGTCTCCCCGACTTGCGCGTCGATACCGCGAACGTTCGCCAGACCCTGCCGGCCTCCGAGAAGTCTCCCGCCGCCTACGTCGCGGCTATCACGGTCGAGAACGGCGGCGATGTCTGGACAGAGGTTCCCGTCGTCGTCCGGGGCCCGAGCGGCGAGCGCTCCGCGCGTATTGCGGTCGCTCCGAAGTCGAAAGCCGTCGCGCGCATCGGCCTGCCGGAGACCCCCACCAGCGTCGTCGTCAATGACGGCAGCGTCCCGGAGCCAGAGGTTTCGAACAACCGTTTCGAATTCAAACCGGCCTCGCAGTAGTTCCATCGCGGCCTCGCCATCGTCTCCAACCGGCATCTCCGTGCTTGCCTCGGGTCTGGCGGGCGAGTACAAGTTTCTGTTCGCCTGCGCCGCAGCTTTTTGAACCGCAGCGGCAGCGGGCGAGGAATCGTCCAGGAGACCGCATGAGCTATATCCAGTTCCTCGGAGCAGCCGGAACCGTCACGGGTTCCAAGCATCTGGTCAACAGCAACGGTGATCTTTCGGGACGCACGGGCCTGCAGGTGCTCGTGGACTGCGGCATGTTCCAGGGACCGAAAGAGTGGCGTCTCAAGAACTGGGAAGAGACCCCGATTGCGGCGAAGGACATCGAAGCCGTCATCCTCACGCACGCGCACCTCGACCACAGCGGATGGATTCCGCGCCTGGTCAAGGAGGGGTTCCGGGGACGCATCTACGCGACACCGCCCACGGTCGATCTCTGCGCGATCCTGCTGCCCGACTCCGGGTACCTTCAGGAAGAAGATGCGCGCTTCCACAACAAGCGGAAGACCTCCAAGCACAGTCCCGCGCTGCCGCTGTACACGTTCGATGAAGCCCGCGAGTGCCTCGACCGGTTCACGCCGGTACCGTTCGGCAAATCGATGGAACTGTCGCCGACGATGAGCTTCCGCTTCGTTCGCGCGGCGCACATCCTCGGGTCGGCGATGGCCGAGATCACGCTCAAGCTCAACGGCAGCGCCCGCAAGCTGGTGTTCACCGGCGACATCGGACGCGTGAAGGACTCCGAGACAGCGCCCGGCAAGGTCGTCTATTCGGGACCGCAGGAGGGAATCGATGCCGACGTACTGGTGATGGAGTCCACCTACGGCAACCGCGAGCATCCTGATGTGGATGTCCGCCCGAAGATGGCCCAAATGATCACCGAAGCGGCGAGGCGCGGCGGAACCGTCGTCGTGCCCGCGTTTGCCGTCGAGCGCACGCAGAAGTTCCTGTTCCTGCTGAAGGAGTTGATGGAGGAAGGCAAGATTCCGCGCATTCCGGTGAGCGCCGATTCTCCGATGGCGATCGAGGCAGTGAAGATCTTCCTCAAGCACACGGAGGAATTCAGCGACGAGACCAAGAAGCTCATTGCCCGCCACGGCTCGCCGCTCGAATGGCCGGGCTTCAACTTCGCGATCACGGCCGAGCAGTCGAAGAAACTCAACGACGCGCGTTATCCGAGCATCATCGTGTCCTCAAACGGCATGTGCATGGGCGGACGCATCCAGCACCACCTTATCCATCGCCTGCCCGACCCGCGCAACCTCATCCTGTTCATCGGATTCCAGGCTCCGGGCACCCGCGGACGCCAGATCAAGGACGGCGCAAGGGAAGTGAAGATTTTCGGCGAGATCGTGCCCGTGCGCGCCCAGGTCGGTGCGCTCGAGCAGTTCAGCGATCACGCGGACACCTCCGAACTCCTGCAATGGCTTGGCACCTTCAAGCGCAAGCCGGCGGTTACGCACCTCGTCCACGGCGAACCCGAGGCCACGCAGATGTTGCGAGATGCCATCACGGCGAAGCTAGGGTGGAACGTGGACATCGCGGAGTATCTGCGGAAGGTGCCGATCAAGTAGAAGCACCAGTGGTCGCGGGCGGGGACGCCCGCGCCACACGGTGCGGTGTAGCGCGGGTGGTGCGATGTAGCGCAGGCGGTGCGGTGTAGCGCGGGCGGTGCGGTGTAGCGCGGGCGGTGCGGTGTAGCGCGGGCGTCTCGCCCGCGGCTGTCCAAACAAAGCTTGGTGCCCCACATCCGCCCTCCGTTGGCGAATGTGGGGAAGGTGTGGAGCTCGCGCCACACTGGACGTTGGCCCGCATGGGGGTGGTGAGGTGTAGCGCGGGTGGTGCGGTGTAGCGCGGGC